>NZ_CP038256.1:310243-620487 GCF_004564075.1 Microbacterium sediminis
CACCGTCGAGGTGCGGGTGCCGCCGTTCGGCGCGGCGCAGGTGGTGCAGGGCCCGCGGCACACGCGCGGCACCCCGCCCAACGTCGTCGAGATGGACGCGGCCGTGTGGATCGCCGTCGCCACGGGCGAGGCCACCTGGGATGACGCGCTCGCCGAGGGGCGCATCTCGGCCTCCGGGGTCCGCGCCGACCTCGCGCCCCTGCTGCCCCTGCGCCCCTGAGACCGTGCCTTCGCTGGGAGGTGCGCGAGAAGAGAGCATTCCCAGAATGCCGGTGAAAGAATCGGGATCATGCAGTCCGGGGTGAACGCCGATGTCGTCAAGGTGCGTCGCGCGCCCAAGTTCGGCGTCTTCGCCGCCCTGGGCGCCATGCTCGGCATCGTCGCGGCGATCATCCTCTCGACGGTCTTCACCGGCACCGACGAGGCCAGCCGCTACACGCTCGTGGAGTACACCCGCGGGCAGGCCTTCGGGTTCATCCTGCTGTGGTGCGTCCCCGCGGGCATCGCGCTCGGCATGCTCGTGGCGCTGATCCTCGACGCGACGATCGGCCGCCGCACCCGCGACGTGCGGGTCTCGCACGAGACCGTCGCCGACGCCGACTGACGTCAGAGCAGATCGGCCACGATCGGCCGGATCGCCTTCCCGAACGCCGGCGCATCGCCGCGGAGCCCGTCGCTCACCGCGATCGAGAGGTCGCCGATCCACCAGATGCCGCGCTGCGTGAGCGGCAGCAGCTGCACGTTCAGGGTGAACGGATGGGCCGGGCGCCCCGCGCGCTTCTCCTCGTCGCGCACGAGGTAGGTCCACACCAGATCGGCCGCGCGGGCGCGCTGCTCCAGCATCAGCCGGCCCCGCGCCGCGTCGGCGAACGCGAGCGCCGCGGGGGCGAGCGGCGCGATCGCCTCCGCCAGGCGCACGGCGCTCACGGGGAGCGCCACGAGATCGCGGAAGCCGTCCACGAGCTCGAGCGGCTCGTCGGCCGGATGGGCGAGCGGTTCCACCGTCATGCGCCAGTACTGCAGCCACTGCGCGGTGACCTCGTCGTCGGCCTCGCCCGCCGGGATCACCCCGCGCAGCGCCGGAAGCTCCTCGGGCGGCCGCACCCCGAGCGTCGTGCGCAGGTAGAGCGCCACCAGCACGCCGAGGTCGGTGCCCTCGGTCACACGCCAGCTCGGCCGCTCCGATGCCTGCATGCGCTCAGTCTAGGGACGGGCCACCCGCCGGGGCCGGTGCGCGCCCAGCCCTCTCGCATGGAGCATCCCGATGCGGCGGCTAGGCTGGACGCGTGGCCGCCGATCCCACCTCGCAAGCGCCCTCCGCGCACAACTCCACGTACACCGAAGCCGGTGTCGACACCGCCGCAGGCGACCTCGCGGTCGAGCTGATGAAGTCGTCGGTGCGCGCGACGCAGGGCCCCGAGGTGCTGGGCGGGGTCGGCGGATTCGCCGGGCTCTTCGACGCCAGCGCACTGCGCGGCTACCGCCGCCCGCTGCTCGCCACCAGCACCGACGGCGTGGGCACCAAGGTCGCGATCGCGCAGGCGATCGACAAGCACGACACGATCGGCCAGGACCTCGTGGGCATGGTCGTCGATGACATCGTCGTGGTCGGCGCCCGGCCGCTGTTCATGACGGACTACATCGCGTGCGGCAAGGTCGTGCCCGAGCGCATCGCCGACATCGTGCGCGGCATCGCCGACGCCTGCACCGCCACGGGCACCGCGCTCGTCGGCGGCGAGACCGCGGAGCACCCGGGCCTGCTGGGCGTCGACGACTACGACGTGGCGGGCGCGGCGACCGGCGTCGTCGAGGCCGACGCCGTGCTCGGCGCGGAGCGCGTGCGGCCGGGCGACGCGGTGCTCGCGCTCGGCTCCAGCGGCCTGCACTCCAACGGCTACTCGCTCGTGCGGCACATCCTCACCAAGGCGGGGATCGGCTACGGCGATCACGCCGCCGACTTCGGCACCTCGTGGGGCGAGGCGCTCCTGGAGCCCACCCGCCTGTACACCTCGCCGCTGCTGCGCCTCATCGCACAGCTCGGCGACGGCGTCCACTCGCTCAGCCACGTCACCGGCGGCGGCATCGCGGCGAACCTCGCGCGCGTGCTGCCCCGCGGCACCTGGAGCGAGGTGGACCGCACCACCTGGAGCCCGAGCCCCGTCTTCCGCGTGCTCAGCGACATCGCCGGCACGACGCTGGAGTCCAGCGAGGGCACCTGGAACCTCGGGATCGGCTTCCTCGCGATCGTCGATCCGGCGGTCGTCGACGCGGCGATCGCGGCGCTCGCGCAGGACGGGATCCCCGCGTGGCAGGTCGGCACCGTCGGCGAGGGCGCGGCCCCGGGCGACGACTTCGAGCAGGGCGCCAAGGGCGTCGATGGCGGTGCCGTCCGCCTGGTCGGCGCCTACGCCAACTGACAGAACGGATGAAGTAACCACCCCATGTGCGGCATCGTCGGAATGGTCGGGCGCGGCCCGGTCAACCAGGACATCTACGACGCGCTCCTCCTGCTGCAGCACCGCGGTCAGGATGCCACCGGCATCGCCACCGCCGAGCCCAGCGGCGTCATGCACATCCAGAAGAAGCCGGGGCAGGTGCGCGAGGCCTTCCGCACGCGCGACATGCGCTCGCTGCTCGGCAACGTCGGCCTCGGTCACGTGCGCTACGCCACCAAGGGCACGGCGTCGGCCGAGGAGGAGGCGCAGCCCTTCTACGTCAACTCCCCGTACGGCCTGATCCTCATCCACAACGGCAACCTCACGAACACGCGCGAGCTGACCGCCGAGATGGAACAGCGCGATCGCCGGCACCTGAACTCGTCGAGCGACACCGAGCTGCTGCTGAACGTGCTGGCCAACGAGCTGCAGGCCACCACGAGCCCGGTCGACCTCGACCCCGACCGCATCTTCGAGGCCGTCACCCGCACGCACCGCCGCATCGAGGGCGCGTACGCCGTGATCTCGGTGATCGCCGGATACGGGCTACTGGCCTTCCGCGATCCGTTCGGCATCCGCCCGCTCGTGCTGGGGCGCCGCGCCGGCGACGACGGGCGCGACGAGTGGGTCGTGGCCAGCGAGTCGCTCGTGCTCGAGAACGCCGACTACGAGCTGGTCCGCGACGTCGAGCCCGGCGAGGCCGTGTTCATCACGAACGATGGCGACCTCTACGCTAAGCAGTGCGCCGACGACCCGAAGCTGCTGCCGTGCTCGTTCGAGTACGTGTACCTGGCGCGTCCCGACTCGATCATGAACGGCGTCTCCGTGTACGAGTCGCGCCTGCGCATGGGCGAGAAGCTCGCCGCCACGATCGCCAAGCACGTGCCCGAGGGACTGATCGACGTCGTCATGCCGATCCCCGACTCGGCGCGTCCCGCGGCGATGGAGGTCGCGAAGGTGCTCGGGATCGAGTACCGCGAGGGCTTCTACAAGAACCGCTACGTCGGCCGCACGTTCATCATGCCGGGCCAGGCCGTGCGCAAGAAGAGCGTGCGCCAGAAGCTCAACGCGATGTCGAGCGAGTTCCGCGGCAAGAACGTGCTGCTGATCGACGACTCGATCGTGCGCGGCACGACGAGCAAGCAGATCGTGCAGATGGCGTACGCCGCCGGGGCCAAGACGGTCACGTTCGCCTCGGCCGCCCCGCCGGTGCGACACCCGCACGTCTACGGCATCAACATGCCCTCGCGCCTCGAGCTGGTGGCCCACGGCCGCACGATCCCGGAGATCGCCGAGGAGCTCGGCTGCGATCACCTGGTGTACCAGGAGGTCGAGGACCTGCGCGACGCGATCATCGAGAGCGCCGTCGGCGGAGCGTCGTTCACCGACCTCGACATGAGCTGCTTCGACGGCCGCTACGTCACCGGCACCGTCACCGACGAGTACCTGAGCTGGGTCGAGAGCGTCCAGACCTCCTGACCGCCGACGCGAGAAGGGCCCCGATCGGATGATGATCGGGGCCCTTCGTCGTGTGGGTCAGGTGAGGTCCGACGGCGGGTAGTCCTCGTCGTCGGCGAGCAGCTCGCCCTGCGGGATGACCAGCAGCGGGATCGACTGGCGGTGCGAGAGGCGTGCCGCGACCGATCCGGTGAAGAACTCGCGCAGCGACTCGCCGAAGCCCCGCTTGCGGGTGCCGATCACGATGAGCTTCGCGTCGATCTTGGTCGTGAAGTGCTTGAGCGCGAGGGCCGGGTCGCCGACGAGCTGCCGCGACTCCCACGCGATCCGGCCGTCGAGCACCTCGGCGGCCGCCTGCTTGACGGCCTCGAACTCCTCGGCGCCGGCGTCGACGTTGATGTCGATCGGGGCGGAGTGGACGTATCCGTCCGGGTCCTCGTAGGTGACGAAGCGCGTCACATCCACGTGCACGACGACCAACGGCGCGCCCAGCAGCTTGGCGTATCGGGCGGCCTCCTTGAGGACCCGCGGGTTCTGATCGGGAATCGCTCCGACGACGACCGCTCCGTGCAGTGCCTTGTCTTCCTCGGGAATGCGGGCCTCGCCCACAGCCTCGACCTGGTTCTTCGACACCGTCATCGCCCCCTTCAGGGTCCCCTCTGAGCCGGTGTTTCCGGCCCTCGTGGTACTCTGGATTCTACTCTTTCCGGTCCTTTCGCCGGGTGATTTTGAACACATCGTGGCAGCACCCGCAGCTCAAACGAGGGGGTCCCGCGCATGGGGCGTGGCCGTCAGAAGGCGAAGCACACCAAGCTCGCCCGTGAACTGAAGTCGTACAGTCCTTCGGTGGACTACAACGCGCTCGAGCGCGAGCTCGGCAGCCACAGCGACGACGACCTGTACGTCGACAAGTGGGCCGATCAGTACGGTGACGACGACGAAGATCAGGACAACGCGGCCTGATCCGTCGAACGCGAAATCGCCGTGGGTGTAAGACCCACGGCGATTTTGTCGTGCGCGTCAGCGGCCGGTCGTGGCCTGCCGGCGCTCGCGGCGGCGTTTCCACCACGCGGCGATCCGGGCGACCTGGCGGCGCACCCAGGCCGACGCTCGCTGCGCCCACGCGAACTCCGAGCCGAGGACCGCGAGCCCGACGATGAGCACGAGGGCGCCCGGCCCCGGCAGCGGCAGCAGGATCACGCCGAGCGCCGTGATGATGCCGCCGAGCGTGCCGACGGCCGCGCGGTAGCCGCGGCGAACGCGCGGGCGCCGCTCGATCCATCCCCGCACGGCGCCGTACTCGCGCGCCGCCGGGCGGCCGGGATCAGCGGGAGAGGGCACGTGTCACCTCGCGCGCGGCGGCATCCAGCGCCGCGGTGAGATCGTCGACGACCACGGCGGCGAGCTCGCCGCCCCGCGCCACGTGGGTGCGCAGGTCGCTGCGCACGCGCCCGCGGAACTCCGCGATCGCGGCCTCGGCGCGCTGCAGCTGCTCGCGCGACTGCGCGCGCGCGTCGTCGTCGGGCGTGTGTGGCCGCGGGCGCGAGCGCTCGGCGTGCGCGGCGGCGGCCAGATCGGCCCGCAGGCTCCTCATCGCCTCCTGCACGCTCGAGCGGACCTCGTCGGCGATGAGCCGCACGGAGTCCGCCAGGCCCGCCTCGATGCCGGCGATGTCGTCCGCCCGTGCGGCGACCTCGGCGCGGCCCGCGGCGGTGATCTCGTAGACCGTCTTGCGACCGTCCACGGTCTTGGTCACGAGGCCCTCCTCCTCGAGCTTGGACAGGCGCGGGTAGATCGTTCCGGCGCTCGGGGTGTAGGTGCCGCCGGTGCGCTCGGCCAGCGCCTGCATGATGTCGTACCCGTGGCGCGGCGAGTCGGCCAGCAGATTCAGCAGGTACAGGCGCAGGTCGCCGTGGGAGAAGACGGGAGGCATCAGAGCTCACCGTCCGCGGCCGGCGCGAAGCCGGTGGGCTCGCGGCGCAGCACCGTGATGTCGCCGGCGACGGTGTTGGCGCGGATGTCGGCGAACGCGCCCGACAGCTCGCCGGTCGAGCCGGTGACGTTCGACGGACCGCTGCTGCTGCGCGGGGCGCCGTCGACCATGATCTTGCCGCTCGCGGTGCGCAGCACGTAGTTGACGGGGTGATCGGCATCGAGCCGGAACGTGGCCCCGCCCGAGACGCCGTTCATCGAGATGCCGGTGATCGGACCCTCGGCGTCGATGAAGGTCGAGCCCGACACCGAGTCGACGCCGGCCTTCGTCACGCGGCCGGCGACCATGACGTCGCCCGAGACGGTGTGCGCGTCGAACGCGCCTTCGAGGCCGCGCACCTGCACATCGCCCGAGACGGCGTTCACGCGCAGCTCGCCCGTGTGTCCGTCGACGAGCACGTCGCCCGAGACGGTGTTGAGGGTCGCGTCGCGCCCGAGTCCCGCCACGAGGGCCGAGGCGCTGACGACGCCCAGCGTGAGGGCGACGTCGCGCGGTGCGGCCACGCTGATCTCGGCGCGGGGTCCGCCCGAGCCGAAGTTGCGGAACACCTCGAGGAAGTTGTCCCAGCGCAGCTGCGGGTGGTCGATCTCGAGCTGCCCGCCGACGAACTCGACGCGCAGGTCCTTGACGGTCACCCCGCGCACCTCCACCCGGACGTTCGGATCGTCGTGAGCGATCACGTCGATCTGCCCGCCGACCAGCCCGATCTTGAGGGAGAGCACGCCCTCCACGTCGATCACCCGGTTCTCGCCCGGGTGGATGAGCCACTTCTCCATGCGTCCGCTCCTTCGGAAGAAATCGAGATATATCTCGATGTCAGGAGTGAAACACGATATATCTCGATTCGCAACCCCGAGTGGCGAAAGTTCCGCGAAAAACCGGCTTGACCTTGACGTTGCGTCAATCCCTACGCTGAAAGACATCCGCCAGAAAGGGGAACGTCATGGAGTGGTCGATCCAGCAGATCGCCAAGCTCGCCGGCACCACCAGCCGCACGTTGCGGCACTACGAGCAGGTCGGTCTGCTGCCCGCCACGCGCACCGGCGCCAACGGGTACCGCTACTACGACGCGTCCGCGCTCGTGCGCCTGCAGCGCATCCTGCTGCTGCGCGAGCTCGGCCTCGGGCTGCCGCAGATCGGCGAGATCCTCGAGCGGCAGACCGACGAGGTGCGGGCGCTCGAACGACACCGGGACTGGCTGGAACAGGAGAAGGAGCGGATCGGGCGGCAGATCGCCGCCGTGGAGAACACGATCCGCGCACGACAGAAAGGAGAGGAGCCCATGGCCGAGCAGATGTTCGACGGGTTCGACCACACGACGTACCGGGAAGAGGTCGAGCAGCGCTGGGGCGCCGACGCGTACGCCGCGAGCGACCGCTGGTGGACGGGCATGTCGGCCGACGAGCAGAGGGCCTGGCAGGAGCGCACGGCGCAGCTGGGCCGCAACTGGACGGCGGCCGCCGAGCGGGGCGTCGACCCCGCCTCGGAGGAGGCCCAGGAGCTTGCGCGCCGACACGTGGAATGGCTCACCGGCATCCCCGGCACGCCGGCGGCGGCTCCCGGCGGCGACGTCAAGGGCTACGTGACGGGGCTCGGCGAGATGTACGTGGCCGACCCGCGCTTCGCCGCCAACTACGGCGGCGAGCGGGGCGCCGCGTTCGTCCGCGACGCCCTCCGGGTCTACGCCGATCGCGAGCTGTAGACGGCGATCTTGACCTCGGCCGGAGGCCGGGCGTCAGAATGTGGTCATGACACAGATCGAGGGATACCTGCCGGAGGACGTCGCGGCCGAGATCGCCGCGCTGGAGGCCATGGTGGCCGAGGTGGATCGCACCCAGCGCGAGGAGGATGTCGACGGCTTCACGGCGCTGTTCCGCGAGGACGCGATCGTCACGACGGGGCACGGCAAGCGGCTGTGGGGGCGTGAGGAGATCACCGCCTTCACCGCCCAGGTGTTGCCGGGCTCGACGGGCGAGGTCACGGCGACCTACGTGCCCGAGCGGATCCTCTTCCTCCGGCCCGACGTCGCCACCATCAAGATCCGGCAGACGTACACCGCACCGGACGGCACCGTCACCCACGGCACCCCCACCTGGGTGGTGACCAAGGAGCCGCAGGGCTGGCGCTTCGCCACGAACGCCAACGTCATGGTGCGCGATCCCGCCGACGCGTGACGGGGGCGCGCCGCGAGGCGGCCGGGCGGGGAGTAATCTCGGCGGCAGACGGCCGACCGAGAGGGGAGCACATGACCGACGAGGGACCGATCGCCGACGAGACACTGATCGCGGAGGAGCCGGTGTGGCGCGGGTCCATCGCGCGGGGGCTGCGGCTGGCGGTCATCGTCAGTGGCGTCATCGCGCTGCTCGCGGGCCTGGCGATCCTCATCTGGCCCGTGAAGTCGGCCGTCGTCGTGACGGTGCTGATCGCGCTGTATGCCATCGTCGCCGGCGTGGCGAACCTCGCGCTCGCCCTGTTCGCGCGCGAGCTGGGCGGGTGGTTCCGCGCGGCGGTGGCCGTGCTCGGTGCGCTGTACCTCGTGGCGGGCGTCGTGGCGTTCGCGAACCTCGATGCGGCCGCCGTCGCGCTGGCGACCGTGTTCGCGCTGTTCCTCGGGATCGCGTGGATCGTGGACGGCGTCTTCGCGCTCACCACGCTCGGCGTCGACCGCCACGCGTACAGCCCGGTGCGGCGCTCGCGGGGCTGGACGATCGCGTTCGGCCTGCTGAGCGTGGTGGCCGGAACGCTCGTGATTCTCGCGCCCGTGTGGGCCGCGCTGTGGGTGTGGCTGTTCGTGGGCGCGGCGCTGCTCGTCTTCGGCCTCATCCAGATCGTTCGCGCCGCCGCGCTGGAGCGCTGATCGCCCGCTAGCGTGGGCGGGTGACCGTCCGCTTCCGCCCCCGCCCCGTGCGGTGGGGACTGCTCCCGCTCGTCGTGGCGGGCGGCGCGATCGGGGTGGCGGCGCGCTACGGCGCCACGGCCGGCAACGACGATCCGCTGCTCGGCCTGCCGATGATCATGCTCGTCAACGTGCTCGGCTCCGGGCTGCTCGGCCTCGTCGTCGGGTGGGCGGGCGACCGGCCCCGCACCCGCGCGTTCCTCGGCACCGGAGTGCTCGGCGGCTTCACCTCGTACAGCGCGCTCGCGCCTGCGATGGCGCTGTTGGCCGGCGACCTCGACCTGGGCGTCTTCGCCACGAGCCCGCTGTCGGCCACGGCCTTCGCCCTGCTGCTGCTCATCGGCGCCGTGATGGCGCTCGTGGCGCTGCCCGTCGCGGTCGCGGCGGTCGGGTACGCGCTCGGGGCCCGGATCGCGGGGCGCCCGTGAGCGTGCTCGAGCTGATCCTCGTGGCGGCGGCCGGCGGCGTCGGGGCCGGGCTGCGCTGGCTCGTCGACGCCACCCTGCGCCGCGACCGCGGCTTCCCCTGGCCCATCCTGCTCGTCAACGTCACCGGCTGCTTCGTGATGGCCGTGCTGGCCACGACGTTCGCGGGGCACGGCTCCGTGCCGCTCACGGTCGCGACCACGGGGCTGCTCGGGGGGTACACGACCTTCAGCACGGTCTCGGTCGACGTGGTGGAGCTGTGGCTGGCGCGCCGCTACGTCGCGGCGGTCGGCAACGGCGTCGGCACGCTGCTGGCGTGCGCGCTCGCGGCCGCGCTCGGCATGCTCGCGGCGCGCGCGTTCGGCGCCTGAAGCGGGGGATCTCCCCCGCGACGCGGCGGCGCGCGTGTGACAGACTGACAGCGTCGGATACAGCACCGTATCGGCGGTGCTTCGTCGGCGCTGCCGGTCGCCACCGAGAGAGCCGCTTTGTCGAAACTCGCCGTCCTCAGCCTGAAGAACCGCGCCCTCATCGCGCTCATCACGATCTGTGCCGCCATCTTCGGCGGCATGGGGCTCACGAGCCTCAAGCAGGAGCTCATCCCGTCGATCGAGCTGCCGGCGCTCATCGTCATCACGACGTACCCGGGCGCCTCGCCCGAGGTCGTCGAGAACGACGTGTCGACGCCCGTCGAGGAGGCCATCCAGGCCGTGCCCGACCTGGAGTCCACCAACGCGACGAGCACGACCAACGCCTCGATCGTGCAGGCGATGTTCGCGTACGGATCCGACCTCGGCACCGCCGAGCAGAAGATCCAGCAGGCGATCGACCGCGTGGAGCTGCCCGAGTCCGCCGACGTTCAGGTGCTCTCGGTGGGGCTCGACGACCTGCCGGTGCTCCAGGTCGCGGTGAGCGGCTTCGACGAGGGCGAGGACGTGCAGTCCGAGCTCGAGGACATCGCGATCCCCGAGATCGAGGACGTCGACGGCGTCGGCGCCGCGTCGATCGTCGGCGGCGTGGGCGAGCGCATCAGCATCACGCCCGACCCGGCCGCGCTCGCGGCGCGCGGGCTCAGCACCCAGGCGATCAGCGACGCCATGGAGCAGAACGGCGTGCTGTTCCCGGGCGGATCGATCACCGAGGGCGACGAGACGCTCACGGTGCAGACGGGGGCGAAGCTCACCTCGGCCGACGACATCGCCGCGCTCCCGCTGATCGCCTCGTCGCCGCAGCCCGGCGCGCCGGTCGCGACGATCGGCGACGTCGCCACGGTCGAGCTGACGAGCGATCCGATCACCTCGATCTCGCGCGTCGACGGCGAGGACGCCATCTCGATCTCGATCACCAAGCTGCCCGCGGCCAACACCGTCGAGGTCTCCGACGGCGTGCTCGCCGCGCTCGACGACCTGCGCGAGACGTTCCCCGACGCCGAGTTCACGGTCGTCTTCGATCAGGCGCCGTTCATCGTGCAGTCGATCGAGACCCTCGCGGTCGAGGGCCTGCTCGGCCTCGTGTTCGCCGTGATCGTGATCCTCGTGTTCCTGCTGTCGATCCGCTCGACGATCGTCACCGCGATCTCGATCCCGACCAGCGTGCTCATCGCCTTCATCGGCATGCAGGCGTTCGGCTACTCGCTCAACATGCTCACGCTCGGCGCCCTGACGATCTCGATCGGCCGTGTGGTGGACGACTCGATCGTCGTGATCGAGAACATCAAGCGCCACTACGTCGGCGACGCCGACAAGGGCGACGCGATCCGGCTGGCGGTACGCGAGGTCGCCGGCGCCATCACCTCGTCGACGATCACGACCGTGGCCGTGTTCCTGCCGATCGCCTTCGTCGGCGACATGGTCGGCGAGCTGTTCCGGCCGTTCGCGGTGACCGTGGCGCTGGCCATGCTCGCGTCGCTGTTCGTGGCGCTCACGATCGTGCCGGTGCTGGCGTACTGGTTCATGAAGCCGGGCAAGCCGCTGCTCGACGAGAACGGTCGACAGATCGACCCCGAGAGCCCCGACGCCCCGCCGTCGCGTCTGCAGCGGGCCTACCTGCCGCTGCTGCGCTGGACGCTCAAGCACTCGTGGGTGACCCTGCTGATCGCCGTGCTCGTGCTCGGCGGCACCGTGGCGATGGCCCCGCTGATGAAGATCAACTTCCTCGGCGACACCGGCCAGAACACCATGACCGTCACCCAGGACCTCGGCCCGAGCGCCAGCCTCGAGGCCAAGGACGCCGCCGCGCAGAAGGTCGAGGAGGCCCTCGATGGGGTCGACGGCATCGAGACCGTGCAGGTCTCGGTCGGCTCGAGCGGATCCGAGCTGCAGGACGCGTTCTCGGGCGGCGGATCGGCGACGTTCTCGATCATGACGAACGAGGACGTCGACCAGGAGCAGCTGCGTGCCGACGTGCAGGAGGCCGTCGCCGACCTCGACGACGCCGGCGAGATCACGGTGAGCGCGGCGGCCGGCTTCGGCTCCACCGACATCGCGATCGAGGTCTCGGCCCCGAACTCCGACGACCTGCAGACGGCGACCGACGCGATCGTCGCCGAGCTCGACGGCCGCGCCGGGATCGGCGACGTGACCGACGACCTCGCCGCGAGCCTGCCCTACATCGCGGTCCAGGTCGACCGCGCCGCCGCGGCCGAGCGGGGCCTCAGCGAGGTCGCGATCGGCGCGCTCGTGTCGAACACGATGAACGATCAGCAGATCGGCACCGTCGAGATCGACGACACGGCGCTGACCGTCTACCTCGAGGTGGAGAACCCGCCCGCCACCGAGCAGGAGCTGCGCGAGCTGCAGATTCCGAGCGCCGCGGGCATGATCGCCCTGCAGGACGTCGCGACGGTCGAGCAGACCGAGAGCCCCACCTCGATCAGCACGGTGAACGGCCGCCGCACGGCGACGATCACGGTGCCGCCCGCGAGCGACAACCTCGCCGAGGCCACGGCGTCGGTCACGGCGGCGCTCGATGCGGTCGAGCTGCCGTCGGGCGCGCGCGCCGAGGTCGGCGGCGTCGCGGAGCAGCAGGCGGAGTCGTTCAGCCAGCTCGGCCTCGCGATGCTCGCCGCGATCCTCATCGTCTACGTGGTGATGGTCGCGACCTTCAAGTCGCTGCGCCAGCCGCTGCTGCTGCTCGTGTCGGTGCCGTTCGCCGCGACGGGCGCGATCCTGCTGCAGGTCGTCACCGGCGTGCCGCTGGGCGTGGCATCGCTCATCGGCGTGCTCATGCTGATCGGCATCGTGGTGACCAACGCGATCGTGCTCGTGGATCTCGTCAACCAGTACCGCGAGCACGGGCTCAGCACGCGCGACGCCACCCTCACCGGGTCGTCCATGCGTCTGCGCCCCATCCTCATGACGGCGCTGGCGACGATCTTCGCGCTCACGCCGATGGCGCTGGGCATCACCGGCCACGGCGGGTTCATCTCGCAGCCGCTCGCGATCGTGGTGATCGGCGGCCTCGTGTCGTCGACGTTCCTCACGCTCATCGTGCTGCCGACGCTCTACAACCTCGTCGAGGGCGCTCGCGAGCGGCGCCTGGCGCGCCGCGGGGAGGGCGACGTGGGCTCCGACCCCGACGGCCCCGAGCCCGACGGCGACGGCCCGGCGCCGGCCGCGGTCGAGCGCGACGCCCCGGCCGAGGACGAGCGACCCGGTGCCCCATCGGCCGCCGCGCTGGCCCTCGCCGCCGCGGCTCCCGCCCCGAGCGCCGTGGTCGCAGTGGCCGAGCCGGTCGCGCACGAGCCCGTCGTGCACGAGCCCGTGAGCGGCAGCACGGTCGTCGACGTGCATCGCCCCGGGGCCGAGCCGGGTGAGGCGCCGATCGTGACCGTCACGGTGCAGCATCCCGTCGAGGGGCGACCCCACGGCCTGCCGTCGGCCTCGCCCGTGCAGACTCGCCGCCGCAGCCGCCGCGACTGACGCCGGGGTGGGGGTCAGCCCTCGAGGGCAACCCCCCACTCCAGCGTCCACTCCTCGCCGGGGGCGAGCACGCGCAGCCCGCGGCCGGAGTTGAACGCGTCGGCCGGGGCCGTCATCGGCTCGATGGCGACCGCGAGGGGTCGTCCCGGGTAGGTGTCGGTGATGAAGACGTGCGTGAAGTCCATGCCCTCGCCCTGCCACAGCACGGTGCGCCGTCCGTCGGGGGCCGTGAGGGTGGTGCGCGCGAGGCCGTCCGCGTCGCGCCGCAGACCGGTGTAGCAGCGGTCCATCATGCCGTCGCCCAGGCGCCGGCCCTCGCGCAGGTCGATGTCGCCCGCGACCGGGTGCTCGGCGACGGGAAGCATCCGCTCGTCCGTCTCGATCCACGTGTCGCCCGTGCTCGTGAGCACCACGTCGGCCGGGTCGGCGTCGCCCACGGTGAAGAACGGGTGCGCGCCGAGCGCGACGGGCGCCGGCTCGCTACCGGCGTTGCGCAGCACGTGCGTGACGCGGATGCCGTCGTCCGCGAGGGCGTAGGTCACCGAGGTCTCGAGCGCGAACGGGTAGCCGGTCTGCGGGTAGACGGTCGCGGTGAGCGTCGCGCTCGACTCGTCGGCCTCGATCGCGTAGGGCGCGAAGCGGAGCAGGCCGTGGATCGCGTTGTGGAACTTCGGCTCGGTGATCGCCAGCTGCAGCTCGCGGCCGTCGTGGGCCCAGCGGCCGTCGCGCACGCGGTTGGGCCACGGCACGAGCACCACGCCCGAGGCGGAGGGCGCGGGCGTGCCGGTGGGGAAGTCCGCGACGAGCGGCGTGCCGCCCACGGCGAGCTGTCGCATCGACGCGCCCACCTGTGTGATCGTGGCGCTCACCTCGCCGTGAGCCCCCCGGTGGCGGAGGTGGATCTGCGTGCCGGTCGGGTCGATGGCTTCGCTCATGCGGTCAGCCTACGGCGCGGCGCGGCCACCGCGCGCGGGCATCAGCCACGTCAGATGCAGATCTCGCCGATGACGACGTCCTCCTCGCCGACCGTGTAGCTGCCCTCGGCGCACAGCAGGGTGTCGGGCGTCGGGCGCACCACGAGCGTCGTGTACCCGCCCTGCACGTCGTGCTCGGTCACCTCCTGGCGATCGGGGCCGTCGGGAGCGGTCTGGGGGTAGATCGCGACGGTCACGGTGTTCCCGGCGAACTTCTCGTCGAAGCGGGTGATCCGACCCCAGCCGGCCTGGCACTTGTCCGACCACACGATCTCGAGCAGCGAGTTCTCGGGCCCGGTGGCCGCGGTGGCCACCGCGGCGTCGTCGACGCAGGGGGTCAGGGCGGGCTCCGAACCCGTGGCGACCGCGATGCGCGGGGCCTGCTCGGCGGGGATCGAGGTGACGATCGCGTACGTCGCGGCGGCCGAACCGCCGGCACCGACGATCAGGCTCGCGATCGACATGACCACGGCGGTGCCGAGCCCGATGCGGCGGCGGGTGCGGGGCTCGACGGCCTCCGTCGGAGCCGTTGCCGCCGCCGGCGCGACGCCGGCACGGGCGAGGACATCGCGCCGTGCCAGCCACTCGGCCGGTTCCGCGCCGAGCGCGCGCACGATCCCGTCGAGCGTGCGCGCGGAGGGCAGCGCCTTGCCGTTGAGGGCGTCGGAGATGCCGCTCTTGGAGATGCCGGAGTCGGCCTGCAGGCGCGTGAGGGTCGGGCTGCCCGCGCGCAGGCGGAGGGCCCGCAGGTCTGCGGCGAGGACGGCGAGGGAGTCGGCGTCGGGTCCGGGCATCGTCATCGTGATCGTCCTGGGAGGGGAGGGGCTGAACAAGGCGATGGTGCGAGGTGCGGCGAGCGTCCGCCGCGTCCGGCTCTTCCGAAGATTCCGGATGGAAGAACTCGGTCTGAGAACCGGCTGAACCCGTCGCTAGTGTCCCGACTGATCCCACCGATGCCCGGACATCACGGGGGATCTCCCCATGTACCCGGATGGAACGGACACTAGCAATGCCACAGGACATCCGTGCGCCGTTTTCGGCGACGACCACCGCGGAGGAGCTGGCGAGGCTCGCCATGGAGCGGCCCGAGCTCGGCGCGCAGATCGCCGCGCACCCGAACGCGTACGGTGCGTTGCTGGACTGGCTCGAGCGATATGGCGACGCGGATGCCCGCTCGGCCGTGGCGCTGCGTCGCACGCCCCCGCCGCCGCTTCCGGTGGCGGCGGCCGCCACGGCTCGCCGTGAGCCCGGCCGCCGTCGCCCGCCCGCCCGGCGCCGGGGCTGGGCGATCGGCGCCGTGGCGGCGGGAGCGGTCCTGCTGCTCGTCGCCGGCGCGGCCGTGGCGTGGACCCTGCTCCGGCCGGCCGGATCAGGGACGCCGACCGCGGCGGCCGAGCGTGCGCTCGCGGCCGTTCAGGCGGGTGACGCGCGGGCCCTGTTCGGAGCCCTCGCGCCGAGCGAGATGGCGGGACTGGGTGATGTGCTCGAGAACGCCCTGCAGATCGAGTCGGAAGGCGACAGTTACGAGCGGATGGTGGCCGCACTCGCCGATCACACCGAGGTGACGTTCGCGGATCTCGAGTTCGCGGAGCAGGAGATCGCGCCCGGGGTCGTCCGCGTCACCGCGGTCGGCGGTTCGGTGTCGATCGACGGCGACCCGGCTCGCGTGGCGGATGCCCTGCGGGCGTTCGCCGAGCCGCTCGACCGCGCGACGGCCGCCTCGTGGGGAAGCGACAGCAGCGCGATCGAGGACAGCATGGTCAGCGCCCGGGCGGCGCTGACCGCGGATCTCGGCGGTACGCTGCCGCTCACGCTGGATCTCGGCCCCGATGGCGGTGACAGGATCGTGCCGCCGCTGTCGATGGTGGCCGTCGATGAGGGCGGCTGGTACATCAGCCCGGTGCTGACGCTGGCCGACCTGTGGATCCGCCAGTCCCTGGTGCTGGCGATCGGTCCGGGACCGGACGCTCTCGCCGAGCGCGACCGGGTGCTCGGCGACTGGGTCCCGGAGCCGCGTGCCTCGGCCTCGCCGGATGCCGCGCTCGACGCCGCGCTGAAGGGCCTCGGTGCGTGGATGATGAGCGGTGATTCGCTCTCGTGGGCCGAGACGCTGCCGTTGCCCGAGCGCCGGCTCGTTGCGATCTACGGCGACGCCGTCATGGGCATGCTGCGCACCGGGAACACGACGATGGGATCGCAGGTGTCGCTCACCTTCGATCCGGTGCGCGCCCCCTCGGTCGACCGCGACGGGGCCGCGTACCTCCGCGTCGAAGATCTGGGCTGGACGTGGACCGACACGTACGGGCAGCGCACCTACCGGATCCAGGGGGAGTGTCTCGAGGACGTGGGCTGGGGCGGGCGGGTCTGCCTCTCGGACGGATGGGCCGGCGCCGAGCTGCTCGCGCTGGATGACCCCGCGATCGTCGCCGTGCCGGTCGACGGCGGTTGGCAGGTGAGCGCGCTGCGGACCGTCGCCCACGCCGTCGCGCGTGCCCTCCCGGGGTACGCCGAGGCGGCGTCCGACGGCGACCTCTCCGAGCTCTGGGGAACGAAGTGAGGACGGGGAAACGGTCACCGGGTGTGCCCGCTCGTGGGGCGCGGTCGCTCGCCGTTGCTGCCTGCGCAGCGCTGCTTGTCGCAACGATGGCGGCCTGCTCATCGGATCATGAGACAGATCTGGTGGCTGTAGAGTCCCCACGTCCATCGGATCTCACCCGACCGAGCACGAGTGTGCCGGAGCCGTCACCGTCGCCGACGCCGTCGACCTCCGTGATCACGTCGAGCTTCAGCATCCCGGACGTGATGCCCCCTTCGCAGCGCAGTCGGCATGTTCTGGTCTCGGTGGACGATGACGGTGTGGCAACGGCGTTCGATGTCTCAACGGGCGTTCCGTCGGAGCTGCGCGTTCCCAGCGACCCGGACGAGACCGTATCCGCGACGCGATATGCGGTCGAACAGAGCGCCACAGCGCCGCCGGTCATCGCGGCCGTGTCGTATGTGACGACGGAGTCATCGGGGTTGTCTCAGCCGCCGCCCTATCTCAAGCTGACGACCTTCAGCTCAGACGGCCTGATCATCGACGACGGGCCGTTGGACACGGCACTGACGGGGCGCGGGGAGGACACCGGGTGGACATTCGAGCCCGAAGCGGCCGCCAGCGTGAGTCTCGTTGACGGCATGCTCGTGATCGTCACGATGTCAGGGGAGCAGTGGATCCTCGCGGGCGTGGACATCGACTCGCGCGCCACCGTCTGGTCCCACCTCTCTGAGACAGAAGCTGGCGAATCCGACCCGCACGTAGCGACGGACGGCCAGGTGATCCTCAACTGGCAGTCCAGGATGCAGCAGGTCGACCCCGCGAGCGGCGCCCTGGGATGGGCGGTGGACGAGCCGTCGGACTGGGGGCCAGCCACGGCGACGGCGATCGTCGCGTCCGAATATCCACCGGGCAGCGGAATGAAGGTGGACCGAGTCCGGAGTCTCTCGACGGGAGCGGTGGAATATGACGCATTCCGGACGGTAGCCGTCGACGCGCTGGATGGTGGGTTCAGCCTTGCGTATGCGAACGACAGCGGGGGTTACGTCGAAGGTCAGCCGGCGTTCCGGTCCGTGGATCCGAACGGACAGGTCGTGTTCGAGCTCTGGCCTGAGGCGGCCGAGGCGCTGGAGGGCATCCGCGTTCTCGCTCAGTACGACGGCAGGGTGTGGATGCGGTCGAGCGGGGGCCTCGACATCATCGATGCGGCGACCGGTGAGCGCGACCCTGCCTCAGAGGAACGCGGGGCGGTCGAGACCGACACGGACCTGATACCAGTGCTACGGGACGAGACATGGACCCTTCTCCGGACCTACAGCGAACTGAATGAGTGGTGGGACGGCGCCACGCTGATCGTCCACCCGCACGGCCCTCCACCGCTTGAAGACCTTCCGAAAAACGTCTCGTAGCTGAACGAACAGGCAGAAGGAGTGAAGTTCATGAGTCTCGATCAGCAGGTGAGCGACCCCCGCACATCGCGCGTGTGGCGGAAGTATCGCCGGGCAGCGCGACTGGCAGGCCAGCTCACAGTCCTTCTCGGCGCGCCTCTCTTGGCGGCCGGATGCAGCGGGGGAACACCGAGCCTGGTCGGCGTGTGGCAACCGGACGACGGCTCCGGAGTCAAGACGATCGCCGAGGACGGCAGCTGCACGGGCATGTACTACAACGCCGGCCAGCCGCTGGACATCGGCGGCGGCATGACGTGCACGCTCGGCAGCGAGGAGAACGACGGCGCATACGTCCTGGTGGTGAGCCAGCCGCCGAACGAAGCCAGCTACCTCGTCCGATTCGACGGCAACGACACCGCCGTCGTCATGAGTCAGTCCGGCGAGCCCCTCGTGACCCTCGAGCGCCAGTAGCCGCGTTCCTCACCCCAGAAGGAGAACCCGCATGTCGAAGTCCGCAATCGCTTGGCTCTTGATCGCGCTCGGGGGGATCGGCGTCGCCGTCTTCCTGATCAAGATGGTGATCATCGGCTACTACCCGAACGAACTCGTCCCCTTTGTGATCCTCGGCGTCATCTCGGCCGCGCTGCTCTGGCTCGGGGGCCGCTTCCGCAAGGCGGCCGCGCTCGAGTCGGGCAGCTCCTCCCAGAACGGCCCCGGCCGATGAGCGACGTGCCGGGGACCCACGAGCCGATGCGCGGCTCCGAGGCGAACGCGCCGACACCCGCTCCGGAGAACCCGCTGTCCTTGAGCTCCATGGCCCGCGATGCGCGGCAGGAGCTCGCGGAGGGCCTGAAGAACAGCGTCTCCGACCTCATCTACACGGGCCTCATGTACGCGGGGTTCATCCTGGCCATCCTGCTCCCCATCGCAGGGATCGCGGTCGGCGGGCTGTTCCTGCTGCGCGCCATCTCGAGCGGTCGCTCGAAGTTCCTTCCCCTCGCCACGATCATCGCGTCGATCGTGTTCTGGGTGGCGACCGCATCACCTCTCGGCATCCTGCCGGTGCTGCTGGGGGTGCTCTGAGGTGCCGCGCGCGACGCCGACCATCCGCGCGGACGAGGCGTGACGAGGATTCGTGCGCGTCCGCTTCTGTGCCCCTCGTCGCGGTCGCACTGACGACCGTGCTCGCCGGTTGTGCACCAGAACCGGAACAGGCTTTTCCGATCCTCGAGGCCATTCCGTCCCAGGCCCCAGCCGCTCCGGAGGAAGCCCGGCGATTCCTTGGGGCATATGGCGGCCGATATACGGACCCGATCGCCACCTATTTCGCGGTGGAGGCGTTCACGCCGGAAGAAGGCGTCACGCCCTTGTTGGGAACCACGACGTCCTTGGATGCAGTCATCGCCGGGCGGCGAACATCCGCCGCGTCCGGCTCTTCCGAAGATTCCGGATGGAAGAACTCGGTCTGAGAACCGGCCGAACCCGATCTCCCCATGACCCGGATGGAACGGACACTAGCAATGCCACAGGACATCCCTGCGCCGTTTTCGGTGAGCGCCGGCTCACGCAGAGGGTCCGGCGGCGTCGCCGTGGCGGCCAAGACACCGCACGGCACGTGGCGACGGGAGAGCACCTGCCCGCAGGGGCATCGGATCTTCACCGATCAGCTCCATCCGCGGCGCGCCCACACGTGTCCCTATTGCGGCCACCGCGCGTACTGATCGGCACGGCCGAGGTGGGTGCCCGGCCGCACAGGCTTTCTCCCAGGCACGTTGGATACTCTGATACGTCGGCTTTGGGATGCCGCGTATGTATGCGCGGGTGTGTGTGGTCCTGATGTGGCCGCAGAACACCTATGGAAGGTGCGTACTTTCGCATGCCCAAGAACACCAATCGATCCGGCGCCCGCGCCCCGAAGAACTTCGACCCGCGCTACGCGAAGAAGTCGACCGGAGGCCCGTTCCGCGGCCACGGTCGCGATGACGAGCGCAAGCCCCGCTGGTCGGCCGACGACCGCGGCGCCCGCACGGGTGCCCGCGACGAGCGCACTGGCTCGACCGGCGAGCGCCGCTTCGACGGTCCCCGTCGCGACGACCGCGCCGGCCGCTTCGACCGCACGAACGACCGCGGCGAGCGCCGCACCTACGGCGACCGTCCCGCGGGGGAGCGCCGCACGTACGGCGACCGTCCCGAGCGCGCCGGTGGCTTCCGCCGCGACGAGCGCCCGGCGCGCGACGAGCGCCCGCGTTTCAACCGCGACGACCGCCCCGCCCGCAGCTACGGCGACCGTCCGGCCCGCGACGAGCGCCCGCGCTTCGACCGCGACGACCGTCCGGCCCGCACGTACGGCGAGCGCAGCGAGCGTCCCCGCTTCAACCGCGACGACCGCCCCGCCCGCGCGTACGGCGAGCGCACCGGGCGCCCCCGCTACGAGCGCGACGAGCGTCCGGCCCGCCGTTTCGAGGGCGACCGCCCCCGTTACAACCGCGACGACCGCCCGGCTCGCGACGAGCGCCCGCGCTTCGACCGCGACGACCGTCCGGCCCGCCGCTTCGATCGCGACGAGCGCCCCGCCCGCCGCGAGTTCGACGCCGAGCGCCCGGCCCGCCGCCAGAACGACGGCGAGCGCGCCTGGCAGGAGCGCCGCGAGGCCCCCGTGCGCACCAAGCAGCAGGAGGAGCAGATCGATGTCGTCCACGAGCGCCTCGAGGCGCAGGCCGTGCAGGCCGAGGACGTCACCGAGATGACCTTCGCCGACCTCGGCCTGGGCGACAACATCGTCCGCGCCCTGGCCGACCTCGGTGCCTCGAAGCCGTTCCCGATCCAGGCGTCGACCGCCCCGTCGATCCTCGAGGGTCGCGACGTGCTCGCCCGTGGCCGTACCGGCTCCGGCAAGACGATCGCCTTCGGCGCCCCGCTCGTCGAGAAGGTGCTCCGCGCCCAGGCCGGCCAGAAGCGCGCCTTCGGCCGCTCGCCGGTCGCGCTGATCATGGCGCCGACCCGCGAGCTGGCGCTGCAGATCGACCGCACCGTGCAGCCGATCGCCCGCAGCGTGGGCCTGTTCACCACGCAGATCTACGGCGGCGTGCCCCAGGCGCGCCAGGTGGGCGCGCTGAAGAAGGGCGTCGACATCATCATCGGCACCCCCGGTCGCATCGGCGACCTGCAGCGCCAGGGCAAGCTGGACCTCTCGCAGATCCAGATCTCGGTCCTCGACGAGGCCGACCACATGTGCGAGCTCGGCTTCCTCGAGCCCGTGCAGGACATCCTGCGCCTGACGAGCGAGGGCGGCCAGAAGCTGCTCTTCTCGGCGACGCTCGACCGCGAGGTCGCCGCGCTGGTGGACGAGTTCCTCGTCGACCCGCAGGTGTACGAGGTCGCCGGCGAGACGCAGGAGACCGGCACGATCGATCACCGCGTGCTCGTCGTCGACCAGCGCTCGAAGGCCGAGATCCTCGACGCGCTCGTCGACCGCGAGGGCAAGACCCTCGTGTTCACCCGCACCCGCGCCTTCGCCGAGATGCTCGCCGAGCAGTTCGACGACGCCGGGATCGACGCGATCTCGCTGCACGGTGACCTGAACCAGGCCAAGCGCACGCGCAACATCGAGCGCTTCATGAAGGGCCGCGCCCGCGTGCTCGTCGCCACCGACGTGGCCGCGCGCGGCATCCACGTGGACGACGTCGACCTGGTGATCCAGGCCGACGCCCCGGACGAGTACAAGACGTACCTGCACCGCGCCGGCCGCACCGGCCGCGCGGGCAACTCGGGCCGCGTCGTCACGCTGATCACCCGTCAGCGCCGCCGCCGCATGACCGAGATGCTGCAGCGCGCCGAGATCCAGGCGCCCTTCGACGAGGTGCGCCCCGGCGACGACCTCATCGAGGAGCTGGCCGGCGCGATGACCGTCGAGGAGCTGACCGCGTAAGCGGGCTCACACGCAGAAGGCAGGCCGTCCCGATCGGGGCGGCCTGCCTTCTTTCGTGTCTCAGGCGCTCGGTGCGTCGTCGCCCTCGAGGTGGATGAGGCTGAGCTCGAACTCGAGGGTGATGCGCTCGGAGACGAGCACGCCGCCCGCATCGAGCGGCACCTGCCACTCGAGGCCGAACTCGCGGCGATCGATCCGCCGCGTGCCCTCGAAGCCGGCGCGCAGCTTGCCGTCGGCATCGCGGCCGATGCCGGTCAGCTCGAGCGGGATGCTGACGTGCTTGGTCGTCTGCTTGATCGTGAGGTCGCCCAGCACGATGAAGGCGTCGTCGCCCACCTCGTCGATCCCCGTCGAGACGAAGGTGATCTCCGGGTACGTGTCGGCCTCGAAGAAGTCGCCGGTGCGCAGGTGCGCGTCGCGCTGCTCGTTGCCGGTGCTGACGCTCGCCGCCTGCACCGTGATCTCCACGTGCGCGTCCGAGGCGCCGCCCTCGCCCACCGTCACCGTGCCGGCGACGTCGTGGAAGGCGCCGCGCACCTTCGAGACCATCGCGTGCTTGACGGCGAAGCCGAAGCGCGAGTGCGCGGGATCGATGATCCACGTTCCGGCGTAGGCCGGATCGAAGTCCGTCATCTGTCGTTCTCCCCTGTCTGGCGACGTGACCGCCGCATGGCCCCCCGTGGCCCCGGTGGGTTCCGGAGCCGGGATCATGGTGTCACATTCCGCCGGAGAATCCACTCGCGAGGGCCGGTGCGGCCAGCAGCGCGGCCGTGACGGCCCAGCCGATCGCGACCGCCGCGCCGTCGCGCCGGCGCCAGGGGATCGGGTGGCGCTCGGTGCGCTCGGGGTGGGCGCCGAAGGCCCGCGCGTCCATCGCCAGCGCCACGCGCTCGGCGTGCCGGATGGCCCCGGCCAGCAGCGGGATGAGCGATCCGACGGCGCGGCTCAGCGCGGAGCCGCCGCCCCGCACCCGGTGCGCGGCCCGGATCACCGCCCGCTCGTGACGCAGCCGCGGCACGAAGCGGTACGCGGCGAGGGCCGCGTACCCCACCCGGTACGGCACCCGCAGCTGCGCGACGAGCGCGCGCACGACGTCGGGGCCCTCCGTCGTCAGGCCGGGCACGAGAGCGATCGCCAGCAGGGCGGCGAGGCGCAGCGCGGTCGCCAGCCCGGTGGCGGGGGCGGTCCACAGCGAGAACCCGGCGGCGAGCACGAGCACGATCGCCGGCAGCGTGACCGCGAGCCAGAGCGCCGCACGCCGATCGCGCCGGGCGCCGATGAGCACGGCCGCGTAGGCGGCGGCGAGGAACAGCGCCGGCGTGAGGATGTCGCGGGTGAAGACGAGCGCCGCCAGCGCCGGGGTCACGGCGGCCAGCTTCGCGAGCGGGTTCAGGCGCTCCAGGGGCGCGGCGCGGGTGGGGGCCGCGTCGGCGGCCGCGCGCGGCGCGTCTCCCGTCGCCCGGCGCGTGAGCAGCGCGCGGGCGGCGGGCAGCACCTCGGCCGTCGGCCCGAACGCGGCGAGCCGCCCGTCGTCCATCACGGCCGTGTGGGTGCTGTGGCGGGCGACGAGGCGCAGATCGTGGGTGACGACGATGACCGTCGCGCCGCCGCGGTGCACCTCGTCGAGCAGCCGCAGCAGCTCCTCGGCGCGGGCGCGGTCCTGACCGAACGTCGGCTCGTCGAGCACGAGCACGCCGCCCGGGCGGTCCGCGCCGGCAACGAGCGCCGTCGCGACCGAGAGGCGGCGCTTCTGCCCGCCCGAGAGGCGGAAGGGGTGCCGATCCTCCAGCCCCGTCAGATCGAATCGCTCGAGCGCCTCCGCCACCCGGCGATCGCGCTCGGCGGCCTCGAGGTGGCGCAGGCTGTGCGCGAGCTCGCCGCGCACCGTGTGGGCGATGAACTGATGCTCGGGGTTCTGGAACACGAAGCCGACGTGCTCCGCCAGCCGCGGCGGCGGGGCGGAGCCGGCGTCCAGCCCGGCCACGCGCACGGTGCCGCGCGGCGGCGGGACCACGCCCGCGAGCGCCTGCGCCAGCGTGGTCTTGCCCGCCCCGTTCGGCCCCACGATCGCCGTGAACGACCGCGCGGGGATCTCGAGCGAGACGTCGCGGATCAGGGCGCGCCGGTCGCGCATCACCGTGAGCCCGCGGGCCGAGACGGCGATCTCCGCCGTGGGCGTCCACGCGGCGGGCCGCTCCGGGGCGTCGTCCGGCAGCCACACCCCGAGCGCGCGCAGCTCGTCGGCGTGCTCGCGCAGCAGCGCGCGCGGCTCGCCGTCCAGGGCCACGCGCCCCTCGCGGTCGAGGGCGACCACGCGGGTCGCGAGCGGGAGCGCCGCCTCGAGGTCGTGATCGATGAGCAGCACCGCCTGCTCGCCGTCGGCGACGAGCTCGGCCAGCGCCGCGGAGACCTCGGCGGCGCCCGCCGCGTCGAGGTTCGCCGTGGGCTCGTCGAGCACGAGCAGCGGGGCGCGCATCGCCAGGGCGCACGCGATCGCCAGCCGCTGCCGCCCGCCGCCCGACAGCACCGCCGGGTCGTCGTGCCGCCGCTCCCACAGCCCCATGCGCCGCAGCGCGCTCTCGCTGCGTTCGAGCACCTCCGGCACGGGCAGCAGCAGGTTCTCCAGCCCGAACGCGACCTCGTCGAGCACCGTCGAGGTGACGATCTGGGCATCGGGATCCTGGAACACCATGCCCACGCGCGTGCTGGCCTGGGCGGGGGTCATCTCCGCCGCGTCGCGCCCGTCGATGCGCACGGTGCCGTCGACGTCGGCATCGAGGGCGTGGGGGATGAGGCCGTTCAGCGTGAGCGCGAGCGTCGACTTGCCGCTGCCGCTCGGTCCCAGCAGCAGCACCAGCTCGCCGGGACGGATCTCGAGCGAGACCTCGCGCGGCGACGGCCGGTCGGCCCCGAGGTGCGTGACCCCGACGCGCGCGAGCGCGGCGAGCGGGGCATCGGTCATCCGATCAGCGTACGGCGGAGCGGTGGGCGCCCGGTGTGATGCCCGCCCGCTCCAGGCCCCGCGCCACCCACAGGCCGACCAGCGTCCAGGCCACCGGTCCCAGCAGCGACAGGGCGAGGTACAGCGCCTGCGCCCAGCCCGGCAGCTCGTCGAGGTCGGCCGCCATCGCCACGACGAACGCGATGACGCCGCCGATCAGCAGCGCCGAGATCAGGTACCGCCACCAGCTCCACGCCCGGTAGCGGAAGATCGCGGCGACGCCCTCCTGGATCGCGCCGAACAGCAGCGCGGTGCCGAGGAACTGCGGCACGTAGACGGGGGCGATCGCGGCGCCCACGAGGCCGGCGAGCACGTGCGTGAGCAGCGCCACCCACGGCATCCGGAACAGCTCCTGCGCGATGATCCCCGGCAGCGCGTGCACCCCCAGCAGGAAGCCGTACAGGAACGGCGCGGCGGCCAGCACCGGGATGGTCAGCCACCCCTCGATCCCGCCGAGCACTCCCGTGGCGACGGCGATCGCGGCGCACACGAGCAGCACCCGCGTCTGCATGACCCCGCGCTTGCTCACGCCTCGAGCCTATTGGCCGCGCGCCGGTGCGAGCGCCGTGAGTGGGCGCGGTGAGTGACGGGCCGCGTCAGACCCGGCGCTTGCGGGTGGTCAGCCGCACGTTCGGCAGGGGAGGGGCGGGGGTGCGGTCGTCGCGATCGTGACCCGGCACGCTGCCGAAGCGGGGGTCGTGCGCCTCCCACTGCTCGCGCGCCTCGACGATCTCCTCGTGGCTGCGGCCCACGAAGTTCCACCACATGATGATCTCCTCGCCGAACGGCTCGCCGCCCAGCAGGAAGATCATCGCGCCGCCCTGGGAGGACACCTCGATGCCGTCGCGGTGCACGCCCAGGTAGAGCAGGTCGAGCTGCTGCAGCGGGAAGCCGTCGGCGCCGTCGTGCACCGTGACGTCGCCGTCGACGTGCACGATCGCGTACTCCCAATCGGGCACGAACGGCAGCCGCACCCGCGAACCCGGGGCGAGCGAGATCTCCGCGCCCATGATCGGCGTGTACACGGCCGCCGGCGACGTGACGCCGGCGAACGATCCGACCACGACCGTGACGGACGGGTCGGCCCCCTCGGTCGCCGTCAGTCGCGCGGAGGGCAGCGCGCGGTGCTGCTCGAAGTGCGGATCCTGGTGGCGCGCCCCCTCGGGCAGCGCGATCCACAGCTGCAGGGCATCGATGGGCCCCGGCTCGTCGCCGACCGAGTACTCGGAGTGGCTGATCCCCGCGCCCGCCGGCATGATGTTGAGCTGGCCGCGGGTGATGACCACGTCCGACCCGACCGCGTCGCGATGATGCACCTCGCCCACGAGCGGCCACGTCACGGTCTGCAGCCCGATGTGCGGATGCGGATCGACCCGCATCATGGCCACCTGCGGCCCGAAGCGATCCAGGAAACACCAGGCGCCCACGAGCGGCAGATCGCGCTGCGGGAGCGACCGCGACACGTCCATGGCGCGGATGCCCCCGAGCGGCACCTTGCGCGGCTCCAGCAGCAGGGTGCGGGGTCCGTCGCAGCTCGTGGAGCCGCCGTCCACGCGGGTGTCGGCGTCGTAGCGCGTCATGCGGCCCATCCTCTCAGCGAGACTGCATCCCCGCGCCGAAACAGCTGACGCTGCACGCTGTCTCGGCGCGTACGTGCAGTCTCGCGGATCGGGCGGGCGGGCGGGTTGCCGGGATGCGGATCAGGCGGGCTGCTCGGGCGGGGTGGCCGCGTCCTGCGGCGTGCCGTGCGGCCACTTCACGATCGCGCCCGCGACCTCGTTCTCGGTGAGGTACTTGGCGATGAACGGGCACAGCGGCACGATCGTGTCGCCGCGGCGGGCCACGTCGGCGAGGGCCTCGGCCGCCAGCACGTCGCCGAGGCCGCGACCCCGGAAGGCGTGGTCGATCACGGTGTGCGTGAAGCGGATGACGCCGTCGCCCTGCACGAACTCCGCGTAGCCGGCGAGGGTCGATCCCTCCGGCGTCGACCCGGAGTCGGCCGTGTCGGTCACGTACAGCTCGTAGCGGCTCTGGTCGTCGTCGCGCTCGACGGTGGTCTCGGTCGTCATACCGCCCACGCTACGACCCGCCGCGGGGTGAGGGAAGCCCGCATCAGTGCGAGGCGATACGTACTCAGGCCGCCCGGGCAGCACCCAGGACGGGCCCCCTGGCACCTAGCTCCGCCACCCAGGCCGTCTGCGTGGGCAGTCGCGCGCGCATTGTCGATGACGGAGGGATCCGCATCCGGGCGGGCTCTCCGGAACCCGCACCGCGGGAGCAACGAGGACACAGGACCATGCACGCACGAGGACGCATCATCGCCGCCACGGCTCGGCTTCTGCGCGCGCTCACCACCGGGCGCGTGCCTTCGCAGGTCGCGGCCGCGCCCCGCGCCGCGGATCACGCTGCGCGCCGCCACCCGCGTGCCCTGGCGTCGGTCGCCACGCTGGTCGCACTGTCGGTGCTCGGGGGCACGGCGGTCGCCGGCGTCTCTGTCGTCACGGTAGGGGAGCCGGCGATGGCCGCCCTGTACGGCGGCTTCGAGATCGACGGCGACATGCAGGCCGGCACCGAGGGTGGCATCGACTGGAGTTCGCCCGAGCTCGCCCCGCAGCCGCGCGCGATCGACCCCCTGGGATCCAGCGCCGACACCTACTTCGCGGGGGGCTCGAACGCGGTCAACGCACCGTCGCAGACCCTCACCACCGGCAAGATCAGCCCGGCCGCGAACGACATCGGCAATGTCTACGGCCACAGCGCGTTCGTCGACCACAGCCAGTGGCTGTACATCGGCTTCGAGCGCGCCGTCGCGTCGGGCACCATGACGTTCCAGTTCGAGTTGAGCCAGCTGCCGTCCGCGGTGAACGCCGCCGGGTACGAGATGCCCGTGCGATCGGTGGGCGACCTGCTGATCATCGGCACCTACTCGGGCTCGGGGTTCGCGGTGGACGGGGCGCACGCCTGGGACGGATCCGGATGGATCGCGCAGCCGATCGCGGCAGACAGCCCTGTGCACGCCGCCTCGAACACGTCGACCATCACCACGCTCGACGAGCGCACGCTCACCGCCGGCCTGTTCGGCGAGGTGGCGATCAATCTGTCGGCGCTTCTCAGCACGCCCAGCTGCCCCGGCGTCGAAGCCTCGACGCTGGCGGTGCGCAACGCGACGGGAGGGTCGATCAACTCGGCGCTGCGAGAGTACGTCGAGCCGTTCGAGATCGGCCTCGACGATGAGTGCGGCGACCTGACGATCCGCAAGGTCGATGAGGCCGCCAGCCCGGTCGCCCGCGCCTCGTTCACGGTCGCGCCCGACCCGACGCCCCTCTCCACCGCCGCGAGCCTCGCCATCACCGACGGTGGTGCCGGCGACGCCGACGGCGTGGCGGACGGCACCCTGACCCTCGGCGACGCGCGCCCCGGTGTCACCTACACCATCACCGAGACGGCTGCGCCACCGGTTACATCCTCGATGCGACGCCGCAGACCGTCACGGTCGACTACAGCGGTTCGTACACGCTCGACGTCGTGAACCGGCTCGGCACCGCCGCCTGGTCGAAGGTCGACGCGTCGAGCGGTGACGCAGTCGGTGGAGCGACGTTCGTCATCACCGCCACCGATGGACCGGCCGCGGATCTGTTCACCACCCGCACCGTCGTCGATGGTGGCATCGGCGACCTCGATGCCGACGCGGGAGAGGTCGCGATCGCGGAGCTCCCCATCGGCACGTACACGGTCACCGAGACCATCCCGCCGGCCGGCTACGGCCTGCCCGAGGATGCCGTGCGCACCTTCGAGGTGACGCAGGACAGCCCGGACGTCGCGATCTCCGATGCGTTCAACGACCCGCGCCTCACGGGCGACATCGACCTGATCAAGACCGACGCCTCCACGCACAAGCCGCTCGACGGGGCCACGTTCCAGCTCTGGCTGGACGACGGCGACGCGACCCTGGAGCCCGCGCAGGACACGCGCGTCGGTGAGGTCACCACCACCACCGGCGGCGCGGCGCGATGGGCGGGCCTGGCCTGGGGCACGTACTTCGTGGAGGAGGTCACGCCGCCCACCGGCTATCTGGTCGATCCCGACTCGCCCCTCAGCGTGACGATCGGCGCCACCGCGCTCTCGCACGACGTCGCGTTCGCCGACCCGCGGATCCTGAGCGTGCTCGAGGTGAGCAAGGTCGACGACGCGACCGACGCGCCGCTCGAGGGCGCCCAGTTCACGCTGTGGCGCGACGTCACGGCCGATGGGCCCAGCGCCGACGACACAGCCGTCGTGACCGTGGCCACGGGACAGAAGGGCACCGCGTCCGCGACCGACCTCGACTGGGGCACGTACTACTGGGAGGAGACCACCGCGCCGGTCGGCTACCTGCTGCCCGACGATGTGCACTCCGCCACCGTGACCATCGACGCGGCGAACGCCGGCACGGCGTTCCCGATCAGCGCCTTCCGCGATGAGCGGATGGCCCCCGCGCTCACGATCGACAAGGAGGGCACGCTGACATCCGACGCGGATGTGGACGGGCTCGCCGACGTCGGCGACGTGATCTCCTACGCCTTCACGGTGACGAACACGGGCAACGTTGCGCTCACGGACGTCGCGGTGAACGACGACCGCGTCACGGTGGCATGCCCCGCGACGGAGCTTGCAGCGCATGCCGACACGGTGTGCACCGCGGAGTACACCGTGGTAGAAGCGGATATCGCGGCCGGTGCGGTGCTGAACACTGCGACCGCGGCGGGCGACCCGCCCGCCGGCGGCGGTGACCGCGTCACCTCCGCCCCCGACTCGGACGAGGTGCCGGTCGACGACGCGGGCTGGATCTCCGGGCTCGCGTGGCGCGACTACGACGGCGACGGCGTGCGCGAAGCGGGCGACGATCCCCTCGCGGGTATCACCGTGACCCTGCGCGACGCCGCGGGCGTCGAAGTCGCGACCACGGCCACCGCCGCAGACGGCAGCTACCTGTTCGACGACGTGCCCCTCGGCGACTACACCGTCGCCTTCACCGACGTCCCGGCGGACCACCATGGCGTGCCGCAGGACGTGGGCGGCAGCACCGTGGAGTCGGAGCCGTTCGACTCCGACGTCGATCCCGACACCGCCGTGACCGGGACGCTCTCTCTCACGATCGAGAACGACGAGGTGCCCTACGTCGATGCCGGCTTCCAGCCGCTCGGCAGCATCTCCTGGACGAAGATCGCGGCCGGAAGCGTGACCATCATCGAAGTCGACGGGATTCCCGTCGGTGGATCGGTGTGGGAGCTGGTCGGCCCCGGGCATCCCGCTGACGACCCGCTGATCGTCGCCGACGCCGACGCCGACGGCGAGTTCCTCGTCGAGGGGCTGCAGGTCGGGGAATACACCGTCACCGAGGTGACGCCCGCGCCGGGCTACACGCTCGGCTCGCCGCCGGCCTCCCTCACCGTGACGATCGCCCTCGAACGCCTGCACGTCTCGGGCGGATCGATCGCCAACCAGCAGCGCGTCATCACCCTTCCCGTCGCGGGGTCCACCGGACCCGCTCCCTACCTTGCCGCCGGCGCCGCACTCCTCGCTCTCGCGGGGCTCGGCGCCCGGCACATCACCCGTCGCAACACGACCAGAGAGGACAGATCGTGACGCACGACATCCGGATCCACCGGAGCCACCGAATCACCACCACCAGCAACAGCACCCAGAAAGAGAGGGACACCATGTCCACCACCCGCCCGCGCCAGCTCCTGCGGCGCATCACCGCCGCACTCGGCGTCGGCCTCTTCGCCGCCGTCGGAGTCGCGGGCCCCGCCCTCGCGGCGGAGGGAAACCTCGACGCGAGCGCCGACGTGACCCTGACCGTCCACAAGTACGTGCAGCCCGACTCGGGCACGCTCGGCGACAACGACGGCCACGAGATCGTCGACCCCGTCGGCACCCCGCTCGACGGCGTCGTGTTCTCGGTACAGGAGGTCACCTCGATCGACCTGTCGACGAACGCCGGCTGGGAGGCCGTTAACGGCCTGACGGCGGACAAGGTGCTCGCCAGCGTCGCCGCGAACGATGGGGCATACACGCTGGGAACGGCCGTGGACACCGCGAAGACGACGACGGACGCAAACGGCGAGTTCACCCTCGCGGATCCGGACGTCGAGGTCGGCGTCTACCTCGTGCAGGAGACCGACCCCGGCTCGAACGAGATCGCCGCGCCGGCTGTGCCGTTCCTCGTGACGCTGCCCCAGCCCGACGGAGCCGGCGTCTTCAACTACGACGTGCACGTGTACCCCAAGAACGCGCTGAACGCGATCACCAAGACCGCGGACGACTCGGCGGCCCACCAGCTCGGCGACACCGTCACGTGGACCATCGAGTCCGCCGTCCCGACGCTCCCCGACGGCACCACGTACACCGACTACGCGGTCGGGGACGCGCTCGACGCGCGCCTCGGCTTCGGATCGGCGACCGTGAGCCTGGTCGACGGCACCGCGACGCCCCTCGTCAAGGACACCGACTACACGCTGACCGCACCCGCGGTGGGCAGCTCGGGCGAGGTGACCGTGGAGTTCCTGCCTGACGGCCTCGCCAAGCTGAACGCCGCCAGCCCTGCCGCCCAGGTGAAGCTGGTGCTCGGCACCACCGTGCTCGACCTCGGTGACGGCACCATCACCAACGACGCCACCGTCTGGGTCAACACCCCGGCAAACGACCGCACGCCTGAGAACGGCACCACCTCCGAGGGCGCCGACACCGAGTGGGGTGCCGTGAGCATCGTGAAGCACGCTGAGGGCGACAACGCGAAGCTGCTGGCGGGCGCCGAGTTCTCGGTCTACGCCGTGGACCCCACGTCCCAGGGCGCGCAGCCGATCATCACCGGCCTCACGACCGACGACACCGGCAAGGCGCTCACGGTGCTGCGTGCCGGTGAGGACGACGCCGCCGTGACCTACTGGCTCGTCGAGACCAAGGCCCCCGCGGGCTACGTGGTCGGCAGCAAGCCGATCGAGGTGGAGGTCACCGCGGGTGCGGTGGCGGACGCCACGGTCGCGACCATCGCGAACGCGCAGGTGCCCGCCTTCATGCTGCCCCTCACGGGTGGCTCGGGCACGGCCATCTTCCTCACCGCCGGTGCCGCCACCATCGTGGTCGCCCTCGGCACCCTGACGCTGGTCGCCGGCCGCCGCCGCGCCGCGGCCCAGCACGCCGCCTGACGATGCGACGCTCGCCCGGTGCCCCGGTCGGGACGGCCCCCGTGGCCGCCCCGCCGGCGCCGGGCGCGCGCGCGTCCCGGCGCGGACCGGTCGCGCTGCTCGTGCTCGCCCTCCTGGGCGTGGGGCTGCTGCTCTACCCCAGCGGCGCGACCTGGTTCGCCGCACTCACGACCGACGGCCAGCTCGACGCCTACATGGAGCGAGTGGAGCAGATCGACCCCGAGGCGCGGGATGCTGCGCTGGCCGCGGCGGAGCAGTACAACAGCGACGGCGTGCAGGGACTCGTGATCGACCCGTTCAGCAACACCCCGGGCGCGAGCGAGGTGCCGATGGACGAGGCGGCCTACCGCTACCTCGACCAGCTTGCGCTCGATCCGGAGGGCGTCATGTCCCGCGTCACGATCACCTCGGTCGGCATCGACCTGCCCGTGTATCACGGCACCACCGACGAGACCCTGCACCGCGGCGCCGGCCACCTCTACGGATCGTCGCTGCCGGTCGGCGGCAGCGACACCCACGCGGTGATCACCGGCCACTCCGGGCTTCCGCAGGCGGCCATGTTCACGGCATTGCACGAGGTCGAGCGGGGAGACGAGATCATCGTCACCACGCTCGGCCGCACCATGACCTACCGCATCGTCCTCATCGACCGTGTCACGCCCACGGACATCGCGGATCTCGCGGTCGAACCGGGACGCGACCTGCTCACGCTCGTCACTTGCACGCCGATCGGCATCAACACCCACCGCCTGATCGTCCAGGCCGAGCGGGTGCCGAATGCCGGTGAGCAGGCGGCGGAGGTCGTCGAGACGCAGAGCATCCCGTTCCCGTGGTGGATGATCGCGGCCGCCGGCGCTCTCGGCGGCTGGGGCTACGCGGTCGTGAAGGTCACGCGCCGCAATGAGCCCCCACTGGACAAGGCGACACGATGACCAACGCCACATACCCCGTCCGCGAGGTCGAGATCCCCCCCGATCGGCCTCGCGGGCGGCCCCGCGGATCGTGCAGCGGCGGGCTGCTCCGCACCCACCGGGCGAAGACCGGAACTTCGCCTCGGTGGGGATCGCGCTGGGCATGATGCCCGCCGGCCTGGGAGTCCCGGTCCTCGGCTCCCGCCGCCACGCGCGCTGACGATCCGCCCCCGACCCGCCCGGACCCCATGCCGGGCGGGTCGGCTCGTTCCGGCCCTGCCCGAGCCGAGGGCAATCGCCCGAGATCCGACCCCATCCGCGGAATCGCCCTCGCCTCGCGCGATCGCCCTCGGCTCGGGCATGCCTGTGGATTGTCCGCGGCCCCTGTCGGAGGCCGCGCCTACGCTGGAGGGGTGACCACGAGCGCGCCCTACGGCTTCCCCGACGACGGATGGATGCCGCCCGCGGAGCCGCCGGCGGACCCGTACGGCGACGAGTACTGGGAGCCCGATTACGAGGGCGGCGCGGTCACCTGGGGCGGTGCCCCCGGCGACTCGCCCGCCGGCGGCTCGTCGAGCGGGGCGCGCGGCACGGAGCCGAAACCGCCCGCGCTCCCGACCGCGCGTCCGTCGCGTTACGCCTCGGCGCTCGAGGCGCTCAAGACCGTCTACGGCTACGACGCCTTCCGCGGCGACCAGGCGGCGATCGTCGATCAGGTGATCGGCGGCGGCGACGCGATCGTGCTGATGCCCACCGGTGGCGGCAAGTCGGTCACCTATCAGGTGCCCGCTCTCGTCCGCGAGGGCACCGGGCTCGTGGTGAGCCCGCTCATCGCCCTCATGCACGACCAGGTCGACGCGCTGCGCGCCAACGGCGTGAACGCGGCGTACCTGAACTCGACCCAGAGCCCCGCCGAGCGGGCGCAGATCGAGCGCGAGTACGTCTCGGGGCAGCTCGACCTGCTCTACGTCGCGCCCGAGCGGCTGAACTCCGAGGCCACGCTGCGGTTCCTCGAGCGGGGCGTGCTCAGCGTGATCGCCATCGACGAGGCCCACTGCGTCAGCCAGTGGGGCCACGACTTCCGGCCCGACTACCTGGCGCTCGGCGGGCTCGGCGAGCGGTTCCCGGGCGTGCCGCGCATGGCGCTCACGGCCACCGCCACGCCCGAGACGCACCGCGAGATCACCGAGCGGCTGCGCATGCCCGACGCGAAGCACTTCGTGGCCAGCTTCGACCGTCCGAACATCCGCTACCGCATCGAGGCGAAGACCGAGCCGCGCAAGCAGCTGCTGGCGTTCATCCGCGCGCAGCCCGAGGGCTCCGCCGGCATCGTCTACGCCCTCAGCCGCAAGTCGGTGGAGGAGACCGCCGCGTTCCTGGCCGGCAACGGCATCGACGCCATCCCGTACCACGCGGGCCTCGACGCGGCCACGCGCTCGCGCCACCAGTCCCGGTTCCTGCGCGAGGACGGCGTCGTCGTCGTGGCGACGATCGCGTTCGGCATGGGCATCGACAAGCCCGACGTGCGCTTCGTGGCGCACGTCGACCTGCCCAAGTCGGTCGAGGGCTACTACCAGGAGACGGGCCGAGCGGGCCGCGACGGCGAGCCGGCGGTCGCCTGGATGGCGTACGGCCTCGGCGACGTCGTGCAGCAGCGCCGCATGATCCAGCAGGGCGAGGGCGATCGCGCCATCCAGCAGCGCCAGCAGCAGCACCTCGACGCGATGCTCGCGCTGTGCGAGACCGTCGAGTGCCGCCGCCAGAACCTCCTGGCGTACTTCGGCCAGGAATCCGGGCCGTGCGGCAACTGCGACACGTGCCTCGAGCCGCCCGAGGTCTGGGACGGCCTCGTGCCCGCGCAGAAGCTGCTGTCGACGATCGTGCGCCTCAAGCGCGAGCGCAATCAGGCCTTCGGCGCCGGCCACCTCATCGACATCCTCCGCGGCGCCGCCACCGACCGCGTCCGCAAGATGCGGCACGACGAGCTCTCCACGTACGGGATCGGCAATGACCTGTCTGAGCAGGACTGGCGCAGCGTCATCCGCCAGCTGCTCGCCCGCGGCCTGCTCGTGGCGCAGGGGGAGTACGGCACGCTGGCCCTGAGCGAGGCGAGCGCCGGGGTGCTGCGCGGCGAGACGCCGGTCGGACTGCGACGCGACGTGATCGGCCGGGTGTCGCGCTCGGCCGGGGGCGCGCGCAAGGCGTCGACGGCCGATCAGCTCGCCCCCGACGATCGCCCGCTGTTCGAGGCGCTGCGCGCGTGGCGTGCCGAGCAGGCGCGCGAGCAGGGCGTGCCGGCGTACATCGTGTTCGGCGACGCCACGCTGCGCGCGCTGGCGGAGCACCGCCCGGCGTCGCTCTCGGCCCTCGACGGCATCACGGGCATCGGCGCGAAGAAGCGCGACGCGTACGGCGACGCCGTGCTTGAGGTCATCGCCGCGCACTGACCCTCGCCCTCGCGACGGCCGCCTCGGCGTGTCGCCGGCCGATTCCGCGCGCCCTCGACGGCGCCCGCCCGGAGCGACGCCGGACCACGTGGCCGCGCGCCGCGGACCCGGTGGAAGCCGCGTGATCTCGCGGCATGACTGCCCGTGCAGTCGTCCGCGCCGCTCCTCAGGTGCTCATCGAGAATCGACAGCCGATTCACAGCGTTATTGATGATGCCCACAAACGGTACCGCCTGTCTCCCCGGGTACTGCACAAATATCTCGGCAGACAGGCCGAGCGATATGACGCGATACTGACCCCGAATGTGGCCCGGGCGCGATGGCGAGCCGGGTGCACCGCACAAGGGGGCCCTGCGGGGCGTGGGAACAAGGGGTTGTCACATGGCCGGATTCAGTTCACGTCGGAACGCCCGCGGAGCGAGCTCGAGGATCGGCAGACGGGCCCTCGCGGTCACCGCCTCGGTCACCGCCGCCTCGCTCTTCGTCGGGGGCACCGCGGCCGTCGCGGCCGTGAGCGACGAGTCCGAGGCGCTCGGCCAGGTCGTGGCCGTCGACCTGCTCACTCCGGACCTGCTCGAGGCGTCCACGGCCTGGACCGGCTACCCCAGCGACCCCGATGAAGAGCCCACGCCCCTCAACCTCGGCGCCCTCAACGGGATCACCCTGAGCCTCGGCGGCGGCATCGGTCTCCCGCTCATCAGCGGGCCCGGCGGCGACGGGCTGCTGGACCTCGGCGAGCTCGGCGCGGTGAGCTCCTACGCCGCGTCCCCGACGGGCAACACCTCCACCGCCAGCGCCGGAGCGGTCACGGCCGATGGCGCGATCGATCTCGACCCCGCTGACCCCGGCATCTACGGGCAGTCGACGATCAACCTCACCGACGTGCTCGCCCAGGCGGGCGTCGACGGGCTGACCGATCAGATCCTCGACGCGTTCAGCGTGACCCTCGGCGCCATCGCGTCGACCGCCACGGCGACGGGCGACCCGGCGACCGGCGCGGTCGACTACACGTCGGACTACATGATCGCCGACGCGCAGCTGGCGCTCAGCAGCCCGCTGGTGGCCGGCCTCACGCCGCAGGTGACGAACGCGATCACCGGTGTCGGGGCGACCCTCAACGCCGCGCTCGGCGACGGCGGGGTCATCGACACCACGCTCGACGGCCTCACCACCACCATCAACGGCCTGCTCGGCGCGCTCGTGGCGGTCGACTCCCTCACCCTGCAGGTCAACGGCGCGGACGCCGCGCTCGCCGGCCTGGCGGAGGGCATCCTCGACACCCCGCTGCAGGACGAGGCCGGCCTGGTGTCGATCGACCTGCGCAACGGCGACATCTTCGTCAACGCTGACCAGCTCGCCTTCGCCGCCTATGGGCAGGGCCTGAGCGACCTCGGCCCGAACACGGAGCTCCTCAGCGCCTCGACGATCGGCCTGATCACGGGCGCCGTCACCGAGGCCCTCGGCACGCTCACCGAGCGCGTCACCACCGCCGTCCAGGGCGTGCTGAACAACCTCGAGGTCGTCATCGATCTCGACACCACGCTCTCGGTCGACCTCGGCTTCCTGCTCGGCGGCGTCACCGAGGTGGCCACGGTCGACGCGACGATCACGACGACCCTGGGCCAGCTGGCCGGCACGATGCCCGGACAGCCCACGATCAACGTGGCGTCCGCGCTCCTGCCCGACCTCGACCTCGGCGCGATCGGCGCCCTGCTGGACACGCTGATCAACCCGGCGATCAACGGGCTGGTGGGCACCCTGACGAACACCGTCGTCCCGCTCATCCTCACCACGCTGCAGCCGACCATCGCCGGCCTGCTCACGACGATCGGCTCGGGGCTGACGACGACGCTCAACGGCCTCATCGCCCCGGTGCTGAGCACGCTCGACCCGGTGCTCAGCGGCGTCCTCGCGCAGGTGGCGAGCATCACGATCAACGAGCAGGAGACCGGACTTGACGGCAACCTCAGCCGCGAGGGGATCACGGACTCGTTCACCGTGAATGCGCTCAGCGTGGAGCTGCTGCCGCAGCTGCTGGCCGGCGATCCCGCCGCGAACGTGGATCTCGCCTCGTCGACCGTCCGCGCCAGCGCGGTGCTGCCGGCCCCCGTCATCACGACCCCGGCCAACGGCTCGGTCACGAGCGACGTCACGCCGACGATCTCGGGCACCGGCTACGAGGGCGCGACCGTCACCGTGACCACCTCCGGGGGACAGGAGCTCGGCACCGCGGTCGTCCAGCCCGATGGCGGCTGGAGCTTCGACACCGCGGCGCTGCCTGACGGCACCTACACGATCACGGCGACGCAGACGCTCGGGACGGAGACCTCCGAGGCCTCCGCGCCGGTCACATTCACCATCGACACGGTGGCGCCCGAGGCGCCGGTGATCACCACGCCCGACGAGGGCGATCTGCTCGCCGACAACACGCCGACGATCGCGGGCACCGCCCCGGACGACGCGGTGAGCGTGGACGTGTCGGTCCAGCCGGTCGACGGCAGCGGTGCGCCGGTCGGCGACCCGATCGTGCTCGCCGACGTGCCCGTCACGGACGGGGCCTGGACGATCGACTCCTCCGAGCTGCCCGACGGGGACTACGTGGCCACCGCCACCGCCTTCGACGCCGCGGGCAACGACTCCGAGCCCTCGGCCCCGGTCGGCTTCTCCGTCGACGCCACCGCGCCCGCCGCGCCGGTGATCACGTCGCCCGAGGAGGGCGACCTCACGAGCGACAACACGCCGACGATCGCCGGCACCGCCCCGGACGACGCGGTGTCCGTGGAGGTGTCGATCCAGCCGGTCGACGACACCGGTGCGCCGGTGGGCGACCCGATCGTGCTCACGGGCCTGCCCGTCACGGACGGGGCCTGGACGATCGAATCCTCCGAGCTGACCGACGGGGACTATGTGGTGACGGCCACCGCCTTCGACGAGGCGGGCAACGAGTCGGCGCCGTCGGAGCCGGTGGGCTTCACCGTCGACGCGACCGCTCCCGACGCCCCCGCAATCACGGCGCCCGCGGACGGCTCGTCGACGAATGCCGCGACGGTGACGATCACCGGAACGGCTCCCGCCGACGCCACGAGTGTCACGGTGGTGCTCGCGAACCCCGACGGCACGACCACGACCTTCGCCTCCGTCCCCGTGACGGACGGCGCGTGGTCGGTCGACGCCGGTGCGCTCGCGGAGGGCGCGTACTCCGCGGTCGCCACGGCGTTCGACGCCGCGGGCAACGACTCCGAGCCGTCGACCCCGGCGGACTTCACGGTGGATCGCACGGCGACCGCCGCGCCGGTGATCACGGCTCCGGAGGACGGCACGTCGACGAACGCCGAGACGGTCACGATCGAGGGCACCGCCCCGGCCGGCGCCGTCACCGTCACCGTGGTGCTCACCAACCCGGACCTGAGCACGACGACCCTCGCGGACGTCCCCGTCACCGGCGGCGTCTGGTCGGTGGACGCGGGTGCGCTCGGGGAGGGCACGTACTCCGCGGTCGCGACGGCGTTCGACGCGGCCGACAACGAGTCGGAGCCGTCCGAGGCCGTCGGCTTCACGGTGGATCGCACCGCGACGGCCGCGCCGGTGATCACGGCTCCGGAGGACGGCTCGTCCACGAACGCCGAGACGATCACGATCGAGGGCACGGCCCCGGCGGGCGCCACGAGCGTCACGGTGGTGCTGACCAACCCGGACGGCACGTCGACGACCCTCGACGACGTCCCCGTCACCGGCGGCACCTGGTCGGTGGACGCGGGCGCGCTGGGCGAGGGCGCGCACTCCGCGGTCGCGACGGCGTTCGATGCCGCCGACAACGAGTCCGAGCCGTCGGAGGCCGTCGGCTTCACGGTCGACCGGACCGCCACCGCCGCGCCGGTGATCACCGCTCCGGAGGACGGCTCGTCGACGAACGCCGGGACCGTGACGATCGCGGGCACCGCCCCGGCGGGCGCCACGAGCGTGACGGTGGTGCTCACCAACCCCGGCGGCACGACGACCACGTTCGCGGACGTGCCCGTCACCGGTGGCACCTGGTCGGTGGACGCGGGCGCACTGGGTGAGGGCGCGTACTCCGCGGTTGCGACGGCGTTCGACGCGGCCGACAACGAGTCCGAGCCGTCCGAGGCCGTCGGCTTCACGGTCGACCGCACGGCGCCGGGCGCTCCCGAGATCACGAGCCCCGAGGAGGGCGACCTGGTCACGGCCACGCCGACGATCGAGGGCACCGGCGAGGAAGGCGCGACGATCCAGGTCGTCGTGTCCGACGCGGGCGGCAACGAGTACACCTACACGACGGTCGTTGGCGCGGGCGGCTCGTGGAGCGTGCCCGTCACCGACGAGCTCGTCGACGGCCCGGCCACGGCCGAGGCCACGCAGACCGACGCGGGCGGCAACGTCTCGCCGGCCGACACGGTGGGCTTCACCGTCGACACGGTCGCCCCCATCGTTGCGATCACCGCTCCCATCGAGGGCGAAAGCCTCACCGACGTCACCCCGACGATCGAGGGCACGGTGGACGACCCCGACGCCACGGTCTACGTGGTGATCACCGATGACGCGGACGAGGTCGTCTTCCAGGGCACCGCGGTCGTCACCGGCGGCACGTGGAGCATCGACGCGGCGACGCTGTCCGACGGGGAGTACGCCGTGACGGCGAGCGCGATGGACCTCGCCGGCAACACCAGCACCGACGAGGGCGCGTTCGTGATCGACACGACCGGCCCGGCGCTGGCCATCACCGAGCCGACCCCGGGCGAGCTGACGAACGACAGCACGCCGACGATCGCGGGCACGGTGTCGGAGCCCGAGACCGTCGTCTCCGTCGTCGTCGTCATCCGCGACGTCGTCACCGGCGGCGTCGCCTGGGAGGGTCCGGCCGAGGTCGGCCCCGAGGGCACCTGGACGGTGGACGCGGCGGCGCTCCCCGACGGCGAGTACGAGGTCTCGGCCACCGCGACCGACGCCGACACGAACACGAGCACGGCCGGTCCGGTCGCGTTCACGCTCGACGCGACGCCGCCGGCGCCGCCGACCGTGACCGAGCCCGACCCGGGCGAGACCGTCGGCCCGACCCCGACGTTCGAGGGCGAGTGCGAGGACGGCGCCACCGTGATCATCACGATCAACGGCGGCACCCCGGTCGAGGTCCCGTGCGAGGACGGCACCTGGACGTACACCCCCGAGACGCCGCTGCCCGATGGGCCCGCGACGGTCGAGGTCATCCAGGAGGATGAGGCCGGCAACCCGTCCGGTCCCACGACGGTCGACTTCGTGGTCGACGCGACCGCCCCGGCCGCGCCGGCGATCACCGCCCCCGCGCCCGGCGCCGTGGTCGGCGACGACACCCCGACGATCGTCGGCACGGGTGAGATCGGCGCCACGGTCGAGGTCACGATCGACGGCGAGGTCGTCGGCACGACCGTCGTGGGCCCCGGCGGCACGTGGACCTTCACGCCCACGACGCCGCTCGACGACGGCCCGCACACCGTGACCGCGACGCAGGCCGACGCGTTCGGCAACGAGTCGCCGGCGTCCGCGCCGGTCGGCTTCACCGTCGACACGAGCGAGGCGGCACCGGTCATCACCTCGCCCGAGAGCGGCACGGCCACGAACGGCACCACGCCGACGATCGAGGGGACCGGCACCCCGGGCTCCACGGTCACGGTGACGGATCAGGGCGGCACGGTCATCGGCACGGACGTGGTGGACGAGGACGGCACCTGGTCGGTCACGCCCGACCAGCCGCTGGACGAGGGCACGCACACCTTCACCGCCACGCAGGAGGACGCGCTCGGCAACGTCTCGCCCGAGTCGAACCCGGTGATCATCACGGTCGACAGCGTCGCGCCGGCCGCCCCGGTGATCACGAGCCCCGCCGACGGCGATGAGGTCACCGACCCCACCCCCGTCATCGAGGGCACGGGCGAGCCGGGCGCGACCGTCGAGGTGGTCATCACGGACGAGGACGGCAACGAGACCTCGTACGAGACGGTCGTCGGCAGCGACGGCACCTGGAGCGTGACGCCGACGGCGCCGCTCGGCCAGGGCCAGCACACGATCGTCGCGACCCAGACCGACCCGGCGGGCAACGTCTCGCCGGCCTCCGACCCGGTCGTGATCGACGTGGTGGTCGTGGAGCCGGGTGAGGGCGATGCCCCGCTGCGGATCTGGATCCGCGAGCCCGTCGTCGAGCGCGGCCAGGAGCAGCACGGCATCGGCTACGGCTTCGAGCCCGGCGAGACCGTGACGGTCACCGTCCACTCCACGCCCCACGTGCTCGGCACCTTCACCGCCGACGCGAACGGCGAGCTCCACGCCACCTGGGTGATCCCCGCCGACGAGGAGCTGGGACTGCACCACCTGGTGATGGAGGGCGCGGTGTCGGGGTCGGTCGACATCGAGTTCCGGGTGGTCGAGGCATCGGCCGCCGGGGCCGGCGGTCTGCCGGCGACCGGTGTCGACGCGGGCGCGACGGCGACGATCGCCCTGCTCGTGCTGATGCTCGGCGCCGGGCTGATGCTCACCACACGCCGGCTGCGGGCGGGCCAGGAGCGGGACTGACCCCGCGAGCGGAGCGGGCCGGGGGAACGATCCCCCGGCCCGCTTGCCATGTGCCTGTGCCGCGCACACAACCCGTCGACGCGCCGTGGCCGCCGTCGGCTGTGCAGACTCGACAACGCCCGTGACCTGCGTGTGTGGATTCCCTAACGTGGGAGTCATCCCATGACCGCGTCACGAGCGCGTCTGAAAGAGGTTCTGCATGGCTGACACCGTGGTCCGTCCGATCGATCACACCGAGCACTCCGACGCTCGGATCGACGTCTCCGTCGTCAACGACGCCCTGCTGGGCACGTGGGCCGACATCCGCCGCGAGGCGCGCGAGATGATCAAGGACCCCGCGTTCTGGCGCATCGAGGGGCAGCCGATGACCGAGCACCGCGAGCGCACGCTGGCGCAGCTCGATCTGTTGGTCCAGCACGGCGCCTCGATGCGCGCCTATCCGAAGGAGTACGGCGGGATCGCCAACCAGGGCGGCAACCTCGCCGGTTTCCAGGAGCTCGTGCTCGCCGACCCGAGCCTGCAGATCAAATCGGGCGTGCAGTGGGGCCTGTTCGCCTCGGCGATCCTGCAGCTGGGCACCAAGACCCACCACGACCGCTGGCTGCGCGACGCGGGCGAGATGCGCCTGCCCGGCGCCTTCGCGATGACCGAGACCGGCCACGGCTCCGACGTGCAGGCGATCGGCACCACCGCCACCTACGACCCCCAGACCGAGGAGTTCGTCATCCACACGCCGTTCCGCGGCGCCTGGAAGGACTACCTCGGCAACGCGGCGCTGCACGGCCGCGCGGCCACGGTCTTCGCGCAGCTGATCACGGGCGGTGTCAACTACGGCGTCCACTGCTTCTTCGTGCCGATCCGCGACGAGAACGGCGAGTTCCTGCCGGGCGTGGGCGGCGAGGACGACGGCCCCAAGGGCGGCCTCAACGGCATCGACAACGGCCGCCTGCACTTCGACAACGTGCGCATCCCGCGCGACCACCTGCTCAACCGCTACGGCGACGTCGCCCCCGACGGCACCTACTCCAGCCCGATCGCCAGCCCCGGACGCCGCTTCTTCACGATGCTCGGCGCGCTCGTGCAGGGCCGCGTCTCGCTCGACGGCGCCGCCACGTGGGGGTCGGCGCTCGGCCTCTACATCGCGATCACCTACGGCAACCAGCGCCGCCAGTTCGACAACGGTGCCGGCGAGACCGTGCTGCTCGACTACGGCCGCCACCAGCGCCGGCTGCTGCCGCTGCTGGCCACCACCTACGCCCAGGCCTTCGCGCACGACGAGCTGCTGCAGAAGTTCGACTCGGTCTTCAGCGGCGCCAACGACACCGAGGAGAGCCGTCAGGACCTCGAGACGCTCGCGGCCGGGCTCAAGGCGCTCTCGACCTGGCACGCCCTCGACTCGCTGCAGGAGTGCCGCGAGGCGTGCGGCGGATCGGGCTTCCTCGCGGAGAACCGGATCGTGGGCCTGCGCAGCGACCTCGACGTCTACGTGACCTTCGAGGGCGACAACAACGTGCTGCTGCAGCTGGTCGGCAAGCGCCTGCTGGGCGACTACGCCAAGCAGTTCAAGGGCAAGCAGCCCGCGGAGCTCGCGGCGCTCGTCGCCGGCCAGACCGCCGGCCGCCTCTTCCACGGCGCGGGCCTGCGTCGCCTCGGCCAGGCCGTCGCCGACCTCGGCTCGACGGCCCGCTCGGTCGAGCTCGGCCTGCGCGGCAAGGACCAGCACCAGCTGCTCGCCGACCGCGTGCAGGCGATGGTCGCCGACGTCGCCGGCCGGCTGCGCGCGGGCGCCAAGATGGGCCCCGCCGAGGCGTCCGACCTGTTCAACGAGAACCAGAACGACCTCATCGAAGCCGCGCGCGCCCACGCCGAGCTGCTGCAGTGGGAGGCGTTCACCGATGCGCTCGAGCGGATCGAGGACGCGGGCACCAAGCAGGTGCTCACCTGGCTGCGCGACCTGTTCGGGCTCGGCCTGATCGAGAAGCACCTGGCGTGGCACATCATCAACGGCCGCCTGTCGACCCAGCGCGCCGCCGCGGTGACCCGCTACATCGACCGTCTCTGCGCGCGGCTGCGGCCGCACGCGCAGGATCTCGTCGACGCGTTCGGCTACGAGCCCGAGCACGTGCGCGCGCCCATCGCCTCGGGCGCCGAGCAGGCCCGTCAGGACGAGGCCGCGCAGTACTACGCGACGCTCGCCGCCACCGGCAAGGCGCCGAAGAAGGAGCCCAAGCCGCCCAAGCGCTGAGCGCACCCGAAACGGCCCTCGCCCCCTCGGGCGGGGGCCGTTTCGGCTTCCTGGGGACTTCTGCCCATGCCACGGGGCCCGACACACATGCGCGCGCATCGACGTTGCGGGAGGATAGGGGAATGAGCACGCCGCAGTACCCGGGCTACGGACAGGATCCGTACGCGCAGCAGCCGCAGGGTCCCTCCGCGCCCTGGCCGGAGCCGGCCGCGCAGCCGTACGGCCAGCAGCCGTTCCCGGGCGCCGTGCCTCCCGCGCCGCCCCAGCCGGCGAACCCGCCCCAGCACGCGAATCCCTACGGGCAGCCGTACCCGCAGGAGCAGGTTCCCGGTTACGCGCCGCAGCCCTACGCGATGCCCGACCCGGCCGCCGCCGGCCACTACGGCCAGCTGTACCAGGCGTACGCTGCGCCGGCTCCGCTGCCGCCGCTTACCGGCACCCCGGCGCCGCAGGGCAAGCGCGTCGCGGCGTACCTCATCGATGCGGCGATCATCTTCGGCATCGCCCTCGCGTTCATCCTCATCGCCACCGCCGTCACGTTCGCGGTGGACCTCACGGCGGGCACGATCGTGCTCGGCCTCATGTACGTCGCGCTCTTGGCGTGGGCGCTCGTCTACAGCGGGATGCAGGGCAAGGACGGATCGGTCGGCGCACGGGCGCAGCGGATCCGCATCGCGAGCCTCGACACCGGGGCACCCATCGGCTTCGGCAAGGCGCTGCTGCGCAACGTCGTGCTCGGCGTCACCGGCATCGTGTTCGGACTCGGCTTCTTCTCGATCCTCTTCGACAAGACCGGTCGCAACCAGGGCTGGCACGACAAGGCCGTCGGCGCGATCGTGCTCGACGGGCGGCCGCAGCAGTCGCCCGCCCCGCAGGCCGACGGCGCGACCCAGGCGCACCCGGCAGCGCCCGAGGCGCCCGCCTGGCCCGCGCCGACCGTCGATCCGTACGCGACGATCCTCCCCGAGGCGACGTCGTCCACCCCCGCGCCCGCCGCGGACCCGTACGCCGCGGCGCCGGCCGCGGACCCGTACGCCCCGGCGCCGGCCGCCGACCCGTACGCTCCGGCACCGGCCGCCGACCCCTACGCTCCCGCGCCCACCGCGGACCCCTACGCCCCGGCGCCGGCCGCGCCGTCGTACGCTGCGCCGCAGCCGGGCCCGGCCTACCCGCCGGCGCCTCCGATGCCGCCCGCTCCCGCGATGCCGCCCGCGCCGTCGTTCGGTCCCGGCCCCGCGGCCGCCGCGCCCGCCCCGGCGCCGGCCGCCGAGCCCGCCCCCGTCGACCCGTTCGCCACGATCGTGCCGCCCGCGTTCTCGGCGCCGATCACCGCGTCGTACCCGCAGCAGACGCCGGAGCCGTCGCCGCTGAGCAACGATGCGGTGATCTCGTTCGTGCCCGGCATCACGGAGGACCGTCCCGCGGTCCCGCCGCTGCCCGCCGACGAGGTCTCGGACGACACCGTGATCGTGCAGCGCCGCCCCGAGCTCAAGCGGGCGGTGCTCGTGTGGGACGACGACATCCGTCACGTGGTGAGCCTGCGCACCGTCTTCGGCCGCAACCCCGCCCCCGTGGAGGGGGTCGAGGCGATCGCCGTGCGCGACGAGAGCCTGTCGCTGTCGAAGACCCACTTCGAGGTCGACGTCGACGAGCACGGCGCCTGGGTCACCGATCGCCACTCGACCAACGGCGTCGAGATCGTCCGGGGCGGTCAGCGTCAGAAGATCACCCCCGGGGAGCGCATCCGCCTGGAGACGGGCGACACGCTCCAAATGGGCGATCGCGAGGTCACGATCGAGGCGATCACGTGATGAAGCCGATCCTGGTCGAGGGCGGGGCCGCCACGCACGTGGGTGCGCGCCGCTCGCTCAACGAAGACTCCCACCTGGCCGAGGCGCCGCTGTTCCTCGTGGCCGACGGCATGGGCGGGCACGACCGCGGCGAGATCGCCTCGGCCACCGCCATCGAGGCCTTCCTGCCGCTCGTGGGGCGCGCGTCGCTCAGCGTCGACGAGGCGCGTGACGCGTTCGAGCGGGCGCGCGGCCAGGTCGACCGCATCTCGGCCGCGCGCGACCGCGGCGCCGGCACAACGTTCGCCGGCGTGATCGTGACCGAGGTCGACGGCGCCGGCTACTGGCTCGCCATCAACCTCGGCGACTCCCGCGTCTACCGGATGCGCGGCGGCGTGCTCGAGCAGATCAGCGTGGACCACTCGGTGGTGCAGGAGCTCCTCGACGCGGGCCAGATCTCTCCCGAGGAGGCCGCGCGCGACCGGCGCCGCAACGTGATCACCCGGGCCATGGGCGCCGGCAGCAGCGCCCACGCCGACTACTGGATGCTTCCCGCCGCGCGCGGCGACCGCATGCTCGTGTGCTCCGACGGCATGTCGAACGAGCTCAGCCGCGACCGGATCGCCGTGATCCTGCGGGGCGAGGCCAAGCCGCAGGCCGCGGCCGATCGGCTGGTCCTCGAGGCGCTCGAGCACGGCGGCCGGGACAACATCACCGCCGTGGTCGTCGATGCGGTGGCCGTCTCGCCGCGCATGTCGCACGAGGTGATCGACGAGGACACCCGGCCCCGCGAGTCCGTCGCGGGCTGAGCCTCAGGCGTCGTGCAGGTGCCGCGCCCCGTGGCTGAGCACCTTGACGACGATGCCCTTGCGGCCGAGCGCCGCGACCGTCCGAGTGCCCTCGGCGACATCGCGCCCGAGCGCGCGGATGTCGGTCACCACCAGCACGTCGCCGGGGCGCAGGGTGTTGATCAGGCGTGCGAGCCGCTGCTCCCACGTCTCGAGGATGTCGGGGGCGGGGTGACGGAACCCGTCGATCGGCACGCCGAAGGCCGCAAGATCGGCCCGCTGCTGCACGATCGACGGCATGTCGTCGCGGGCCACGACCAGCCCGACCAGCCGCGCGCCCTGGGGCTTCGCCTGCCACCAGTCGCGATCGCGCTGGAGCTCGACGAAGCACTGCGGGCATTCGGCGGCGGTGTGCGCGTGCCGCGCGTCCGGCTCCGCATCGATCATGTCGACCATGCGATCCCCCTTCGTCCGTACTCTATTGTGCCGCGCCCGCCTGAGCGACACGGGGACGATACGATCCGAGCATGACGACGCCGAGCCTTCCGCCGCAGCAGCCGCCGGGGCCGGCCGGACCGCCTCAGGGCGGGCCGCCGGCGGGGTTCTACCCGTACGCGGGCGTGGAGGCGCAGCTGCGCTGGTGGAACGGCCACGCCTGGGACGACCGCTGGATGCAGGTGCTTGCACCGGGCAAGCGCTTCACGTGGGGGACCGGGGCCACGACGGCACAGGTCGTGGCCGGGTGGATCGTCGCAGTGATCGGCGGCCTGGGCGTGCTGTGGTGCCTGGTCGGGCTGATCGGCGCGGACGACGGCACGGAGGCGACGCTCGCCGTGATGATGATGCTCGCCCAGCTGGGGATCATCGCGCTGGGCGTGCTCGCGATCATCAACGGGCGCATCGCGGTGCGCCGCAAGCGCGATCGCGAGCGCGTCGGCTCGCGCTGACCGCGCGCGTCAGATCAGGCTGAGCTCGCGCAGCTTCGCCTCGACGTCGGCGTTGCTGGGCTCGACGTGGTGCGTCGCGTCGGGGTAGACCACGACGGGGATGTTCGTGCGGCCCGAGATCTCCTTGGCGACGTCGGCGGCGGCCGGGTCGGCCTCGAGGTCGACGTAGGTGTAGGCGACGCCGAGCTCGTCGAGCTGCGCCTTGGTGCGGCGGCAGTCGCGGCACCACTCGGCACCGAACATGGTGATCTCGCGGGAGGTGGTCATGCTTCCAGGTTACGCGCGCCGCGGAGCACCGGCGCCGTCCCGCGGAGCGCGCGGGACCCGCGGTGCATGAAACGATGGAGGGGTGCGCCCCGCTCCCGAGGTGACGGTCATCGTCCCCACGCGCGACGAGAGTCCGAACGTCGCGCCCCTCGTCGCGCTGATCACCGCGGCCCTCGCGGGCCGGTCGGCCGAGGTCCTGTTCGTCGACGACAGCGACGACGACACCCCGGCCGAGATCGCCCGCGTGGCCGCCACCGCCGGCCTGCCCGTGCGCGTGCTGCATCGTCCCCGCGGAGCGCGCGACGGCGGCCTGGGCGGCGCCGTCACCGCGGGTCTCGCGGCCGCGGGCGCCGAGGTGTGCATCGTCATGGACGGCGACCTGCAGCACCCGCCGGCGCTGCTGCCGCGGCTGTTGGAGCGCTTCGAGGAGGGCGGCGTGGACGTCGTGCTCGCCTCGCGCTACGTGCACGGCGGCGACGGCGAGGGGCTCGGGACGCGCCTGCGGGTGGCGGTCTCGCGCGTGTCCACCGCCGTGACCAAGGCCATGTTCCCGCGGCGCCTGCACGGCGTGAGCGATCCGATGACCGGCTTCTTCCTCGTCGACCGCCGCCGGGTCGACCTCGCGGCCCTGCGGCCGAACGGCTTCAAGATCCTGCTGGAGATCCTCGCCCGCGGCGATCACCGCACCGCCGAGATCCCGATGCGGTTCGATCGTCGCCGCGACGGCATCTCCAAGGCCACCCTCCGCCAGGGCGCCGCGTTCCTCGCGCACCTGGGGCGGCTGCGCTTCGGCAAGATGAGCATCTTCGCCCTCATCGGCGCGGCAGGTGCCGTGGCGAACATCGGCATCGTGTGGGCGCTGACGTCGCTCGGCATGGACTACGTGTGGGCGGCGATCGCGGCGGCCGAGACGACGATCGTGGCGAACTTCCTGCTGCAGGAGCGCTTCGTGTTCGCCGACATGAAGGGCCAGGCCGCCGGGTTCTGGCAGCGCTTTGCGACCTCCTTCACGTTCAACAACGTCGAGGCCGCGATCCGCATCCCGCTCATGGCGCTCATGGTCGAGACCTGGCACATCTCCAGCGTGCTGGCGACCGCGATCACCCTGGCGATCGCCTTCCTCGCCCGCTTCGTGTTCCATTCGCTCGTGGTGTACCGGCCGCGCCGCCCGGCCGAGCTGGCGACCGACACCGGTGCGGTGCGGATCCTGCAGCAGCTCGAGGACGAGCGGGGCCGCTGAACCGCCCCGATGCGCGCCCGCCCGCGCGGGTTTGCGAGGATGGGGGGATGACTGTCGCAGTGGTCGGCTCCATCAACATGGATGTCGTCGCGCGGGTGCCGCGCATTCCGGGTCCGGGGGAGACGCTCCTGGCGTCGGGGTCGTCGCGCGGCGGCGGCGGCAAGGGCGCCAACCAGGCGGTCGCGGCGGCGCGCGCCGGCGGGGTGCCGACCGCCTTCATCGGCGCGGTCGGCGACGACGCCGACGGCGCCCAGCTGCGCGCCTGGCTCGAGGACGACGGCATCGACGTGTCGGGGCTCTCCCGCGACGAGGCGCCCAGCGGCGTGGCGCTCATCGCCGTGTCGGACGACGCCGAGAACTCGATCATCGTGGTCCCCGGCGCCAATCAGTCGCTCACGGCGCTGGCCGACGCCCAGCGCGCGCTCGTCGCGGGCGCCGACGTCATCGCCGCGCAGCTGGAGATCCCGATCGACCTCGTCGTCGCGGCCGCGGAGGCGCGGGGTGAGGGCGCCCTGTTCGTGCTCAACGCGGCGCCCTCGGCCCCGCTGCTCGACGCCGCCGATCGCGTGCTGCCGCTCGTGGACGTGCTGATCGTCAACGAGCACGAGCTGATCGACATCGCGGGCGTGACCGATCGCGACGCCGCCGTGGACGCGCTCAGCGCCCGGGTGCCGGCGCTCGTCGTGACCCTCGGCGCGGCGGGCTCGCTCATCGCGGTCGGCGCCGAAAGGGCCATCGTGCCGGCGTTCCCCGTCGACCCGGTGGACACCACGGGCGCCGGAGACACGTTCTGCGGCGTCCTCGCCGCGCGGCTCGGGCGCGGCCCGCTCTCGCTGGAGGCGCTCGCCGCCGCGGCCCACGCCGGTGCGGCGGCCGCCGCCATCGCGGTCACGCGCGTGGGCGCCCAGGCCGCGGTGCCGACGGCGGCGGAGGTCGAGGAGCTGCTGGCCTGACGCGCCCGCTGCGCGCCTGCCGACGGTAGGGCGTCGGCCCGACATCGGACCGTGCTCCCCGGATCGCCCTCCCTCGGGCCGATCCCCTACGCTCGGGAAGCCATCGCGGCCGCGTGCTTGGCGCAGGCGGCGCGCTCCCCGCACGCCGCGCACAGGACGACCCGCGCGCGGCAGTCGTCGTCGGCGCAGTTGACCATGCGATCCTCCGCCGCGCCGCACGAGACGCACCGGCCGATCGTCGCGGCACCTTCGCCGAAGGTCATCGACTCGCGGCCGTCGAACACGTAGAGCGAGCCCTCCCACAGGCCGGTGTTGCCGAACGTCTCGCCGTAGCGGACGATGCCGCCGTCGAGCTGGTACACCTCCTGGAACCCGCGCGACACCATGAGGCTCGAGAGCACCTCGCAGCGGATCCCGCCTGTGCAGTAGGTGACCACCGGCTTGTCCTTGAGGTGGTCGTAGCGGCCGGAGTCGAGCTCGGCGACGAAGTCGCGCGTCGTCTCGACGTCGGGCACGATCGCGCCCTTGAAGCGGCCGATCTCGGCCTCGAACGCATTGCGGCCGTCGAAGAACACCACGTCGTCGCGCGACTCCACGAGCTTGTGCAGCTCGCCCGGCTTCAGGTGCGTGCCGCCGCCGACGACGCCGTTCTCGTCCACCTGCAGCTCGTCCGGTGCGCCGAACGACACGATCTCGTCGCGCACCTTCACCGACAGGCGCGGGAAGTCGAGGCTGCGGCCCTCGTCGTCGAGCCCGGTGCCGCTGGACCACTTGAACTCGATGTCCTTGAACGGCGCGTACTGCTTGGTCTTGCGCACGTACGTCTTGAGCGCGGCCATGTCGCCGCCGACCGTCCCGTTCAGGCCGTGCTCCGAGACGAGGATCCGCCCGCGCAGACCGAGCAGCTCGCACAGATCGCGCTGCCACAGCCGCACCGCCTCGGGGTCCGCGATCGGCGTGAACACGTAGTAGAGCAGGATCTTCGCCGGCATGCCTCCAGGCTACGGCGGGCGCCCTGATCGCTCGCCCGGCGCCGGACGGCCGCGGCCTGCCCGGGGAGCGCGATCGATCCGTCACCCCCGCGCTATGGCGGCGCCCCCTCGCGGCGCTAGGGTTCGGCTGTCAGCCGCAGGGAAGGGCACGCATGGTGGACCACGAGGAGCCGACCGAGCGGCGGCCGCTGTGGCTCGGCGGGACGATCGCGCTGCTGCTCGCCGCGTCGTCGGTGATCCAGTTCTGGGCCTCGTTCGAGCGCTGGATCGTCGCCTGGAACAGCTGGGATCGCGACAGCGCCTGGGTCGAGGACCACCGGTTCGACTACATCGCCCCGAGCGACCCGTGGGAGCCGATCGGCGACACGGCGCTGCTGTTCGGCATCGGGTACCTGCTCATGGTGCCCGCGATCCTCGCACTGCCGCTCGCCGCCCGGCGCCTGCGGTGGCTGGGGATCGTGGCGGCGATCGTGGCGGCCGCGCCGTTCGTCTACGTCGGGGTCCACTCCGCGTGGTCGGGCCGGCTGGGCGTGCCGTCGCCGATGGCCGACGGCGACGGCATGGGCTTCATGACCCGCCTCGCGACCGCGGGACTGGTCGCGCTCATCGTGCTGGCGATCGTGCTGGCCCGCACCTCTCGCGGCTGGATGACGGTCGCGCTGCTGATCATCCCCACCACCCTGTGGGGGTATCTCGTCGGATCGCTCACGATCGCGCCGCTGTTCTGGGAGGTCTCGTACGACACCACTCGGTGGAGCGAGACGGTCGTGGCGGCGTGGACCGCGGCGGCGGCGATCGTGACGGTCGTGGCGACGGTCCCGCCGCAGCGCCCGCGGGAGCCCGCTGAGGTGTCGGCCGCGGCCGCCGCGCCCTCCGCCTGACGGCGCGGGATTGGCGTCCGCCCACAAAGGGCTGTGCGCCACCGGCCGCGTGCTGGTTCACTGGCCCGCGTGAACCTGTACGTCCGGCTGATGCTCCTGTACCTGCGCCGCGTCCGCGCGCCCAGGGTGAGCCTGTGGGATGAGGTGCGCACGCCGTTCACCGTGGTGCCGACCGATCTCGACGTGCTCATGCACATGAACAACGCCCGCTACCTGGCGCTGCTCGACCTCGGCCGCATGGACCTGATGCTGCGCTCGGGCTTCTGGAAGACGATCACGGATCGCGGCTGGTATCCCGTCGTCACCGCCCAGACGATCAGCTACAAGCGCTCGCTCACGCTGTGGCAGCGCTTCGATCTGGCCACGCGCATGCTGGGCTTCGACGACCGCCACGTGTACATGCACCAGGAGTTCCACCGCGGCGGCAAGGTCGTCGCGCGGGCCGTGGTGCAGGCGCGGTTCCTGCGCAAGGGCGGCGGCACCGTCGACCCGTCGGAGCTCATCGCCCTCGCCGGCGGCGCGCCCGATCTCGAGCTGCCGCACTGGGTCGACGGCTGGGCCGCCGCGACCCGGATCTCGCACTCCCAGGGCTGAGTGCTCAGTCGGCCTCGCGCGGCGGGTTGTGCATGAACTCGATGCGGATCCCGCTGGCGTCCTCGACGAACGAGGCGTAGTAGCGCGGCGAGAAGCGCGGGTAGATCTTCGGATCGCGCACGGCCGTCCACCCCGCCGCCAGGGCGATGTCGTGGAGCCGGTCGACCTCGGCGCGCGAGTCCACGGCGAACGCGAGGTGCTGCCAGCCCACGCGCCCGTGCCGGTGCGGGGCGGGGCCGTCCTCGCGGGCGCGGTAGAGGATCAGCTCGGTCTCGCCCTCCTTGTACCAGGCGATCCCGCCCTCCGCCTCTCCCGGCTCCCGTTCCATCCCGAGGGCGGCGAGCACGGGGCCGAACTGCTCCGCGGCGCGTTCCAGGTCGTCGACGGTGATTCCGAGGTGATCGAAGAGCGGCATGCGGCCAGGGTAGCGGCGGCGCCGACCACCTCAGGCGGCGGGGAGGATGATCGCCTTGAGCGAATCGGGGGTGTGCGAGCCCAGGGTGAGCGCGGTGGCGGTCTCGGCGAGCGGGAAGCGGTGCGTCACGATCGACGCGGCGTCGACGCGGCCGGAGGAGATCAGCGCGATCGCGGTGGGCCACGTGTGGGCGTAGCGGTGCACGAGGGAGAGCCGGACCTCCTTCACGTTCAGGCGCGACAGCGGCAGCTCCACGTCGTGCTTCGGCAGCCCGACCATCGCCGCCCGGCCGCCGTTGCGCAGGCGCCACAGGCCGGAGGCCAGGGCTCCCGGGGCGCCGGAGCACTCCAGCAGCACGTCGGCGTCCTCGTGGCCCGGGCCGTCGGGGACGTCGCCGACGCGCTCGGTCGCGAACCCGAGGCGCCGCGCGACCTCGAGCCGGAAGTCGGAGACGTCGCTGAGCACGACGTCGGCGGCGCCGAGCGCGCGGGCGACCTGCGCGGCGAGGATGCCGACGGGCCCCGCGCCGGTCACGCGCACGCGGTCACCGGGCGCGAGCTCGGCGCGGCGGCAGGCCCAGATGCCGACCGACAGCGGCTCGCACATCGCCGCCTCCTCGAACGACATCGTGTCGGGCACGGGGAACAGGTTGCGCTCGTCGATGGCCAGGCGCTGCACGAGCGCGCCGTCGTACGGCGGCGTCGCGAGGAACGCCAGGTCGCGGCACAGGTGGTAGCGGCCGGCGCGGCAGTCCTCGCAGTCCCGGCAGGGGGTGCCCGGCTCGATGGCGACGCGGTCGCCCACCCGCACGCGCGTGACGTCGGGGCCGACGGCGATCACCTCGCCGGCGGTCTCGTGCCCGAGGATCATCGGGCCCTCGACCACCCAGTCGCCGATCCGTCCCGCCGTGAAGTACGCCGTGTCGGATCCGCACACGCCGACCGCCTCGATCCGCACGACCGCCTCGCGGGCGCCCGGCACCGGATCGGGCACGTCCCGGACGTCGATCCGGCCGATCTCGGTCATGACGGCCGCGAGGTTCGTCACGCCTGCTCCCGCCGCGCGGCGTACTGCTCGCGGATGACCGGGCGCGGGTCGCCGACGGGCTCGGCGAGGAGCGCGACGGGCCAGGCCGGGCGCTGCCCGGTGAGGGCCCACGCGGCCTGCGCCGCGGCGCCGAGCGCGACGTACTCGCCGGGCTCGGGCCGGGCCACCGGCACGTCGAACACCTGCGTCGCGATCGTGGCGACGGCCTCGCTCTGCGCGGCGCCGCCGATCAGCAGGACGCGCTCGGCCTGCACCCCCAGCGAGAGCACCGCGTCGAGGCCCTCCGCGAGCCCGCAGAGCACCCCCTCGATCGCCGCGCGTGCCAGGTTCTCGCGGGTGGTGGACGCGAGGGTCATGCCGAACAGCGTGGCCGTGGCGTCGGGTCGGTTCGGGGTGCGCTCGCCCTCGAACCACGGCTGCAGCACGAGCCCGTCCGCGCCCGGCGAAGCCGCCAGGGCGAGGCGCGCGAACTCCGCGTGATCCACCCCGAGCAGGCTGGCGGTGGCGTCGAGCACCCGGGCGGCGTTGATCGTGGTGACGATCGGCAGGAAGCCGCCCGCCGCGTCCGCGAAGCCCGCGACCGTGCCGGTCTCGTCGCGGATCGGCACGTCGGTGACCGCCGTGACGGTGCCCGAGGTGCCGATCGACACGACGACGTCGCCCGTGGCGGCGCCGAGCCCCAGGGCGGCGGCGGCGTTGTCGCCGGCGCCCGCCGCGACGCGCAGGCCGCCCGGCCCCTCCACCCAGCCGTCGGGCGGCAGCACGCGGGGCAGCACCACGTCGCTCGCGTCGCGCCGCAGGGCGAGCGAGAGCAGCTCGCGGTCGTACGCGCCCGACACGGGGTCGAAGTACGCGGTGCCGCTGGCCTCCGACCGGTCCGTGACGAGCTCTTCCAGGACGGGCCCGAGCTCCGTTTCGGGCCCGTAGCCCCGCAGCCGCCATGTGAGCCAGTCGTGGGGGAGCGCCACCGCCGCGATGCGCGCGGCACCCGCGGGCTCGGCGTCGGCGAGCCAGCGCAGCTTCGTCGCGGTGAACGAGGCCACCGGCACGAGGCCGGTGCGGCGCACATACTCCGCCGCACCGACCTCGTCCGTCAGCACGCTCGCCGCGGCGGCGGACCGGGTGTCGTTCCACAGCAGGGCCGGGCGGATCACCCGGCCCTCCGCGTCGAGCGCCACCATGCCGTGCTGCTGGCCGCCGATCGCGACGGCCGCGACGTCGCCGAGCCCCCCGGCCTCGGCGATCGCCGCGGTCATCGCCTCCCACCAGAACGCGGGATCGACCTCGGTGCCGTCGGGATGCGACGCGCGACCCGTGCGCACGATGGCGCCGGTGTCGAGATCGCGGATGACGACCTTGCAGCTCTGGGTCGAGGAATCGATCCCCGCGACGAGCGTCATGGGATCAGCGGGCGCCGAGCAGGTGCTCGGTGGCGAGCTGCTGCAGGCGCACGAAGCCGAAGCCGTGGCCGCCGAGGTAGGCGGCGGCGTCGAAGTCCTCGAAGGCCGAGCGGTCGGCCAGTAGGTCGTCGTACGACTCGCCCTCGTTCAGCGTGGGCGTGCGCAGCTCATCGACCTTCGCGGCCCGGAGCGCCTCCTGCACCTCGGGGTCGGCGCGGAAGGCGTCGGCCCGCTCCTTGAGCAGCAGGTACGTGCGCATGTTGGCCGAGACCGAGTCCCAGATGCCCTGCTCGTCCTCGGTGCGGCTCGGCTTGTAGTCGAAGTGACGGGGGCCGTCGTAGGCGGGGCCGCCACCCGGCGCGCCGTGCTCGAGCAGGTCGACGAGCGCGAAGGCGTTGTGCAGGTCGCCGTGGCCGAACACGAGGTCCTGGTCGTACTTGATGCCCCGCTGGCCGTTGAGGTCGATGTGGAACAGCTTGCCGTGGTACAGCGCCTGGGCGATGCCGGCGGCGAAGTTCAGGCCCGCCATCTGCTCGTGCCCGACCTCGGGGTTCAGGCCCACCATCTCGGGGCGCTCGAGCGAGTTGATGAAGGCGATCGCGTGGCCGAGCGTGGGCAGCAGGATGTCGCCGCGCGGCTCGTTGGGCTTCGGCTCGATCGCGAAGCGCAGGTCGTAGCCCTTGTCGACCACGTACTGGCCGAGCAGGTCGACGGCCTCCTTGTAGCGGGCGAGCGCGGCCTGGATGTCCTTGGCCGAGTCGTACTCGGCGCCCTCGCGGCCACCCCACATCACGAAGGTCTTGGCGCCGAGCTCGGCGGCCAGGTCGATGTTGCGCAGCACCTTGCGCAGCGCGAAGCGGCGCACCTGCCGGTCGTTCGAGGTGAAGCCGCCGTCCTTGAACACGGGCGCGCTGAAGAGGTTGGTCGTGACCATCGGCACGACGATGCCGGTGTCGGCCATCGCCTGCTTCAGGCGGTCGATCTGCGTCTGGCGCTCGGCGTCGGTCGATCCGAACGCGAACAGGTCGTCGTCGTGGAAGGTGAGGCCGTAGGCGCCGAGCTCGGCGAGCTTCTCGACGACGTGCACCACGTCGAGCGCGGGCCGGGTGGGGCCGCCGAACGGGTCGGTGCCGTTGTATCCGACGGTCCACAGACCGAACGAGAAGCGATCGGCCTTGGTGGGGGTGATCGACATGGGGAAGACCTCTTTCAGCATCGTCGATGAAATGTTGTGAGCGACAACCTATCAGTCGCCGCGGGTGGGATCAATGGGGCGCGGCCAGCGCGATCGTGCGCCCGCCCTCGGGCTCGTCGACGTCGAACTCCGCGATCGCCGCCCCCGCCGACACCCGGTAGCGGCCGCGCCAGCCCGCGACCCGGATCCGGCCGGCCGCGTCGGTGCGGAGCGTCGTGGCCGGGGTCCACCACTCGCCGCGGATGAGGGATCGCAGCCGCTCGTACGAGGGCTTGGGGCTGCCGTCCGCGCGGAGCAGGCCGATCGGCGCGCCCAGCCACGCGCCGCGATCGCTCAGGCCCCAGTAGGTGATCGCCTGGACCGCCGGGTGCTCCGTGAGCGCCCGGTACAGGGCCTCGAGCTCGTCGGCCTGGCGCTGCTCGCCCTCGGGCGTGGAGGGCCAGGAGTCCACGACGTAGTCGTTGAGATCGTCGATCTCGGGTGGCATGAGGGCGCCGGAGACGAGGCTGACCTCGGTGAAGTGCAGCGGCAGCCCGAACCGCGCGAACCGGTCGGCCTTCTCACGCAGCCACTCGACGCCGCGGAAGCCCTGGTGCATGTGCGTCTGCAGCCCGATCGCGTCGATCGCGATGCCCGCGGCGAGGGCGTCCTCGATGACCCGCTCGTAGCGCTCCGAGAGGTCGAAGTCGTTGATCAGCAGCGTCGCCGACGGCCGCGCCGCGCGGGCGGTCTCGAACGCGAGGCGGACCATCGCGGTCCGACCCCGCTCGCGTGCCAGGCGCGAGACGGCGTTGGGCACCCCGTCGGGCTCGTTCTCGAACACCGGCATGATCGCGACCTCGTTGATCGCGTCCCAGGTGTCGATCACGCCGGCGAAGTCGCGCACCTCGCGGGTGATGCGATCGCGGATCACCCGCTCGACCTCGTCGCTCGGCAACGGATCGAGCCAGCGTGCCTTGACGGTGTGCCAGACGAGCGGATGCCCCTTCAGCCGCACGCCGCGCTCGGCGAACCAGCGCGCGGCGGTGAGCAGCCGCGCGGTGTCGGGCCGACCGCGCTCCGGCTCGAAGTCGCCCCAGTAGAACGGCAGCGTCGCGGTGTCGAACAGCGCGAGCCAGGCATCGGCGAGCGCCCGCTCGTCGGCCTCGCCGTTGGCGTGCGGGATGAGGTCGAACCCGATGTTGCCGAAGCCGAAGGCGTGCCGGATCTGTTCGACCCGTACGTCGTGGTGCGCGAGCGGCGAGCCGTCGTCGCCGATGACCGTGACGACGACGCTGCCGTGGCGGTGTGCGAGGGTCATGTCAGCCTCGGGGCGGGGCGGTCGAGCCGCGCACGACGATCTCGGCGGGCATGCGGATGTGCTCGGGGCCCGAGCCGCCGAGCATCTCGAGCAGGATGCGCACGGCGGCCGCGCCCATCTCGTGCAGCGGCTGGCGCACGGTCGTGAGGTCGGCCGACACGGCCTCGGGGATGTCGTCGAAGCCGACCACCGAGAGATCGTCGGGCACGCGCAGCCCGTGCGTCCGCGCCACGCGGATCGCCTCGATCGCGGAGAGGTCGTTGGCCGCGAACACCGCGGTGGGCGGCTCGGGCAGCTCGAGGAGCGCGGTCGCGGCGGGGGTCGACGTGGCCGCCCGGTACGCACCGTCGACGACGAGCGCCGGGTCGAAGGGGAGCCCCGCCGCCTCGAGCGCCTGGCGGTAGCCCTGCTCGCGCTGCCGGGCCGACTCGAGATCGACGCGGCCGCGGATGTGCGCGATGCGGCGATGGCCCTGCGCGATGAGGTGCTCGGTGGCCGCCCGGGCGCCGCCGAGGTTGTCGGTGTCGACGGTGGCCGGCCCGGCCGGGCCGGCGTGCGGGTCGATCGCCACCGTCGCGACCGACGTCTCGGGCAGCGCCACCGTCGGCGTCACGATGATCGCGCCGTCGATGAGCGTGCCGCCCAGCCGCGACAGCGACCGCCGCTCCCAGCCCGAGTGGTCGCCGGCCGACACGCTTCCGGCGTACGCCAGGATGTCGTAGTCCGTGCCCTGCAGCGCCGACGAGACGCCGCGCAGCAGCTGCAGCGCGAACGGCTCGAACTCGGCGACGAGCACGCCGATCACGTTGGTGCGCCGCCGCCGCATCGAGGTGGCGATGAGCGAGCTCTCGTAGCCGAGCTCGGCGACCACGCCCAGGACGCGGGCGCTGGTCGCGTCGGCGATCCCGTCGCGCCCGTTGATCACCTTCGAGACGGTCGCGACCGAGACCCCCGCGGCGCGCGCGACGTCCCGGATCGTCACCCGCGAGGAGGGGCGTCGTGTGATCGCGGTCTCGGTCATGGCGGCCAGCTTAGTCACGATTCGCGAAAACGTTATCGATAACGATTGACATTTGTTGGGGCCGGTGACAATCTCGACCGAGACGCCCCACGGAGGGCTCGGCGAATCCCGCGCCGGGCGGCGCGTCGCACTCAACGAAGAGGAGCAATCTCATGAACGTTCGCAGGTCATGGCTGGCGGCGGCCGCGGTCACGCTGAGCGCCGGTCTCGCACTCACCGGCTGCGCCGGCGCGGGCAACACGGGCAACACCAACGGCGGCTCGGGCGACGAGAACACGATCGTCTGGTGGCACAACTCGAACACCGGCGAGGGCAAGGAGTACTACGACCAGGTCGCCGCGGACTTCGAGGCCGCGCACGAGGGCGTGACCGTGCAGGTCGAGGCCATGCAGCACGAGGACATGCTGACCAAGCTGCAGGCGGCCTTCCAGGGCGGCGACGCGGCGCAGATCCCCGACGTGTACATGAGCCGCGGCGGCGGCGAGCTCAAGTCCGAGGTCGAGGGCGGCGTCGTCCGGGACCTCACCGAGGACGCGGCCGACACGATCTCGACGATCGAGTCGTTCACCGAGCAGTACACCGTCGACGACAAGGTGTACGCGCTGCCGTACTCGATCGGCATCGTCGGCTTCTGGTACAACAAGGACCTCTTCGCGGCGGCCGGCATCGACGAGGTGTCGCCCAACCCCACGTGGGAGGAGTTCACCGGCTACGTCGACAAGCTCAAGGCCGCCGGCACGGCGCCGATCGCGGTGGGTGCCGGCGACAAGTGGCCCGCCGCGCACTACTGGTACTACAACGTCGTCCGCGAGTGCGAGTACGACGTCGTCGAGGCCGCGATCGAGAGCGGCGACTACTCCGACGAGTGCTTCCTCACCGCCGGCGAGCATCTGGAGGAGACCCTCGCGCTCGAGCCGTTCAACGCGGGCTTCCTCAGCACGCCGGCGCAGTCCGGGCCCACCTCGGCCTCGGGTCTGCTGGCGACCGGCAAGGTCGGCATGGAGCTGGCCGGTCACTGGGAGCCGGGCGTCGCCGGCGGCCTCACCGAGAACGGCGAGGTGCCGCCGTTCCTGGGCTGGTTCGCCTACCCGACCTTCGACGGCCAGGGCGGCGCTCCCGACGATCAGATGGGTGGCGGTGACGCCTGGTCGGTCTCGACCGGCGCCCCGGACATTGCGGTGGAGTTCGCGGAGTACCTGCTCTCGGACGAGGTGCAGATCGGCTTCGCCGAGCTCGACATGGGTCTGCCGACCAACCCGGCGGCCACCGACTCGCTCGCGAACGAGACCCTGGCCCAGCTGATCCCCGTGCGCGACGGCGGCGGCAAGACGCAGCTGTACCTCGACACGCGCCTGGGCCAGTCCGTCGGCAACGCGCTGAATGACGCGATCGCGCTGATGTTCGCGGGGCAGGCGGGACCGGAGGACATCGTCGAGGCGCTCGAGTCCGCCTCCGCGATGGGCTGATCCATGACCAGCGAGGTGAGCCTGACCGCCTCCGCTGCGTCCGACACGGTCGCTCGTCCGGGCGCGTCCGCGGTGGGGCCTTCGGGCCCCGCGGCGGACGCCCCGGGCCGGCGGCGGACGAGCGCGGCGCAGTGGCGCAAGCGGGGCGAGATCGCGTTCTTCGTGACGCCCGCGCTCATCCTGTTCGCGGTGTTCGTGGTCTGGCCGATCATCACCGCGGTGCAGATGTCGCTGTTCCGCTGGCGCGGCTTCGGCCCCATGGTCGACTTCGTCGGGCTGGCGAACTACCTCGCCGTGCTCACGAGCAAGGTCTTCACCGACGCGCTCGTCCACAACCTGATCATCGTCGTGGGCTCGATCATCCTGCAGCTGCCGCTCGGGCTCGCGATCGCCCTGCTGCTGAACCGCCGCATGTGGGGCCAGGGTCTGCTGCGCACGATCATCTTCGTGCCGTACGTGCTGGCCGAGGTGATCGCGGGCGTCGTGTGGTTCCAGCTGCTGCAGCCGCAGTACGGCGTGATCGACACGATCCTGCAGGCGATCGGCGTGGCCGGTCCGCCGCAGGGCTTCCTCGGCACGCCCGAGCTCGCGCTCGGGACCGTGCTCGTCGTGCTCACCTGGAAGTACCTCGGTCTGGCCGTGATCCTGTTCCTCGCCGGACTGCAGGGCGTGCCCGAGGAGCTCTACGAGGCCGCGCAGCTGGACGGCGCCTCGTGGTGGCAGGTGCAGCGGCGCATCACGATCCCGCTGCTCGGGCCCACCATGCGCACGTGGGGCTTCCTGTCGATGATCGGCTCGCTGCAGCTGTTCGACATGGTGTGGATCCTCACGCGCGGCGGCCCCGCGAATGCGACGACGACCATGGCGACGTTCCTCATCGACCAGGGCACGCGCAGCCAGAACTTCGGCATCGCGGGCGCCGCCTCGGTGGTGCTGTTCGTGGTCGCGCTGGTGCTCGCCCTGCTCTACCAGCGCCTCATCCTCAGCCGCGACACGCGCGACGACGATCGGATCCGACCCGCCCGGAAGGGAGCACGAGCATGAGCGAGACGCGCACCCTCATCGTGCCGCAGGGCGCGCCGCGCCGCCGCGGCCGGTTCTCGGGCACCGGCGTGCTCGTGTACGGCATCGCGCTCGTCGTGGTCGCGGTGACCCTCGGCCCCGTCGTGTACGGCGTGCTGGGCGGGTTCCGCACCAACGCGCAGATCGCGCAGAGCCCGGCGGGCCTTCCCGACCCGTGGGTGCTCGACAACTACGCGGGCGTGCTCGCGCCGGACTCCCCGTTCTGGCGCTACGCCGTCAACTCCGCCGTCGTCGCCCTCATCACCACCGCGATCGTCGTGGTGTTCGGGATCATGGCCGCCTATCCGCTGGCCCGATACCGGTTCCGCGGGCGCGAGGCGCTGTTCATGGTCTTCGTGATCGGCCTGCTGTTCCCGGCGACGGTGGCGATCGTGCCGCTGTTCATCCTCATCACCCAGAACTTCGGCATGGGCAACACCTGGTGGGGCGTCGCGCTGCCGCAGGCGGCGTTCGCGCTGCCGATGACGGTGGTGATCCTGCGCCCGTTCCTCATGGCGCTGCCGCAGGAGCTGGAGGAGGCGTCGATGCTCGACGGCACCAGCCGGATCGGCTTCTTCTGGCGGATCCTCATCCCGCTGTCCGGCCCGGGCATGGTCACGGTCGGCGTGCTCGCCTTCGTCGGATCGTGGAACTCGTACCTGTTGCCGCTGCTGCTGCTCCAGAGCGACATGAAGACCCTGCCGCTCGGCGTCGCGGACTTCTCGTCGGAGCACTCCGCCGACACCGCGGGCGTGTTCGCCTTCACGACCCTCGCGATGATCCCCGCGCTGGTGTTCTTCCTGGCCATGCAGAAGCGGATCGTCAACGGCCTGCAGGGGGCGGTGAAGGGATGAGCACCCTGTCCACCACCGCCGCCGAGCCGTTCCCCGAGGAGGAGCCCGTGACCGACGCCCCCGACATCCCCGCCTTCCCGGCCGGGGTGTCCGACCGTGTGCGCGCCCTGCTGCAGCGCATGACGCTGGAGGAGAAGACCGCGCAGCTGGTGGGCTACTGGCTCGACCAGGGCGGCGAGGTCGTCGCGCCGATGGCCGACGAGATGAGCACCGCCGGCGACGGCCGATCGTTCGCCGACATCACGCGCGACGGGATCGGCCACTACACGCGGGTCTACGGCACGCGACCGGTGGAGCCCGCGGAGCGCGCGGCCTGGCTGTGGCAGGAGCAGCGGCGGCTCAAGCGCGAGACGCGGCTGGGCATCCCGGCGATCGTGCACGAGGAGTGCCTGACCGGCCTGGCGGCGTGGAAGGCCGCCACGTTCCCCACGCCCCTGGCCTGGGGCGCCTCGTTCGACCCCGAGCTGGTGGCCGAGATGGGCGAGGCGGTGGGGGCGTCGATGCGCGAGCTCGGCATCCACCAGGGCCTCGCGCCCGTGCTCGACGTCGTGCGCGATCCCCGCTGGGGCCGCGTCGACGAGTGCATCGCGGAGGACCCGTACGTCGTCGGCACCATCGGCACGGCGTACGTGCGCGGGCTGCAGCGCGCCGGGATCCACGCGACGCTCAAGCACTTCCTCGCGTACTCGGGCTCCCGCGCGGGCCGCAACCACGCCCCCGTGCACGCCGGCGCCCGCGAGGTGCGCGACGTGTTCCTGCCGCCGTTCGAGATGGCGATCCGCGACGGCGGCGTGCGCTCGGTCATGAACAGCTACGCCGAGATCGACGGGGTGCCGGTGGCGTCGGATCCGGCGCTGCTGACCACGCTGCTGCGCGAGGAGCTCGGCTTCGACGGCGTGGTCACGGCCGATTACTTCTCGGTCGCGTTCCTCGAGACCATGCACGGCGTCGCCGCCGATCGGGGCGAGGCGGGCGCGCTGGCGCTGCGGGCCGGCATCGACGTGGAGCTGCCCACGGGCGACGCCTACCTCGAGCCGTTGCGCGAGCAGGTGCGCACCGGCCGGCTCGACGAGACGTTCGTGGATCGCGCCGTGCTGCGCGTGCTCGCGCAGAAGGAGGCGCTGGGCCTGCTCGACGCCGAGGCGTACGAGGATGAGCCGCCCGCGGCGGTCGAGCTCGACGGGCCGCGGCACCGCGACATCGCGCGGCGCCTGGCGGCGGAGTCGATCGTGCTGCTGTCGAACGAGGGGCTGCTGCCGCTGGCGGCGACGGCGGGGCGGGTGGCCGTCATCGGCCCGAACGCCGATCGCGCGGAGGCGCTGCAGGGGTGCTACTCGTTCGCCAATCACGTGCTCGCGCATCACCCCGAGCACGAGCTCGGCTTCGAGATCCCCACGGTGCGCGAGGCGCTGGAGCGGGCGCTGCCGGAGACCGAGATCGGGTACGCCCGCGGCTGCGACGTGGAGGGCGACGACCGCAGCGGCTTCGCGCAGGCGGTCGCGGCGGCCGCGGGCGCCGACGTCGCGGTGGTGGTCGTGGGCGATCACGCCGGCCTGTTCGGCCGGGGCACGGTGGGCGAGGGCAACGACGCGGAGTCGCTCGAGCTGCCCGGCGTGCAGCGCGAGCTCGTCGAGGCCGTCGTGGCCACCGGCACGCCCGTGGTGATGGTGCTGCTCACCGGCCGCCCGTACGCCCTGGGCTGGGCGCTCGACGGCGACGGCCCGCGCCCGGGCGCCATGCTGCAGGCGTTCTTCCCGGGCGAGGAGGGCGGCACGGCGATCGCCTCGGTGATCCTCGGCCACACGTCGCCGTCGGGCCGGCTGCCGGTGAGCCTGCCGCGCTCGGCGGGCGCGCAGCCCTACGGATACCTCCGGCCGGTGCTGGGCGGGCCGTCGGAGATCACGAAGACCGATCCGACCCCGGTGCGGCCGTTCGGCTTCGGCCTGTCGTACGCCGCGTTCGCCTACGACGACCTGCGCGTGGACGACACGGCCGCGACCGACGGGCGCTTCACGGCGAGCGTCACCCTGACGAACACGGGCGCCGTCGCGGGCGCCGAGGTCGTGCAGCTGTATGGGCGCGATCCCGTGGCGTCGGTCACGCGGCCGGTCGCGCAGCTGCTGGCGTATGCGCGCGTGGAGCTCGCGCCGGGGCAGTCGCGCCGCGTGAGCTTCGACGTGCCGGCGCGGCGCTTCGCGTTCACCGGCCGCGGCCTGCGGCGGGTCGTCGAGCCCGGCACGGTGGAGGTGTGGCTCGGCCGCGACGCCGAGACCGAGGCGACGCCGCGCGCCGTCGTGACCCTGACCGGCGACGTGCACGAGGTCAGCGTCGACGACCCGCGCGTCGTCGACGTGAGCGTCGCGTGACGGCCGCCGCCCGCGCCGCCGCGCGGTGGGCGTGCGCGGTGGGTGCCGCCCGGCGGCGATAGATTTCCAGGATGGCGACGACGAGATCGGTGCGCCCCGCGGCGACGGGCGTCGAGGGCGTGCGTCGCAGCAACCTCGGTGAGGTGCTGCGCCTCGTGCACCACGAGGGCCCCCGCTCGCGTGCCGTGATCACCGCCGAGACCGGCCTGAACCGGTCGACCGTGTCGGACCTCGTCGGCACGCTCGCCGCCGCCGGCCTCGTGGAGGAGCGCGATCCGGATCCCACGCGCCGCGTGGGGCGGCCGTCGCCGATCGTCGCGCCCAGCGACGCGGTCGTGGCGATCGCCGTCAACCCCGAGGTCGACGCGCTCGAGGTGGGCGCGGTGACGCTCGGGGGTCGCGTGCGGGTGCGCGTGCGCGAGGCCGCCGCCGGCGACGTGGGCGTGGACGACGTCGCGTCGGCCGTGGCGCGGATCGTGGACACCTGGCGCTCGGGCCCGCTGCGGCGCGCGAGGATCGTGGGCGGCGCCGCGGCCGTGCCCGGACTCGTGCGCGCGTCGGACGGGGTCGTGCGGCTCGCTCCCCACCTCGGCTGGCGCGACGAGAACGTGGGCGCCCGGCTGGCCGACGCCACGGAACTGCCGTTCGCGGTCGGCAACGACGCGTCGCTCGGCGCCCGCGCCGAGCACCTCTTCGGCGCCGCGCGCGATCACGCCGACGTCATCTACCTCAACGGCGGCGCCTCGGGCATCGGCGGCGGGCTCATCCTGCACGGCCTGGCGATCGGCGGCGCCGACGGTTACGCGGGCGAGTGGGGCCAGAACCGCGCCGACGGCGGCCTGCTCGAGGACGAGGTCAACCGCGCGCGGCTGCTCCAGGCCGTGGGCCTGCCCCAGGCCGACGACGACGCGCTCGCCGACGCGCTCGCGGCCGCGTCCGACCCGGCCGTCGCGGCCGAGATCGAGCGCCAGCGCGCGGTGCTCTCCGCCAGCCTCGCCAACGCCGTGAACGTGCTGAACCCGTCGGTGATCGTGCTGGGCGGCTTCCTCGCGATGCTCCGCGACCGCGACCCGGAGGGGCTCCTCGCCGCCGTGCGCGCGCAGGCGCTCGCTGCCCCGGGCGAGAACCTCGACATCCGCGCCGCCGCCCTCGGCGCCGATCGCCTGCTCATCGGCGCGGCCGAGGCCGCCTTCGCGCCGCTGCTCGCCGATCCGCTGGGGTGAGCGTCAGAGCCACTTCTTGTACTTGAAGATCGAGTACAGCGTGATGACGAACACGACCATCGCGCCGAGCGCCAGCGGATAGGCGAACGGCCAGGCGAGCTCGGGCATGTGCGTGAAGTTCATCCCGTACACCGTGCCGATCAGCGTCGGGGCGAAGATGATCGCCGCCCACGACGAGATCTTCTTGATCTCGTCGTTCTGCGCGAGGCTCGTCTCGGTCTGGCGACGGGTGACCAGCGCGGAGTGCACCGTGAGCGCGTTGTCGAGGATCGCGCGGAACGCCGAGATCCGCTCGTCGACGCGGATCGTGTGGTCGAGCACGTCGCGCAGCGACCGCTGCAGCTCCACATCGACGCTGTACTTCACCGATCCGCGCTGCAGGAACTCCAGCATGTCGCGCAGCGGCTGCACGGCCCGCTGGAAGTGGATGACCTCGCGCGAGAGCTCGTAGATGCGGCGGGAGAGGGCGTCGTCGTCGCTGTCGCCGAACAGCTGATCCTCGATCTCGTCGATGTCGTTCTCGAGGCCCGCCACCACGGGCTCGTACTCGTCGACGACCTCGTCGAGCACCGCGTAGAGCACCGCCTCAGGGCCCATCGCCAGCAGCTCGGGGTTCTGCTCCATGCGCCGGCGCACCGCGCCGAGGTCGGGCGACTCGGCGTGGCGGATGGTCACGACGAAGTCCGGCCCGACGAACACGTGCAGCTCGCCGAACTCGACGGTCTCCTCGCGGTCCCGGTAGCGCGCCGGGCGCAGGACGACGAAGAGGGTGTCGCCGTAGCGCTCCACCTTCGAGCGCTGGTGGCCGTTGAGCGCGTCCTCGACGGCGAGCGGGTGCAGGTTGAACTCGGCGGCGACCGACTCGATCTCCTGGGTGCTGGGTCGATACAGGCCGATCCACGCCATCCCGCCGTGCTCGCGCATCAGCTCGTAGGTCTCGTCGAGGCTGTGGGGCGTCTCGAGGCGCCGGCCGGCGACGTACACGCCGTTGTCGATCAGGGGCATGGGTATCTCGTTTCGTCGGGTGCAGCCGCGATGGCTGCGGGTCTCCGGGGTCGGGAGACGCCGCCCGAGAAAGCGAGGCGTGCGGTGAGCGCGTCAGCGCGCGACGCACGCGACGGAGCGCGATGCTCGGGCGGCGCCGCTACTATCGCCGGCCATAGCCCTCACCGCCCTTCCGTCCGTGGGCCGCGCATCGGCCCGGAGCGATCCTAGCCCGGGCGCTCCGCGATGCGTCAGGGCCGCAACCCCGCCAGCACCACGCCGAGGAACAGATCCCGGTCGCGGCCGCCGCCGAGCCGCACCGCGTGCTCCACGCCGCACACCAGGCGCTGCAGCTGGTCCACGCTGATCCCGGTGCGCAGGGCGCCCGCCTCGGCGGCCCGGTCGAGGATCCGCTGCACGAGCGGCATCAGCTCGTCGCGCAGCGCGCGGGCATCGGGCGAGGCGTCGGGGGAGAGCAGCACCGACTGCAGGCCGTCGCGCTCCACCTGCAGCTGCACGGCCTCGCGCACGAACGCGTCGAGTGCGGCAGCGGGGTCGGTCGCGTCGAGCGCGGCGCGGGCGCGCTCGACGAGCAGCTCGAGCGCGTCGTGATTGAGCGCCTCGACGAGCGCGGGCATGTTCGGGAAGTGCCGGTAGACGGTGCCGACCCCGACGCCGGCCTCGCGCGCCAGCTCGTTGAAGCGCAGGTCGTCGATCGCGCGGCCGCGGGCGGCGCGGAGGATCTGCTGCCGGGAACGTGCGGCGTCCGATCGAAGCGAGCTCATGCGATCATCATACCGATCCGGATTCCGTATCCGTTTGTGTGCTACGGTGAAGCGGATAACCGATCCGTTTAAGGAGTCACCGTGCCGTGGAATCCCGAACGCCTGCCCGACCTGGGCGGGCGCACCTATGCCGTCACCGGAGCGACGGGAGGCATCGGCTACTTCGCCGCCGAGCAGCTCGCGGCCGCCGGAGCCGACGTCGTGCTCGTCTCGCGATCGGCGGGCAAGCTCGAGACCGCCGCCCGCGCGATCCGCGCGCACGCGCCGCGCGCCGTCACCCGCGCGGTGACGCTCGACCTCACGTCGCTCGCGTCCGTGGCCGACGCGGCCGACCGCCTGGGGGAGCTGCCGCTGGACGGCATCTTCCTCAACGGCGGCCCGATGGAGTTCTCGATCCGCGCGCTCACCCGCGACGGCCTGCCGCTGCTGCTCGGCGCGCACACCGTCGCGAACGTCGCGCTCATCGCCCGTATGCTCCCCGTGCTCGCCGACCGCCCGGTGCGGTTCGTCCACGCCTCGACGGGCTTCGTGCAGCGCTTCAGGCCCGACGTGCGCGACGTGCGCCGCGTCCCGCGCTCGGGCGTGGGTGCATACACCAAGGCCAAGGCGCTGACCGAGGTGTACGCCTTCGAGCTCGAGCGCCGCCTGCGCGCGCGGGAGCTGCCCGCGGCCTCGATCGTCACCCGCCCGGGCGTGGGCGTCGACGCCAAGACGCCCGAGCGCGAGGGCATCCGCGACGCCGCCACCCCGTACCGCGCCAACCCCTTCACGCCCTGGGCGCAGGGCAAGGACGCGGCCGCGTGGTCGGGCGTCCGTGCCCTGGCCGACCCCGAGGCTCGCGGCGGCGAGTACTACGGTCCCGAGGGTGGTCTGCGCGGCCGCCCGGTCGCGGTGCCGCTCAACCCCCGCACCGCCGAGCCGGCCCCGGAGCTTGCCGAGCACGTGTGGCAGGAGCTCCACGCACTCGCCGGTGTGGAGCCGCCGCTCTAAGCGGGCGTCGCGGATGTCGGTGGCCGGGCGTACGGTCGGCCGTGAGAGAAGCGAGGACCCCATGGACTTCCGAATCGAGCTCATCTTCGTGCCCGTCTCCGACACCGATCGCGCCGTCGCGTTCTACGGCGAGACGCTCGGGTGGAACGTCGATCACGACCGGCGCGTGAACGAGTCGCTGCGCTTCGTGCAGGTCACGCCGCCCGGCTCGGCCTGCTCGATCGCGTTCGGCGAGGGCATCGCGGAGGACGCCCCGGGCAGCATGCGCAACGTGCAGGTCGTGGTCGACGATGCGGATGCCGCGCTGGCATACCTGCGTGAGCGCGGCGTCGAGGCCGACGGCGTGGACGAGCAGCCCTGGGGCCGCTTCGTCACGTTCGCCGACCCCGACGGCAACCGCTGGGTGCTCCAGCAGCTCGTGCCGCGGTAGGCGATTATGCGGCGACGGTGATCGCGACCTTGCCCGACCGGCTCTCGGCGCGCTCGTGGGCGCGCGCCACGTCGTCGAGGGCGAACGTCGCGGCGACCCGCGGCGTGTACCCGCCCGCGGCGCCGAGCTGCGCCGTCACGGCGAGCGACGCCGAGACATTGGCGGCGTTGACGAGGCGCACGCCGAGGTCACGGGCACCGGCGCCGTCCGCGACGGTGACGACGCGGTCGGCGGAACCCGCCAGGGCCACGAGTTCGGGCAGCGTCCCGGCCCCCGCCGCGTCGAGGGCGAGGTCGATGCCCTCCGACGCGATCGGTCAGACCCGGGCCGTACGTCACGGGCGTGACGTTGATCGAGGCGAGGAAGCCGTGGTTGCGCTCGCTCGCCGTGCCGATCGCCCGGGCGCCGCGGCTGACGGCGATCGCGGCGGCGGCCGTGCCGACGCCCCCGGCCGCGCCGTCGATGAGGAGGGTCCTGCCGTCGAGGTCGCCGAGTGCCGCGAGGGCGGGCACCGCGGTCGCGGAGGCCAGGCCGGCGGCCGCGGCCTCGGGCATCGTCCACGTCTCCGGCACGTGCGCCCACGCCGACAGCACGGTGCGCTCGGCCGTCGCGCCGGTCACGCCGGTGAGGCCGAACACGAGGTCGCCGATCGCCGTGTCCGTCACCCCCTCGCCCACCTCGTCGACGACGCCGACCGCGTCGCGACCGGGGATCGCGGGGAAGGTCACGGGGAGGACCCCCTCGAGGCGACCGGCGCGAAGCAGCCAGTCGATGGGGTTGATGCTCACGGCGATCGTCGCGATGCGGACCGTCCCGGGCGTGGCATGGGGCGCGGGGAGCTCCTCGACGGCGAGCACCTCCGGTCCGCCGAAGGCTCGGTAGGTTGCGGCGCGCATGGTCGACTCGTTCACGGAATCATTTGACACGGAAAGTAACCTAGAGCGAGATAGTTTCCGTGTCAAATGATCGCTAGGATGGTGCCCATGTCGAACCGTTCCGAAGGCCTCAGTGGCTCGCAGGAACAGGCATGGTCGCTGCTCGTCGGCGTGACGACCTGGCTGCCCACGACGATGGACGCGAACCTCGCGCAGGTGGCGGGTCTCAGCCACGCGGAGTATCAGGTGCTCCGCTGGCTCGCGCGCGCCGAGGGCGGCGCGCTGCACATGACGCGACTGGCCAACACGACGAGCGTGACGCAGTCCCACCTCTCCCGCATCGTGGCGCGGCTCGAGAAGCGCGAGCTCGTCAGCCGGGAACCGGACCCCTACGACGGCCGCTACACCCTGGCCCGTCTCACCGACGCCGGCGCCGCGGTGGTCTCCGCCGCGGACGGCGCGTACGGTGCCTCCGTGCGCGAGCTCGTCTTCGAGGACGCGCCGGACGAGGACATCGCCGCGCTCGCCCGGGTCTCGGCGCGGATCCTCCAGCGGATCCGTCCCGAGTGCCTCGACGCCCACGCCGCGCAGCCCGAGCCCGCCGGGTCGTAGCGCGCCCGCCTCAGCTCCCAGGGGCGGTCTCGCGGGCGAACTCGAGGAGCGCTGCGGCGAGGCCCTCGGGGGCCTCCTCCGCCATGTGATGGCCCGACTCGATGCCGTGGCCGCGGAGGTCGTCCGCCCACGATCGCCAGATCCGCAGCGGATCGCCATACAGATCCTCGAGGTCGTCGCGCAGCGACCACAGCACCTGCACGGGCATCCTCAGGCGCCGGCCCGCCCGGCGATCGGCGCGCTCGGCCTCGGCGTCGACGGTCAGGCCCGCGCGGTAATCCTCGAGCATCGCCCGCACCACCGCGGGGCGCCGGATGCACGCGAGCCATTCGGCGTGGTTCTCCGCACCCATGCTCTCCGGATCCGCGTGATACCAGGCCTCGGGATCGGCGTTGATGACCCGCTCCGGGATCTCGGGCTGCGCGAAGAAGAACCAGTGCCACCACGCCGTGGCGAAGCGCGCGTCGGCCCGGTCCAGGTGCTCGCTGATCGGCAGGCAATCCAGCAGGCTCACGCGGGCCACCGCCTCGGGGTGGTCGAGCGCCAGGCGAAGGGCGACATAGCTTCCGCGATCGTGGCCCGCGAGGGCGAACCGCTCGTACCCGAGCGCCCGCATCACACCGAGCATGTCGTTCGCGACGGCGCGCTTGGAATGGGAGGCGTGATCCGGCGTGGGCTCCGGACCGATCGATCGCCCGTAGCCTCGCAGGTCGGCGCACACGACGGGCAGTCCCGCCTCGGCCAGCAGCGGCGCGACGCGGTGCCACATCGCCGACGTTCGCGGGTGCCCGTGCAGCAGAAGCACCGGCGCGCCCTCGCCCGCGCGGTGCCTTGTCAGGATCGACGCCTCGCCGACATCGATCATCTCCTCCGTGAACCCCTCGAACACGCCGCCATTCTCGCCCGAGATCCGGTGCGGGCCGGTCGCCGCCCCGACGGCACCCGCGATCGGTGCTGCCGTCGTCAGGCCTCGCCGAGGCAGGCGTCGCGCAGCCGCCCGAGGTGAAAGCGCCAGCCGTCCGCGTGCTCGGCGGCGAGGGCGGCCGGGGTGCCGGCGTCCGCGAACCCCGTCTCGGTGATCGCGACCTCGGTCGCGGCCCCGTCCTCGGCCAGATCGATCGACACGTGCGTGCTGCCGCGCCACTCGGGCTGCCGCCAGTCGAACGCCAGCAACCGGGGCCGCTCCGCCGCCGTCACGGTTCCCGACGCCTCCCGCCGCTCGCCGTCCTCGATCCACGTCTCGATGAGGGGCGCTCCGGCGGCGGCCTCGAACACCATGTCGGGCCACCACACGGACCGCCCGACGGTGAGCGCGTGCCACACCGCCTCCGTACCCGCCTCGATCCGCAACGAGACCCGCACGCCGTCACCCGTCACGATCTCCCCCGTGCGCCGTCGATCGCGGACCTTGTCATGGCCACAGTCTGCGGCATGGCAGAGGGCGCGCGCAGGCGCGGGCAGAACCGCTCGTGCCACGGGCGCCGCGGCTAGCGTGGGGAGGTGCCTCGTCCTCTCACGCTCATCACCGGTGGAACCCGCGGCATCGGCGCCGCCGTCGCGCGGCGCCTCGCCGCGGAAGGCCACGACCTCGTCCTCGGCTATGCGCGCGACGAGGACGCCGCGACCCGGATGCGCGCCGCGGTCGAGTCGCTCGGAGCGTCCTGCCGACTCGTGCGCGCCGACCTCACCAGCGACGAAGGCATCGACGCGCTCTTCGGGGAGGCGGCCGAGGCCGGCCGTCTCGCCGGCGTCGTCAACAACGCCGGCGCAACCCTGCACATCGGGCCTCTCACCCAGACACCGAGCGACGTCATCCGTCGCGTCATCGACCTCAACCTGACCTCCGCCGTGCTCGTCGCGCGCCGCGCGGTCGCCGAACTGGCGGAGGGTGGCGTGCTCGTCAACATCTCTTCGGGTGCCGCGACGACCGGCTCGCCGGGGGAGTACGTGCACTACGCCGCCGCGAAGGCGGGCGTGGACGCGCTCACGAAGGGCCTCGCGATCGAGGCGGCGGATCGCGGCATCCGCGTGGTCGGTGTCGCGCCCGGCACCATCGACACCGACATCCACGCCGACGCGAGCGATGCCGGCCGCGTGGCGCGCGTCGCGGCCTCGCATCCCCTGGGGCGCGCCGGCCGGGCCGAGGAGGTCGCCGGCGTCGTGGCCTTCGCGCTCTCGTCGGACGCCTCGTACGTCACGGGCACGACGATCCGGGTGGCCGGCGGCCGCTGAGCGCTCCCGCGAAACGCGAAACCCCCGGCGAACCGGGGGTTTCAGGTGGTGGCTCCGACGGGCGTCGATCCCGTGACCTCACGATTTTCAGTTACATTTCGCGGGCTGGTGGGTGCTCGTTGGTGCTCAACTCCCGCGTGATTCCGCGGATGTTGTTCTCGTTGGTCGTGGCTGCTGCCGGGTAGTTTCAGCCGGGTTCCCGGCACAGGACCGGCACGGGCGGCCGTCGCATTCGCTCGATCCTGCAGTCGCGCCGAAAGGGTACTGCCCGCGTTTCGACGTGATTCGGTTTCGGTTGTTCAAGTTCGCGCCGTGTTGCGCTGCTGACCAGCAGCGCCGGCCCGTGCGCCGGAATCGATCGATTCTGAGCAGTCCGAGCAACGCGCGGTGCGCGCCGCGAAATATCGGGGAAGCTCCGATATTTCAACGTGTGGGAGCAGCTTTCTTAGCCGCGTCCTCCAGGTATGCGTAGCCTCACCAACGTTGAGCCGGCCGGGCATCGGTGCTTGAGTGAGCGGATGTCGACCGATGGCACCACCGAACCAGCGCTGCACCCCGGCGAGCCCCACCGCGGGGGCATCGCGCAGCGTCTCAACTGGCTGCGCGCCGGCGTGCTGGGCGCCAACGACGGTATCGTCTCGGTCGCCGCCATCGTCGTGGGCGTTGCCGGCGCCACGAGCGCGATCGGCCCCATCCTCACCGCGGGCGTCGCAGGCCTGGTCGGGGGTGCGATCTCGATGGCGCTCGGGGAGTATGTCTCGGTCAGCAGCCAGAGCGACAGTGAGAAAGCCCTCATCGCGAAGGAACGCGCCGAGCTGCGCGAGTTGCCCGAGGAAGAGCTCGACGAGCTCACCGGCCTCTACCGCGCCAAAGGGCTGAGCGAGACCACCGCCCGCCAGGTGGCGGTCGAGCTCACCGAGCGCGACGCACTGTCGGCGCACCTTGCGATCGAGCTGAACATCGATCAGGACGACGTGGTGAGTCCGTGGCATGCCGCGGCCGCATCCGCGGCAGCGTTCACGATCGGCGCCATCCTGCCGATGCTCGCCATCCTGCTACCCCCCGCCGACTGGCGCATCCCGGTGACCTTCGTCGCCGTGCTGCTCGCACTGGCGATCACGGGCACTCTGTCCGCGACGATCGGCGGTAGCTCCCGCCTGCGGGCTACACTCAGAGTCGTCATCGGCGGCGCCCTGGCCCTAGCCGCAACCTACGGCGTCGGCGCCTTGCTCGGAGCCTCCGGCGTTGTATAGCGGGTGTCTGTTGCGGAAGGTCCGACCTCACTATGGCGGCGGTGGCTGTCGGGAAACGCTCGTGCGAATGGGTGATGGATCGGTGGGTGCTCAGACCGAGGTCGCTGACGGTCAGGACCCCTGACGTGTTGAAGCTCGCGCAGAACATTATCGCCAGCCAGAACCTCCACCGGTACGTGATCGCAAGCGACAGGAAAGGGGCCCGCCGGCTGGCGGGCCCCTTTCTCGTGGTGAGCGAGTATCAATGTACTGTCAGAGTGATATCACTCTGACAGCACTCTTAGCTGCCATGTTCGGCGCGAAGGACCTCGAGTCCGCGTTGCAGCGCACGCAGCGCCGTCTTGTGTTGCTATCTAGTTCGGCAACGTCTCGGCCAGCCCATGGAGCCCAGCTTCTCTCGCGACCAATTGCGTTGCTCGAGCGATTGCACGAGTTTCCAGTTCGTCTGCGTCCGCCAGTAGCTCGTTGCCTCTGAGCGCGAGGTCGGAGATGGCTTCTTCAGACCTCGCGTCGAACCGAGGCACGGGGACCTCCTGGATGTCGACTGGATCTAGGTGCGGGATAGACGTGCCGGAGGCGTTCCTGACAACCAACAGTCGACCGTACGTTTCGTTGGAGAGGAAGGTCTGGAGGTAGCCGCCTGGAATACGCGACTCATCAAGCGCGATCCGGATCAGGTCGTCACTACCAAAGACTCCGGCCATCGAAGTCGGAATCATGCGAACACGACCAAGCAGCCCGTATACCTGACCCGAGCGGGCCATCACCATCTCGCCGGGGGTGAGATAGTAACGATCCGGATCCGGAACCAGCGCCGGATAGATCCGCTTGGTGACTGGTGGGTTCACGTCGAAGATTTCAGAGGCGCTCCGGTAGGGCGTACCTGACTGGCTGTAGTGACGCTTGAAGCGCCTGGAGTCCCGCGGGGTGGTGGTCTTTCGGGCCCGCGGCGTCGTGACCGCGACGGGGTGAGCCATCGTGCGATGGTCAGTGAGAACGACCAAGAACTCACACAGAAAGACGACACCGCACGATGGCTCTTGACCAGTCTGCCCTCCTCGAGCTGCTCGGGGAACTGAAGCTCACCGGCACCACCGACCGCATCCGAGCCGCGACCGAGCGGCTCTACCAGGAGCTGATCGACGCGGAGACAGCCGCATTCATCGGCGCCGCCCCCTACGAGCGCACGAGCGAGCGCACGACTACCCGCAACGGTTCCCGGCCGCGGGTGCTGTCGACCACGGCTGGGGATCTGGAGTTGCGGATCCCGAAGTTGCGGCAGGGGTCGTTCTTCCCGTCGCTGCTGGAGCGGCGCCGCCGGGTCGACCAAGCCTTGTTCGCGGTCGTGATGGAGGCCTACCTCCACGGCGTCTCAACCCGGAAGGTCGATGACCTCGTCAAAGCGCTCGGCGCTGACACTGGCATCTCGAAGTCCGAGGTGTCCCGCATCTGCCAAGGGCTCGACGCCGAGGTCGCATCGTTCCGCGACCGCTCGCTGTCTGACATCGCCTACCCCTACGTGTTCCTCGACGCGACCTACTGCAAGGTCCGCATCGACCACCGTGTCGTGTCCCAGGCGGTCGTCGTCGCGATCGGCGTCGCCGCTGACGGGCGGCGGGTCGTGCTGGGCTTCGATGTCGGAGACAGCGAGACCGAGGAGTTCTGGAAGCAGTTCCTGCGCTCGTTGAAGACACGAGGTCTGGGCGGGGTGAAGCTGGTGATCTCCGACGCCCACGCCGGACTGAAGAAGGCCGCAGCGACCGTGTTGCAGGGCGCCGCCTGGCAGCGCTGCCGCGTCCACTTCATGCGCAACGTCCTGACCGCCCTCCCGAAGGGCCGGCAGGAGATGGTCGCCAGCGTGATCCGCACGATCTTCGCCCAACCCGACGCCGAGCACATCGATGCCCAGTTCGACGAAGTCGTGCGCATGATCGAGCGCGTCCACCCCAAGACCGCCGTGATGCTCACCGACGCCCGTGACGACATCCTCGCGTTCAAAGCGTTCCCCGCCCGGCATTGGCGACAGATCTGGTCCACGAACCCGCTGGAACGCCTCAATCGGGAGATCAAGCGCCGCACCGACGTCGTTGGCGTGTTCCCGAACAACGCCGCCCTGCTCCGCCTGGCCGGCTCCGTCCTCGTCGAGCAACACGACGAATGGGAAGCCGCCGACCGCCGCTACTTCTCCGAAGCCTCCATGACCGAGCTCACCGCGACCACCCCCACCATCGACGAGGCGGTGATACTCCCCGAGATCACCGCCGCCTAAACTAACGACAGCTGATCATCGCAACGAAGCGAAAGACCACCACTCAAACGGACGCGGCCCTTGAAGCGGTTCTCGAGTCGCACGGACTCGGTCACGTCCGCCAGGCGGACGACCTTTTTCGCGTTGGATGCGACGAGGCGTTCCACGTCCCGGACCTCGGAGCGCTGGTACTGGGCCTCCAGTCGGCGCCGTCCGCTCAACACCTCCGAGACGGGTACCGATTGCCAAACAGTGGTGTCGATTCGTTGACGCTCAGGATTAATGAGGTCGTTCAAGGCGCTGTCCGCATCGTCCAACAGAGCGCGTCCGCGCCGCCTTAGTTCCAGCGCTTGACTGATCTGCGTTCCGACGGAGGACCGCAATCCTGCCTCAGGCATCACGATGGGCATTTCGCGAACATGCTCGGGCTCGAGATGCTTGATCCCTGGAGTCCCGCGGGGTGGTGGTCTTTCGGGCCCGCGGCGTCGTGACCGCGACGGGGTGAGCCATCGTGCGATGGTCAGTGAGAACGACCAAGAACTCACACAGAAAGACGACACCGCACGATGGCTCTTGACCAGTCTGCCCTCCTCGAGCTGCTCGGGGAACTGAAGCTCACCGGCACCACCGACCGCATCCGAGCCGCGACCGAGCGGCTCTACCAGGAGCTGATCGACGCGGAGACAGCCGCATTCATCGGCGCCGCCCCCTACGAGCGCACGAGCGAGCGCACGACTACCCGCAACGGTTCCCGGCCGCGGGTGCTGTCGACCACGGCTGGGGATCTGGAGTTGCGGATCCCGAAGTTGCGGCAGGGGTCGTTCTTCCCGTCGCTGCTGGAGCGGCGCCGCCGGGTCGACCAAGCCTTGTTCGCGGTCGTGATGGAGGCCTACCTCCACGGCGTCTCAACCCGGAAGGTCGATGACCTCGTCAAAGCGCTCGGCGCTGACACTGGCATCTCGAAGTCCGAGGTGTCCCGCATCTGCCAAGGGCTCGACGCCGAGGTCGCATCGTTCCGCGACCGCTCGCTGTCTGACATCGCCTACCCCTACGTGTTCCTCGACGCGACCTACTGCAAGGTCCGCATCGACCACCGTGTCGTGTCCCAGGCGGTCGTCGTCGCGATCGGCGTCGCCGCTGACGGGCGGCGGGTCGTGCTGGGCTTCGATGTCGGAGACAGCGAGACCGAGGAGTTCTGGAAGCAGTTCCTGCGCTCGTTGAAGACACGAGGTCTGGGCGGGGTGAAGCTGGTGATCTCCGACGCCCACGCCGGACTGAAGAAGGCCGCAGCGACCGTGTTGCAGGGCGCCGCCTGGCAGCGCTGCCGCGTCCACTTCATGCGCAACGTCCTGACCGCCCTCCCGAAGGGCCGGCAGGAGATGGTCGCCAGCGTGATCCGCACGATCTTCGCCCAACCCGACGCCGAGCACATCGATGCCCAGTTCGACGAAGTCGTGCGCATGATCGAGCGCGTCCACCCCAAGACCGCCGTGATGCTCACCGACGCCCGTGACGACATCCTCGCGTTCAAAGCGTTCCCCGCCCGGCATTGGCGACAGATCTGGTCCACGAACCCGCTGGAACGCCTCAATCGGGAGATCAAGCGCCGCACCGACGTCGTTGGCGTGTTCCCGAACAACGCCGCCCTGCTCCGCCTGGCCGGCTCCGTCCTCGTCGAGCAACACGACGAATGGGAAGCCGCCGACCGCCGCTACTTCTCCGAAGCCTCCATGACCGAGCTCACCGCGACCACCCCCACCATCGACGAGGCGGTGATACTCCCCGAGATCACCGCCGCCTAAACTAACGACAGCTGATCATCGCAACGAAGCGAAAGACCACCACTCAAACGGACGCGGCCTGCTTGATCATGTGCCCATACTGGGCAGATCGCGCAATGCTGTAGAAGATCGGCGTCTTCATATACGCATAGATCCACCCGAGTTCGTCTGCATCATGCGCTTCGATTCGGAGCAGGTCGTGGGTAATGAGTCGGTCGATATGCTCCGCGTAGGTTGCCGTGACCTTGCCAACCTCGCCGGAACAGGACATCAACAGCATGTCCAGGGACACCTTGCGTGACGCGACATCCCGAACCATTGGCTCGGCAACCCACTTCCGCACGCGCGGCCGAGCTTCGAAGACCTGGCCGGCGGAGAGGAACGGCAACCCCTTCCCCGCGGGCACCACGTATCCCTTGAGACGGGACGGTTGCCACACGCTCGCGACCTCGCTGATGCGTCGAGAGTGGGCGGGTCCGTCCTCGATTCGGCGACGGAGGCCGTAGCCATCGGTGAGGTATGTTCGCGCCTCGAGCCTCCGTTGCTGAGTGGCGACCAGCGAGAGCGCCACGGAGGCCCAGGGGAGATCGATCTCCTCGGCGGGCGCGGTGTTTACTGCTGGTGTTGCTGCAGCCATGCTCGGAACGCCTTCGCAATCTCCTGGGTGTTGTCGTCGGGCACGCGCTCCTGAGCTAGGTGAGGCTGCGCGTCGCGACATCACCGAGATCCGCGTCTTCGATCACGACGAATTCGTCTGCAAGGCCGTCAACCAAGAGCACCACGATCAAAAGGTCAGCCTCAAGGAGATCCAGGCCGCGCGCAACGCCCGCCGCCGAGCGCTGCGAGCCAGCATCAACGAACGCATCGCCCTCGTGGCCGCACCTACCGAGACGCCACGGATCACCGAAGCACCGGCTCCGGCGCCGAGGTCGGCGTTGAAGATCTACAAGGAGGACCTCAGGTGAGCCAGCGCTTCATCGTCACCAAGGAGCACCGCCGCTTCACCGAGTTCGCCGACGCCGTGCGCCGCGGGCACACCATCGGTTTGTGCTTCGGATCAGCCGGCGGAGGAAAGACACTCTCCGCGCGCCGCTACGCACACTACGAGAAGGCTCATGACCTGCTGACCTACTGGGGGCCGCGCTCCGACGACGACGCCAAGATCTACGCCGCCTTGAACCGGAGCCGCACCGTGCTCTACACCCCCAGCGTGCTGACCACCCCGCGGACCCTGAAGGACGAGCTGACCCAAGCCATCACCCGCACCAACATGTGCATCGAGCAGCACCTCGTACCTCCCGGCACGGCCACTCCCGAGGCCTGGGGATGGCGACACGGCAGGAACTACGTGGAGCTGATCATCGTCGACGAGGCCGAACGACTGCGTCCCGCCGCTCTGGAACTGCTGCGCGATCGCTACGACCGCGACGACATCGCCCTGATCCTGATCGGCATGCCCGGCCTGGAGAAGCAGTTCAGCCACTACCCCCAGTTCTACAGCCGAGTCGGCTTCGCCCACCAGTACCGGCCCCTGGGACAAGACGAACTGCTGTTCGTCCTCGAGCGACACTGGCGATCCCTCGGCAATACCCTCGACCCCGACGACTTCACCGACGCCCAAGCCATCGCAGCCATCGCACGGATCACCCGCGGCAACTTCCGGCTCCTCGAACGCCTCTTCCCCCAGATCCAGCGGGTCCTGAAGATCAACGAACTCGACACCATCACCAACGACGTCATCGAAGCCGCACAGAGCACCCTGGTCATCGGTGTCACCTGACCCCGCCACGAAGCGACCGAAGAACCCCGCCATTCAGCAGACGAAGTCACAGCAGATCCTTTCGCGCATGTGCGCCCTCGACGTACGGGTGGCCGTGTGGGTGGTGAAGCAGCTGCCCGACAAGGAAGCCCGTCCGCTGTCGTTGGGAGCGCTCGTAGAGGAGGCCGCTCGCGCGGGTGTGAGTCAGTTGATCATCGAGCGGGACGAGTCGCTCGAGCGCGCCGATCGCCGGCTGATCGCCGATGTCCTCCGTCGAGAGGGCGGGTCGGAGTTGCTGTATCGCCATGTTGCGCCGCATGAGCATCCGCTGCTGTGGGTGAGCGATGCGGTGGCGTGGTGCTACTCGAACGGTGGCGACTGGATCCGTCGCGTAGAGCCGATCGTTGAGGCACGCGTCACTCGGCTGTAGAAACACGTGAGCCTGGCTCGTCATACCGTCCGGAAGACTGCCAGGCTCCGAGGGCTATTGCCCGCCGTATCTCAAGTGTATCGCGGTCCAGGTGGGACGGTCCAGCGGCGCCGGAACTGCGTCGTTACCGGCACAAAACCGGCACAACCTTGGAGTTAGCCGACGCAGCACCATCCGCCCCAACGAGAAAACCCCCGGCGAACCGGGGGTTTCAGGTGGTGGCTCCGACGGGCGTCGATCCCGTGACCTCACGATTTTCAGTCGTGCGCTCTACCAACTGAGCTACAGAGCCTCGCGGCGTGATCCGAGGAGCTTGCCGCGTCCTATACGAAAGGCCTCCTCGAAAGAAGGCCCGTCGCTTGGAGCGACCCTGACGGGACTTGAACCCGCGACCTCCGCCGTGACAGGGCGGCACGCTAACCAACTGCGCTACAGGGCCAGATATATGTAATTGTACCGGTTCGTGTGACCCCAACGGGATTCGAACCCGTGCTACCGCCGTGAAAGGGCGGCGTCCTAGGCCGCTAAACGATGGGGCCGAGGTGAACCCGGGGCTCACGCTTGCCGACGATCCAGCATACGCGGAAGCCGCCCGGATTTCCAAAACGAGGGCGCGGCAACCTGCGTCCCGGGTGTGTCGCGTGCAGAATCGCGGGGGCGATCGTCACCCGCCTCGCCCGCACGTCAGCTGCCGTTCACCCGCCCGAGGGTTGCAGATGTGACTGTTGTTGTTAGTGTGACTGAAGCAAAGATAGGGGTGAACCGGGCATGACCGCCGATCTCGACGCCGACGTGTGCGACTGCGCGCCGACCGCGGCTGAACGCCGTGTGCTCTGGGGACCCGTCTCCCGCCGCGCCGCCCTTGCCGCCGGAGGCATCGCCGCCGCGGCCGCCGGCATCGCCGCCTTCGCGACTCCCGCGTTCGCCGTCACCTACGACCCCGATGACTACCCCTCGTGGGCAGACGTCGAGGCCGCCCGCAAGAACGAGTCCGCCAAGGCCGGCGAGATCAGCCGCATCGAGACGATGATCGCGCAGCTCAAGCAGCGCGTCGCCGAGGCGCAGGCCGCCGCGCAGGCCGCCGCCGACGCCTATTACGAGGCGCAGCAGGCGTTCTACGAGGCCGCCTACCGTGCCGATCAGCTGCAGGCCCAGGCCGATGAGCAGTCGGCGAAGGCGGATCAGGCCGCGCTGGCCGCTGCCCGCGTCGCCTCCCAGATCTCCCGCACGAGCGGATCGGCCACCTCGCTCGAGGTGCTCTTCGCCGACTCGGCCGAGAACGCCGATCAGCTGCTCACCAAGCTCGGCCAGATGGACAAGCTCGCCGAGAAGAACGAGTCGATCTACGCAGAGGCCGTCAGCGCCCGCGACGCCGCGCAGTCGCTGAGCGACCAGGCCGCCGTGGCCCGCGCCGAGCGCGACCGCCTGCAGAAGGAAGCCGAAGCGAAGATGGTCGCCGCGCAGGAAGCCGCGATGGCGGCCGAGCAGGCGCTCGCCGACCAGGAGGCCAACCTCGTCACGCTCGAGGCCCAGCTTGCGGCGCTCAAGGACAGCACCGCCAAGACGGTCGCCGACTACCAGGCCGGCGTCCAGGCGAAGAAGGAGTGGGAGGCCGAGCAGGAGCGTCTCCGCATCGAGCGCGAGAAGGCCGCCGCGGCCGCGCGTGAGAAGGCCGCTCAGGAGGCCGCCCAGAACAGCGGCGGCGGCCAGCCCGCCGGCGGCGGTGGTGGCGGCGGCGGCGGGGGCGGCCAGGGACCCGGCAACGGCTGGGTGCGCCCCTCGAGCGGTGGCTGGACCTCGGGCTACGGTCCGCGCTACAGCCAGTGCGGCCCCAGCTACTGCGCGAGCAGCTGGCACCTGGGCGTCGACATGGCGGCCGGTTGCGGCGCGCCGATCTACGCCGCTCACTCGGGCACCGTCACCTACGCCGGCTACAACGGCGGCTACGGCAACTACGTGCGCATCGACCACGGCGGCGGCGTCGCCACCGGCTACGGTCACAGCTCGCGGATCCTCGTCGGCTGGGGCCAGTGGGTCAACGCCGGCCAGGTGATCGCCTACGAAGGCCAGACCGGCAACTCCTTCGGCTGCCACCTGCACTTCGAGGTGTACGTCAACGGCGCCACGGTCAACCCGAGCAACTTCATGAGCGCGCGGGGCGTCTGGCTCTAAGGCTCCCCGGCGGCGCCATCGGCGCGCGCCGACGCACGGATCTCGGCGTCGCGCACACGGATCCGGCACGGATCTGTCACGGAAGGTGCGATCTGTGCGCGACGGCGCGCGGCCGGCGGCCGGCGCTGCGCGTCCGCGCCCAGCACCCGCCGCAAACGGGAAAGGGGACCCGCCGTGGCGGATCCCCTCCCGAGAGATGTGCGTCAGAGCGAGCTCGGGATCTCGCCGGAGCCCTGCGTGCGGGTGTCGCCCTCGTGCTCCTGGAAGCGCGCGTAGGCCTCGGTCACCAGGCGCTCGGCCTCGGCGGCACCGGCCCACTCGTCGACCTTGACCCACTTGTTGGGCTCGAGGTCCTTGTAGTGCTCGAAGAAGTGGCCGATCTCCTTCTTCGTGAACTCGGGGAGGTCGTCGACGTCCTGGATGTGGTCCCAGCGCGGGTCCTTGGCGATGACCGCGATGACCTTGTCGTCGCCGCCGGCCTCGTCGCTCATCTTCAGCACGGCAACGGGGCGAACCTTGACGCCGACGCCGGGGTAGACCGAGTGGTCCATGACGACGAGCACGTCGAGCGGGTCGCCGTCCTCACCCAGGGTGTTCTCGAAGAACCCGTAGTCGGTGGGGTAGCCGAACGTCGTGTACAGCACGCGGTCGAGGAACACGCGGCCCGTGCCGTGGTCGACCTCGTACTTCACGCGGCTGCCGCGCGGGATCTCGATGACTGCGTCGTACGCGCCCATGCCTGTTTGCTCCTTGGGAAGACGGCTGATTAGCTGGCTAAATCCTATCCGCGCTACGTTGACGATCGTGCTGGATCCCGCCGTCGCCGCCGTCCGCCTCGCCGTGAGGGAGTCGCTCGCGCCGCTGGAGGGGAGCGGATCCGTCGTGCTCGTCGCCCTCTCGGGCGGCCCCGACTCCCTGGCCCTCGCCGCCGCCGCGGCCCACGAGGGCCCCAAGCTCGGGCTGCGCGTCGCCAGCGCCACCATCGACCACGGCCTGCAGCAGGGATCGGCCGAGGTCGCCGCGCGCGCGGTCGAGGCCGCTCGCGAGGTGGGGATCGCCGACGCGCGCGTGGTGCGGGTCGAGGTGGGCACCGAGGGCGGCCCGGAGGCGGCCGCGCGCGAGGCCCGCTACGCCGCGCTCTCGCGCCTGGCGGTCGGCGTCGACGCCGCCGCCGTGCTGCTCGGCCACACGCTCGACGACCAGGCCGAGACCGTGCTGCTCGCGCTCGCCCGCGGCGCCGGCGCGGGGAGCCTGCAGGGCATGGCGCCTCGCCGCGTCGACGAGCTCGGCACCGCGTGGATCCGCCCGCTGCTCGGCATCCGGCGCGAGCAGACGCGCGCCTTCTGCGCCGCCTCGGGCCTGGAGGCGTGGACCGATCCGCACAACGCCGAGACCCGCTTCGCCCGCGTCCGCGCGCGCGAGCGGGTGCTGCCGGTGCTCGAGACCGAGCTCGGGCCCGGCATCGCCGAGGCGCTCGCCCGCACCGCCGAGCAGCTGCGCGAGGACAACGAGGCCTTCGCCGACATGATCGACGAGACGATCGAGGACATCGTCGAGCATGCCGAGGCGGGCATCGCCGTCTCGGCGGCCGCGCTCGCGGCCAACCCCGCCGCGATCCGGAACCGGATCATCCGCCACGTCGCCCAGAGCGAGTTCGGCGTGAGCCTCACCCGCACCCAGACCCTCGAGATCGCGCGGCTCGCCACCGACTGGCGCGGCCAGGGGCCGATCGATCTGCCGGTCTTCGAGGCCACGCGCCAGGGCGGGATGATCGTCATGCGGGCGCGCTGAATCGGATTGCGGTGGTCGCTTCATCTGCGCGGCTGCGCCGCTGGCGTTCAGCAACCGGGAGGGGACGGATCCGTAGACTCGCCTCATGCGCGCGGCTGACATCCCCGACGACCTGACCAACGTCCTCGTCACCGAGGAGGAGATCGACGCCAAGCTGGCCGAGCTGGCCCGCCGCGTCGATGCCGACTACGCCGGCAAGAACCTCCTGCTCGTGGGGGTGCTGAAGGGCGCGGTCATGGTGATGGCCGACTTCGCCCGGCACCTCGAGCGCCACATGGAGATGGACTGGATGGCGGTGTCGAGCTACGGCGCCGGCACCAAGTCGAGCGGCGTGGTCCAGATCCGTAAGGACCTCGACACCGACCTGCACGGCCGCCACGTGCTCATCGTCGAGGACATCATCGACTCGGGCCTGACCCTGAGCTGGCTGCTCGAGAACTTCGAGGCCCGCGGCGCGGAGTCGATCGAGGTGCTCGCGCTGCTGCGCAAGCCCGACGCGGCGAAGGTGCAGATCGACTGCAAGTACCTCGGCTTCGACATCCCCAACGAGTTCGTCGTGGGCTACGGCCTCGACTACGCGGAGAAGTACCGCAACCTCCGCGACGTCGCGGTGCTCGCCCCGCACGTGTACAGCTGACTCGCGTTTACGCCCGAGGCGAATCCCAGACGGCGCATAAGCACGCGGCGGTAGCCTGATCGGAAACGCGCGAGAGCGGGTCTCTCGGCGGCGCCGACGAAGAGGAGCGCGGGCCCCGGCCCACCATATGAACGTCAAGAAGATCACTCGTAACCCGCTGATCTATGTGCTGCTGATCGGCGTGCTCCTGGTGCTGGGCTTCTCGCTGCTGCAGGGCCTCGGCGGCCCGCGTCAGGTGTCGACCCAGGAAGGCCTGGAGCTGCTGGCCGGCGACACGGTGGAGCAGGCGACGATCACCGACGGCGACCAGCGCGTCGACCTCGCGCTCTCGAAGGCCTACGAGGACGCGACGAGCGTGCAGTTCTACTACGTCTCGGCGCGCGCCGACGAGGTCGTGGCCGCCGTGAACGATGCCGCGCCCGCCGACGGCTTCAACGACGAGGTGCCGCAGCCGTCGATCTTCTCCAGCCTGCTGTCGCTGCTGCTGCCGATCCTGCTGCTGGGCCTGCTGTTCTGGTTCCTCATGTCGAGCGCCCAGGGCGGCGGCCGCGGCGTGATGGCGTTCGGCAAGTCGCGCGCCAAGCTCGCGAACAAGGAGAACCCCGACGTCACGTTCGCCGACGTCGCCGGCGCCGACGAGGCGCTCGAGGAGCTCAACGAGATCAAGGACTTCCTCAAGGACCCGGCCAAGTACCAGGCCGTGGGCGCCCGCATCCCGAAGGGCGTGCTGCTGTACGGCCCTCCCGGCACCGGAAAGACGCTCCTCGCGCGCGCCGTGGCCGGCGAGGCGGGCGTGCCGTTCTATTCGATCTCCGGATCGGACTTCGTCGAGATGTTCGTCGGCGTCGGCGCCAGCCGCGTGCGCGACCTCTTCAAGGAGGCCAAGGAGAACGCGCCCGCGATCATCTTCATCGACGAGATCGACGCCGTCGGCCGCCACCGCGGTGCCGGCATGGGCGGCGGTCACGACGAGCGCGAGCAGACGCTGAACCAGATGCTCGTCGAGATGGACGGCTTCGACCCCAAGGCGAACGTGATCGTCATCGCGGCGACCAACCGTCCCGACATCCTCGACCCCGCGCTGCTGCGCCCGGGCCGCTTCGACCGCCAGATCGGCGTGGACGCGCCCGACATGGGCGGCCGCCTGCGGATCCTGCAGGTGCACGGCCGCGGCAAGCCGCTGGCCGACTCGGTCGACCTCGAGGTCGTCGCCCGCAAGACGCCGGGCTTCACCGGTGCCGACCTCGCCAATGTGCTGAACGAGGCGGCGCTGCTCACGGCCCGCTCGAACGCGCAGCTGATCGACAACCGCGCGCTCGACGAGGCGATCGATCGCGTGATCGCCGGCCCGCAGCGCCGCACCCGCGTGATGAAGGACAAGGAGAAGCTCATCACCGCGTACCACGAGGGCGGCCACGCCCTCGCCGCGGCGGCGATGAACCACACCGACCCGGTCACGAAGATCACGATCCTGCCGCGCGGCAAGGCCCTCGGCTACACGATGGTCATGCCGCTCGAGGACAAGTACTCCGTCACGCGCAACGAGCTGCAGGATCAGCTCACCTACGCGATGGGCGGTCGCGTGGCCGAGGAGATCGTGTTCCACGACCCCACGACCGGCGCGTCCAACGACATCGAGAAGGCCACCGGCATCGCCCGCAAGATGGTCACCGAGTACGGCATGACCACGACCGTCGGCCCCGTCAAGCTCTCGTCCGGCAGCGGCGAGGTCTTCATGGGCCGAGACATGGGTCACGGCCGCGACTACTCCGACGAGCTGGCCGAGAAGATCGACGCCGAGGTGCGCGCCCTCATCGAGCAGGCGCACGACGAGGCGTACGAGGTGCTCTCGGCCAACCGCGAGATCCTCGACCGCCTGGCGCTCGAGCTGCTCGAGAAGGAGACCCTCGACCACACGCAGATCGAGGAGATCTTCCGCGACATCAAGAAGCTGCCCGAGCGCCCGCAGTGGCTCTCGAGCCAGGACCGCCCGGTCTCGCAGCAGCCGCCGGTGGAGATCCCGCGTCGCCCGCAGCAGCACGCCGGCATCGCCGCCTCGCGCGCGGCCGACCGCGCCACTGAGGGCGCCCCGGCCCACCGGGCCGCGCCCGGCGCCGTGCCGCCCCGCCCCGCAACGGCGTGACGGGGGTCGCGCGTGACCGTCGATCGTGAGCGCGTCGCCGAGCTGACGCGCGAGCTGCTGCTCGCCATCGGCGAGGACCCCGACCGGCCCGGCCTGCGCCAGACGCCGGATCGGGTGGCCGACATGCTCGCGGAGTTCTTCTCCGGGGTGGGGGAGGACCCCGCCGCGCCGCTGGCGCACCCGATCAGCGTGGCCCAGGGCCCCGCGCCCGAGACGCTGCCGACCGGCGCCGTGATCGTGCGCGACATCCGGTTCCGCTCGATCTGCGAGCACCACCTGTTGCCCTCGACCGGGCGCGCGCACGTCGCCTACCTGCCGGGGGAGCGCGTCGTCGGGCTCGGGGCGCTGCCGCGCGTCGTGGAGATCCTCGCGAACCGGCCGCAGGTGCAGGAGCGACTGGGCGAGCAGATCGCCGACACCCTGTTCCACTCGCTCGACGCGCGCGGCGTGGTCGTGGTGCTCGATGCCGTCCACCAGTGCGTGACGATGCGCGGCGGCCGCCAGCCCGACAGCTCGACCGTCACGGTCGCGGCCCGCGGCGAGCTGGCCGATCCGGCCGCCCGTGCCGAGATCATCGCCCTCATCGGGGGAGCGTCGTGATCGAGATCTGGGGCATCGTCAACGTCACGCCCGACTCGTTCAGCGACGGCGGGGCGCACTTCGGCACGGAGGAGGCGATCGCGCACGGACGGCTGCTCGCCGCGCAGGGCGCGACGGTGCTCGACGTCGGCGGGGAGTCCACCCGGCCGGGCTCGGAGCCCGTGGGGGCGGCCGAGGAGATCCGCCGCATCGCCGGCGTGATCGAGGCGCTCGCCGCCGACGGAGCGGTGGTGAGCGTGGACACGTATCGCGCCGAGACGGCCGCCGCCGCGATCGCGGCCGGCGCGCGGATCGTCAACGACGTGGCCGGCGGGCTGGCCGACCCCGACATCCTGCACGTGGTCGCGGGGTCCGACGCCGAGTACGCGATCGGCCACTGGCGCGGACCGTCGGCCGACATGTACGCCAAGGCGCAGTACGCGCACGTGGCCCGGGAGGTCGCCGCCGAGCTGGCGGAGCGTGCCGACGCCGCGCGGGCGGCCGGGATCCCGGCGGAGCGGATCATCCTCGACCCCGGTGTGGGCTTCGCGAAGGCCGGAGCCCAGAACTGGGAGCTGCTGCGCGACCTCGCCGACGTCTCGGCGCTCGGGTACCGGGTGCTCGTGGGCACGTCGCGCAAGCGGTTCCTCGACGACGCGCTCGGCGAGGGGGCCGAGCGGGACCGCAAGGATCTCGCCACGGCGGTCACGAGCGTGCTCGCCGCGCAGGCGGGCGCGTACGGCGTGCGGGTGCACGACGTGGCGGCGACCCGTGACGCGCTCGCCGTCTGGGACGCCTGGGAGGGACGCGCGTGAATCCGCTGGATCACATCGAGCTCACCGGTCTGCGCTGCTTCGGGCGCCACGGCGTGTTCGACTTCGAGCGCGAGAACGGTCAGGACTTCGTCGTCGACCTGCGCCTGAGCGTGCAGACGTCCCGCGCGGCCGAGACCGACGACATCGCCGACACCGTGCACTACGGCGAGCTGGCCGAGAAGGTCGTGGCGATCGTGGGCGGCGAGCCCGTCAACCTCATCGAGACGCTCGCGCACCGGATCGCCACCGCCGTGCTCGAGGATGAGCGGGTGATCTTCGTCGCGGTCACCGTGCACAAGCCGCAGGCGCCGATCCCCGCCCAGTTCGCCGACGTGTCGGTGACCGTGCACGACGGCGTTCCCGAGCGCCTCCCGGGCCGCGAGGGGCTGCCCCGATGAGCCGGCGCCTCACCGAGCCGCTGCCCGAGCGCGCCCCGCGCGAGCCGGGCCGCGAGGTCGAGGCCGTCGTGGCGCTCGGCTCGAACCTCGGCGACCGCGCCCGGCTCATGGCCGAGGCGATGCGCGACCTGCGGCACCTGCCGCTCACCGATCTCGTCGCCGCCTCGGACCCGATCGAGTCGGTGGCGCTCACCCTCGACGGTCCCAGCGAGGAGCGCCCGGCGTACCTGAACGCGGTCGCGATCGTGCGCACGCGCCTGGCGCCCGACATGCTGCTGGCGATGCTGCACGTGATCGAGTCGCGCCACGGCCGCGTGCGCGGCGAGGTGTGGGCCGATCGCACCCTCGATCTCGACCTCATCTCGTACGGCGACGTGATCAGCGACGACGAGCGCCTGCGCCTGCCGCACCCGCGCGCCGCCGAGCGCGACTTCGTGCTGGAGCCATGGCTCTCGATCGATCCCGACGCGGTGCTCCCCGGTTACGGTCCCGTCGCGCTCCTGGCCGCGCGGCTGCGCGGCACGGCCGGGGCCTCGGCACCCGACGGCGAGCGCTCGGAGGAGCCGTGATGAAGCGCACGAGTCCGCTGGCGCTCGTCGTGGCCGCCCTGCTGGGCGGCGTGGTGGCGTTCGCCGCCGATCATCTGCTCACGCGCAGCGGCGGGGCCACCTTCACGCCCGCCGTGACCCTGCCGATCCTGCTCGTGCTGCTCGGCGCGGCGTGCCTCGCGCTGGCGTGGCCGATCCGGCGCGCCGTGAGCGACCCGAACGCGCCGCGCGTGGATCCGTTCCGCTCGTTGCGCGTGGCCGTGCTGTCGAAGGCATCGAGCATCGTCGGGGCCGCGCTCGGCGGGGCCGGGCTCGGGCTGCTCGCATATCTCGCCACACGGCCCGTCACCCCCGGGATAGGCTCGATGGGCACGATCATCGCGACCGCGGCGGCTGGCGCCGTCCTCATGGTCGCGGCGCTCGTCGCGGAACACTGGTGCACGCTTCCGAAGGATCCCGATGACCGAGAGCCAGACGACCCCGGAGCCGGCGCGCCCGCCGCACACTGACGCTCCCACGCCCCCGCTGCCCCCGCTGCCGGCCGAGCAGGCCGCCGCCCTCGGCGGCCCGGCACCCGCAGCCCACACGGCGCCACACACGCCGGCGGTGCTCGACGAGGGAACCTTCACGCAGATCCGCGAGCCGCGGAACGAGGGGCGCCTGCCGCTCGACGGCGACTGGCACCAGATCTCGCCGAAGTACGTGATCTCGCAGACGGTCCAGAACGCGATCTTCGTCGCGATCGTCGTCGTCGCCATGCTGGTGGTCGGGCTGGTGCTCGAGCAGCACTGGGTGTGGTGGCCGGGTGGAGTGGTGCTGGCGATCACGATCGTGACCCAGATCGTCCTGCCGCGGCAGGCGCGAGCACTCGGCTACATGCTGCGCGAGGACGACATCGTCTTCCGCAAGGGCATCCTCTGGCAGCGCGTGGTCGCCGTGCCCTACGGGCGCATGCAGCTCGTCGACATCACGCACGGCCCCATGGACCGCGCCTTCGGCATCGCCAAGCTCAAGATGGTCACCGCCGCGGCGACCACCGGCGTCGAGATCCCCGGCCTCTCGCAGCCAGCCGCCGAGGCGCTGCGCGACACCCTGATCCAGGTCGCCGAGACCCGACGGACCGGCCTGTGACCGATCAGTTCACTCCGTCGCCGGCGCCCGAGGCGCCGCTGGCCGGCGGCGGCTCGTCGTCGCTGGCCGACGGTGACTGGCACCGTCTGCACCCGCTCACGCCGCTGTTCAAGGGCGGGATCGCGCTGATCATCGTGGTCGGCATCATCCTGGGCAACCTGCGCGACCGGGTGATCTTCTGGTTCATCAGCGTCTTCGCCCCGCACGACCTCGAGGACGACGCCGTCGACTACGACGGCGGCGACCCGATCGGCTGGTTCCTCGACTGGACCGTCGTCAACAACATGATCCTCGTCGTGGCGCTGGGCGTGCTCGCCCTCGTCGCGATCGTGTGCGCGGGGTTCTGGGTGGCCTGGCGGGCGCATCAGTTCCGCATCACGGGCGAGCACGTCGAGGTGCGCAAGGGCATCATCTTCCGCACGCACCGCCGCGCGCCGCTGGACCGCGTGCAGGGCGTGAACCTCACCCGCCCGTTCCTGCCGCGCCTGATCGGCATGGCCAAGCTCGAGGTCGACGGCGCCGGCACCGACGCCAACGTGCCGCTGGAGTACCTGTCGACGCGGCGCGCCGAGGAGGTGCGCTCCGACATCCTGCGCCTGGCCTCGGGGGCGCGGGCGGCCAAGCAGGCGCGGCGCGACGGCGTCGAGGTCACGCCGGAGGGGCGGCGGCTGCAGGCCACCGTCTCGGCCGGCGTGCACGAGCTGATCGAGGGCGCCGACCTCGCCGACGTCGCGCCCGAGAGCGTCGTGAAGCTGCCGGTGGGCCGGGTGATTGGCTCGCAGCTGCTCGAGAGCGTGTTCTGGATCGCCCTGTTCGGCGGCATCTTCCTCGTGACGATGGTGGCCCTCGTCCCCGTCGCGCTTGCCAACGAGGACGGCGAGGGCTTCGCGATCCTCGGGATCACGAGCCTGTCGACGGGCATCCCGATGGCGTTCACGGTGATCGGCGTGGTGTGGTCGGGCCTGTCGAAGGCGCTGCGCTACTCGATCGCCCCCACGCCCGACGGCGTGCGCGTGACCTTCGGCCTGCTCACCACGGTGACCCAGACGATCCCGCCGGGGCGCATCCACGCCGTCGAGCTCGTGCAGCCGCTGCTGTGGCGCCCGTTCGGCTGGTGGCGCATCAGCATCAACCGCGTCTCGGGTCAGAGCGCCGCCGCGCAGGCCTCCTCGTCGCAGCAACAGTTCAACCAGGTGCTGCCGGTGGGCACGCGCGACGACGCGATCCGCGTGCTGCAGCTGATCCTGCCGTTCCTGCCGCCCGAGGACCTGCCCTTCGTCGTCGATCACGGCATGTTCGGCCCCGTCGAGGGCGCCGATGACCCCTACCGCGTCATGGCCCCGCGCGCCCGCTGGCGCCGGCTCGCCTCGTGGCGCCGCCACGGCGCGATGGTCACCGGCTACAGCCTGCTCCTGCGCCGCGGCACCGTGTGGCGCCGTCAGGCCGTGTTCCCCCTCGCGCGCCTCCAGGGCGTCTCGATGTCGCAGGGGCCGATCTCGCGCGCACAGCGGGTCGGCTCGCTGCAGGCGCACGCCGTGACCGGCGCGGTGTCGGGCGCGCTCGTGGGTCTCGACCGCGCCGACCTGACCGCGCTCTTCGGCGAGGTGCGCCGGGGCGCGGTGGCCGCGGCGGCGGCCGATCGCACGCACCGCTGGGGCGAGAACGGCGGCGTCCCCGCGTACGCTCCGGCTCCGGCATACGCCCCGGCCCCGGGAGCCTGGCCCGCCGGTGCCGCGGCCCCGGGTTACGCTCCGGCTTACGCGCCGCCCCAGGCCCCGGGGACGTGGCCCGCGGGTGCCGCGACGGCTCCGGCTTACGCCCCGCCCCCGGCCCCGGGGACGTGGCCCCCGGGTGCCGCGACGGCTCCCGGTGGCGCATGGCCCGTGCCGCAGCCGGGCGCGCCCGGGTGGGCGCCGGCCGGCTCGGGTGCTGCGGCGTCGCCGTCGCCGGCCGCTCCCGACGAGCCGGGGCGCTCCGCGTGAGGCGCGACGGCCGACTCGGCGTCGGTGTCGTCGGTTCCGGCAGGGTCGGCCCGGTCGTCGGGGCGGCGCTCGCCGGCGCGGGCCACGCCCTCACGGGGCGCACCGCCGGCTCCGACGAGGAGCGCGCCTCCGCGATCCTGCCCGAGGTGCCGGTGCTCGAGGCGCCGGAGGTGCTGCGCCGCAGCGAGCTCGTGATCCTCGCCGTGCCGCGCGCCGACCTGCCCGGGATCGTCCGCGGCCTGGCCGACGCCGGGCACTGGCAGATGGGCCAGCTCGTGCTGCACACCGACGCCGCGCACGGCATCGAGGTGCTGCGCCCGGCGGCGGAGAAGGGGGCGATCCCGCTCGCCGTCCACCCGGCGATGACGTTCACGGGCACGTCGATCGACCTGCGGCAGCTCGCGGCCACCTATGCGGCGGTGACCGCGCCGGCGCCCGTGCTGCCGATCGCGCAGGCGCTCGCGGTGGAGCTCGGCTGCGAGCCGATCGTCATCGACGAGGAGGACCGCGCCGCGTACGCGGAGGCGATCGCGACCGCCAGCGAGTTCTCGCGGCAGATCGTGCAGCAGGCCACGGGCATCCTGCGCGGCATCGGCGTCGAGAACCCCGGCGGGTTCCTGTCGTCGCTCGTGCGGTCCACGGTCGATCACGCGCTCGCCGAGGCCAGCCCGGCGATCCCGGATCTGCCGCCCGACCTGGACTGATCCCGCCCCGGCGTCTTGCGCCGGGCGCGTACGCCAAAGGTATGAGAAATGGCTGCCACGAGACATCGGAACCGCGATTTCTCATACTTTCCGAGTCGCCGGCCGCCGCGGCCACGGGCCCGGCGGGCCGCTGTATGCCCGCCGAGAGTCGCAAACTCACCTGATCACTAGACTGAAACCCGTCTTCCGCGGCCGCTCGGCCGCGATCCGCCTCCCGCACACGTCGAGGAACCCGCGCATGTCCGAAACCCCCGCCGAGAACGCCGCCGCCGAGCCCGAAGAGGACATCTTCGAGCAGAAGGCCGTGCGCCTGGCGAAGCGCGAGCGGCTCATCGCCGAGCGCGACACCCCCGCGGGCGGCGCGTACCCGGTGTCGGTGCCGGTGACGACCACGATCGGCGCCCTGCGCGCGCAGTACGGCGACCTCGAGGCCGGCGCCGAGACGGGCCAGACCGCGTCGGTGGCGGGCCGCGTGGTCTTCAGCCGCAACACCGGCAAGCTCTGCTTCGCGTCGCTGCAGGCCGGCGACGGCTCGCGCATCCAGGCGATGGTGTCGCTCGCGAACGTCGGCGACGACTCGCTCGCGCGCTGGAAGGAGCTCGTGGACCTCGGCGATCACGTCGCCGTCACGGGCGAGATCGTCTCGAGCCGTCGCGGCGAGCTGTCGATCATGGTCAGCGACTGGCAGATCGCGGCCAAGGCCGTGCTGCCCCTGCCGAACCTCTACAACGACCTCAACGAGGAGACGCGGGTCCGCCAGCGCTACCTCGATCTGATCGTGCGCGAGCAGGCCCGCACCACGGTGGTGGCGCGTGCCAAGGCGAACGCGAGCCTGCGGGCGACCTTCGCGGAGCACGACTTCCTCGAGGTCGAGACGCCCATGCTGCAGGTGCAGCCCGGCGGCGCCACCGCCCGCCCCTTCATCACGCACTCGAACGCGTTCGACACCGAGCTGTACATGCGCATCGCGCCGGAGCTGTACCTCAAGCGCGCGGTCGTGGGCGGCATCGATCGCGTCTTCGAGATCAACCGCAACTTCCGCAACGAGGGCGCCGACTCCACGCACAGCCCGGAGTTCGCGATGCTCGAGGCCTACCAGGCGTACACCGACTACAACGGCATCGCCGATCTCACCCAGGAGCTGATCCAGAAGGCCGCCGTCGCGGTCGCCGGGTCGACCACGGTGACCTGGGCCGACGGCACCGAGTACGACCTCGGCGGCGAGTGGGATCGCGTGTCGATGTACCCGTCGCTGTCGGAGGCGGCCGGCGTGGAGGTCACGCCGCAGACGTCGATGGACGAGCTGCTGGCCCTGGCCGAGCGCTCGGGCGTCGAGGTGCCGCCGCACGTGACCCACGGCAAGCTCGTCGAGGAGCTGTGGGAGCACTTCGTCAAGGCCCACCTGACGCGCCCCACGTTCGTGATGGATTTCCCCGTCGACACGAGCCCGCTCGTGCGCGAGCACCGGTCGATTCCCGGCGTCGTGGAGAAGTGGGACCTCTACGTGCGCGGCTTCGAGCTCGCCACGGGCTACTCCGAGCTGGTCGACCCGGTCATCCAGCGCGAGCGCTTCGTGGAGCAGGCGGCCCTGGCCGACCGCGGCGATGACGAGGCCATGCGCATCGACGAGGACTTCCTGCGCGCGCTCGAGCACGGCATGCCGCCGACGGGCGGCATGGGCATGGGCATCGATCGCCTGCTCATGGCGATCACCGGCCTCGGCATCCGCGAGACGATCCTCTTCCCGCTCGTCAAGTAACCGCATCGCGTATCGGCGGGTCGCCGCGTCACGCGACGGCCCGCTCGAAGGCCCACGCGGGCAGGTGCGCCGCGTCGAGGATCTCGCGCAGCAGCCCCGCCAGCCCGTGTTCGGGATCGCTGACGAGCGCACGCTCGACGTACCAGCCGGCGTGCGTCGAGTTTCCCAGCGCCCAGCTGATCCACCCCGCGCTGGCCAGCGCCCCGGCGCGGTAGCGGGCGGGCGCCCCCGCGGCGACGTATCGGGTCAGCTCGAGCGCGCGCCGCAGCCGTTCCGGGTCGGGCCGCGGCCCGTCGCCCGCGAGGCGCAAGGGCTCGTCCGGCACCGCGCGCTCGCCGCGCTGCCACCGCAACTGCCACTCCAGGGTGCGCTGCCCGCAGGCGAGATCGGCGCTCCACTGCGTGAGCGCGACGTCGCGGAGCAGGGGCGTGGCGAGCGTCACGGTCAGCACGGCCGCCTCGGCGGGGTGCAGGTCGGCCGGGTCCCACGAGAGCGCGTCCTCGAACACGCCGGTGAGGAAGTCCAGCGACGTGCGGCTCGAGGTGCCGCCCACCCCGCGCTCGCTGATGAGCGGCGCGAGCTCCTCGATCGCTTCGGCGACCCGGCGCCGGGCCGCCTTGCCGAGCTTCGGCAGCGCGGCGCCGGCGCGCTGGTCGGCGGAGACATCGTCCGCGGCATCGCCCCACGCGGCCGGCGCGATCTCGCCCAGGGGGCGCGGGCCGTCGTCGCCGTCGCAGGAGCCCCACCCGTCCGCCGCCACGAGGTGCGCGCCGTGCACGGCCAGGCCGCAGTCCCGCGCTCGCTCGCGCACGCGATCCACGAGCGCGCGATGGGTCGATCTCGCGGCGACGAAGGGGGTGTCGGCGTACACGACGATCGCGAGGGCGTCGGCGTCGCGCACGCGGCAGACCATGCCGATCGCCGTGGCGGCGTACTGGGCGAGGTCGGCGTCGTGGGGCAGGTCGAGGCGCAGCACGCCGATGCTGCGGGTGCCGTGGAAGGGGACGAGCACGAGGCTCTCGCGCGGGGTGCATCCGGCGAGGTGGGGCAGCAGCGACAGGAACCGGTCGGGCGAGGGGGCGGGGAGAACGGTGGTCATGCCCCGATGCTCCGCGCCGATCGCGCGGCCGGCGGGTTGTCCACAGCCGGATGCCGCCGGATCGCGCCGATCCGCGCCTGTGAGCGGCCGCTCGCTCCCAGGATCCGCGCCCGGGCGGGCGATTAGGATCGAGGCATGGACAGCTACTGGGCAGCCGTGGTGTGGTCGCTCCTGCCGACGATCGTGATCGCCGGGCTGTTCTGGTTCGTGCTGCGCAGCATCCTGCGCTTCGACCGGACCGAGCGTCGCGCCTACGCCAAGATCGAGGCCGAGGAGCGCGCCAAGCGTGGGCTCCCGCCGCTGACGAAGCCCACCGACTGATCTCCGGATCGACGAAGCCCCGCACACCCTCGGAGGGAGATGCGGGGCTTTCGCGCGCCGGGCGTCAGTCGATCGCGTTGGGGTGCTTCGCGAGCGGGGTGACCTTCATCGTCATGTACGGGAACAGCGGGAAGCCGCTGAGGATCTCGTGGAGCTCGTCGTTGGAGGCGACGTCGAAGACCGAGTAGTTCGCGTACTCGCCGACCACGCGCCAGATGTGGCGGAAGCGGCCGTCGCGCTGCAGGGCCTGCGAGAACTCCTTCTCCGCCGCCTTGAGGCGGTCGCGCTCGTCGGCGGGCATCGATTCGGGGAAGGCGACGTCCATTCGGACCAGATACAGCACGGGATCTCCTTGGGATTCGGGAACGGATGCCACGATACCGATCGGCTCACCCCGGCCGCGCTCGGCGGGTTCCCCGACGGCCGCCCGCTACGCTGAGGCGCGGAAGGACGGGTGCGTGTGGACGTTCTGAACGAGCTGTGGCGCGTTCTGGGGTCGTCGTGGTGGGCGATCCTCGTGTGGACGGTCGACATGGTCATCCGCATCGTCGCCGTGGTCATCGTGCCCCGCGATCGCAAGCCCACCTCCGCGATGGCCTGGCTCCTCGCGATCTTCCTGCTGCCGACCGCGGGCCTGGCCCTGTTCCTGCTGATCGGCAGCCCCCGGCTGCCGCGCGCCCGCCGCCGCCGCCAGGCCCAGACGAACGAGTACATCCGCGAGACGAACGACCTGCTCGAGGGCGGCAGTCTCCGGCCCAACGAGCCGGAGTGGTTCACGCAGATCGTGCACATGAACCGCGAGCTCGGCGCGCTGCCGATCTCGGGCGACAACGGCGTGACGATCATCTCGGACTACCAGCGCAGCCTCGACGAGATGGCCGCGGCGATCCGATCCGCACGTCGTTACGTGCACGTCGAGTTCTACATCCTCAAGTCCGACCCCTCGACCGAGGTGTTCTTCCGGGCGCTCGAGGACGCCTGCCGCCGCGGCATCGAGGTGCGCGTGCTGCTGGATCACTGGGCGAACCTCGTCAAGCCGTTCCACCGCCGCACGCTGAAGCGGCTCGACCGGATGGGCGCCGACTGGCGATTCGCCCTGCCGATCCAGCCCCTCAAGGGCAAGTGGCAGCGGCCCGACCTGCGCAACCACCGCAAGCTCCTCGTCATCGACGGCGAGGTCGCGTTCCTCGGATCGCAGAACATCACCGATCCGAGCTACAACCTGCGCGCCAACATCCGCCGCGGCCTGAAATGGGTCGACGTGATGGTGCGGCTCGACGGCCCCGTGGTCTCGAGCGTGGACGCGGTGTTCCTCTCTGACTGGTTCAGCGAGACCGACACCGTGCCGGAGGGCATCGAGCTGGCCCGCAAGGACTCCGGCACCGGCGATCTGGACTGCCAGGTGGTGCCCTCCGGGCCGGGATTCGAGTCCGAGAACAACCTGCGCCTCTTCCTCGCGCTCATCTACGCCGCCCGCGATCAGGTGGTCATGGTCAGCCCGTACTTCGTGCCCAACGAGGCGATGATGCAGGCCGTCGAGGCCGCGTGCGATCGCGGCGTGCGGGTCGAGCTGTTCGTCTCGGAGGTGGGCGACCAAGCCGTCGTCTACCACGCGCAGCGCAGCTACTACGAGGCGCTGCTGCGCGCCGGCGTGCGCATCTGGCTCTACAGGGCGCCGTACATCCTGCACACCAAGAGCCTCTCGATCGACGAGGAGATCGCCGTGGTCGGATCGTCCAACATGGACGAGCGGTCGTTCGGTCTCAACCTCGAGGTCTCGCTCCTCGTGCGCGGCGAGGAGTTCGTGCGTCAGCTGCGCGAGGTCGAGGATCAGTACCGGCAGCACAGCCGCGAGCTGACGCTGTCGGAGTGGGCCGAGCAGCCGATCCGCTCGCGCATCCTCGACAACCTCGCCCGCCTCACCTCGGCCCTGCAGTAGGGCGGGACGGCTTCCCGAGTGCCGTCGTGTCGGCCCAGCGCCGCGCGGCGACGCGAACGCGCTCGGGAATCAGAGCGCGGCGGTCGGGTGGCCGCGCGGCACCGCGACGAGCAGGCCGCCGGGGTGCACGGCGCAGTCCATGCGCACGGCCTCGCCGAACGGATCGCCGTCCAGCTCGACCGGCTGCGGCGCGGGCGTGGCCGTCTCGATGCCGGCCACCTGAAGGAACCGGATCGAGGAGTCCTTGCGCCGCTCCACGATCCGCCGCCCCGCGCGGAACCGCCGCAGCACCGAGTTGTCCCACCAGACCTTGCGCCACACCCCGAACCAGCCGAACGGGCCGGTGGGCTGGATGATCGCGACATCGAGCGATCCGTCGGTGATCGACGCGTCGGGGATGAGGGCGATCCCGGCCGGCAGTGCGCCGCAGTTGGCGACGAGGATGCTGTGCACCTTCGCGGAGTGCAGGCGGGTCGTCGTGCGCGAGCCGCCCTGATCCGGCCGCGGGTCCACGTGGTAGACGATGCGGAACGGCTCGGCGCCGATGAGCGAGCGGGCCGCGCCGTCCACATACGCCACCCAGCCGACCGACTTCTTCAGGCCCGAGTTCGTGTTCGCGATCATCGCGGCGTCGAGGCCCATGCCCGCCATGACGACGAAGGCGTGCTCCTCGGTCTCGCCGTCGGCCCGCCGCAGCCGCGCGATGCCGACGTCGACCGGCACCCTGTCGCCCTCGAACGCCGCGGTCACCATGGCCTCGGGGCTCGCGAGGGGGAGCAGCAGGTTGCGGGCGAGCAGGTTCCCGGTGCCGCTCGGCACGATCGCCAGGGGGATCCCCGTGCCGTCGAGCGCCTCGGCCACGGCCCGCACCGTGCCGTCGCCGCCCGCCACGAGCACCGTCGTCGCGCCCTCGCTGAGCGCCCAGCGCGTCACGCCCTGACCCGGGTCCTCGACGGTGGTCTCCAGCAGCAGCGGGGGCGCCCAGCCGGCGTGCGCCGAGTGCGTGGTGACGCGGGCGCGCAGATCGGCGCCGTCGGTCTTGGACGGGTTGTAGACCAGCGCGGCACGCTTCGGGGCGGTGTCGGCGGAGGTCACGGGGCCATGCTAGGGCCGATCCTCTGGTTCCCCGCGCCACTCCTCGGCCAGCAGGCCGTAGTTCATGCCGTCCATCCAGACGCCCGAGCGGTGCAGCGCCGTCTTGCGGCTGTGCTCCTCGCGGCGCATGCCGAGGCGCTCCATGAGCTTCCACGACGGCACGTTGTCGGCGAAGCAGCCGGCGTGCACGCGGCGCAGGCCGAGCGGGCCGAAGCAGAGGTCGATCGCGGCGCGCACCGCCTCGGTTGCGTAGCCGTGGCCCTGGAAGGCGGGGTCGAGGGTCCACCCCAGTTCGGCCTCGGTGCCGCGCGCATCCTCGGCGACCTCCGCCTGCGCCCAGCCGTCGCCGACGGCGATCATGAGCTCGCCGATCACGCGCTCGTCGCCGTCCGCGCCGGGAAGGACGATGGTGACGAGCGTGGCGCGCTTGCCGCGCATGCGCTCGCGGTGACCCTCGAACGTGTCGGGGGCTCCGCCGATCCACATCTTCACCTCGGGCAGCTGCCGGAACGCCCACATCGCGTCGATGTCGGCGTCGGTGGCGCGCCGCAGCACCAGGCGCTCAGTGTGCACGGGCCAGTCGACGGCGTCCAGGGGATCGGCGGCGGCCGCGCGCTCGGTGACGGAGTGTTCCATGCGGTCACGGTATCGCGGGTGCACGAAGGCCTCCGCGTCAAGTCCCTCGCGCGCCGCGCCGGCCGGGAGCGAGGGTGGGATCACACAGCCGGATCACACACGGGAGGTGCGACATGAGCATGAACGACGACCGCCGCGATCGCGAGAACGACCAGGTCAGCGAGGATCCGGAGCTGCCCCTGGGCGAGGACCCGATCATCGGCGAGAACCCCGATCTGTCCCCGGGAGAGGATCCGGTCGGCGGCGAGCCGGCACCGGTCGACGACGAGGGTGACGCCGCCGAGGGCGACAGCGAGCCGCCGGAGGCCGAGGGCGAGTAGGCGGCGGCACGCGGCGCCCGCGCCCTAGACTTGAGCGCGTGATCGATCCGGCCCTTCTGCGTGAGAACCCCGACCTCGTCATCCGTTCGCAGGTGGCGCGCGGGAGTTCGCCCGACACCGTCGCCGTGGCGGTGGAGGCCGAGAAGGCGCGGCGCCAGGCGCTGACGGCGTTCGAGGAGCTGCGCGCCGAGCAGAACGCGTTCGGCAAGACCGTCGCGCAAGCGCCCAAGGAGGACAAGCCCGCGCTCGTGGCGCAGGCCAAGGAGCTCGCCGCCAAGGTCAAGGAGGCGCAGCAGGCCGCGAACGAGGCCGAGGAGGCCTTCACCCGGGCGATGGCGGCGATCGAGAACGTCGTCATCGACGGCGTGCCCGAGGGCGGCGAGGACGACTTCGTCACGCTGCGCGAGGTCGGCGAGATCCGCACCTTCGACCCCGCCGAGTTCCCCGACGGTCCGCTCGACCACCTCGCGCTCGGCGAGAAGCTCGGCGCCATCGACATGGAGCGGGGCGCGAAGGTCTCGGGCGCGCGGTTCTACTTCCTCAAGGGCGTGGGCGCCCGGCTCGAGATCGCCCTCATGAACTACGCGCTGAACGTGGCGATCGAGCAGGGCTTCACGCCGATGATCACGCCCACGCTGGTGCGCCCCGACATCATGGCCGGCACCGGCTTCCTCGGCGCCCACTCGGACGAGATCTACCACCTCGAAGAGGACGACATGTACCTCGTGGGCACCAGCGAGGTCGCGCTCGCCGGGTACCACAAGGACGAGATCATCGACGTCTCGAACGGTCCGATCCGCTACGCCGGCTGGTCGACCTGCTACCGCCGCGAGGCCGGATCGCACGGCAAGGACACCCGCGGCATCATCCGCGTGCACCAGTTCAACAAGCTCGAGATGTTCTCGTACATCGCGCCCGAGGACGCCGAGGCCGAGCACGAGCGCCTGCTCGCCCTCGAGGAGCGCATGCTGCAGTCGCTCGGCCTGGCCTACCGCGTGATCGATGTGGCCGCCGGGGACCTCGGATCCAGCGCCGCCCGCAAGTTCGACACCGAGGCCTGGGTGCCCACGCAGGGCGCCTACCGCGAGCTCACCTCGACCTCGAACTGCACGACGTACCAGGCCCGTCGCCTGAACGTGCGCCACCGCGTGGAGGAGGGCGGCAAGACGCAGCACGTCGCCACGCTCAACGGCACGCTCGCCACGACCCGGTGGATCGTCGCGCTGCTCGAGACGCACCAGCAGCCCGACGGATCGGTGAAGGTCCCGGCCCCGCTCGTGCCGTACATGGGAGGCCTCGAGGTGCTCGAGCCGATCGCCTGAACCGACGATCCACAGGGCCGTCAAGCCCGGTTCGCCGCGTGCGGCGTGCCCCATAGACTGGGCCGCATGAGCTCTGCAACCCGTCGCCTTGTCGCACTCGACATCGATGGGACGGTCCTCCTGGAGGACGAGACCTTCAGCCCCGGCGTGGCAGAGGCGGTGCATCGCGCGGTCGCTCAGGGTCACCTGGTCACCCTCGCCACCGGCCGCAGCTGGGAGGCGACGTCTCACGTGCTGCACGAACTGGAGATCACGCCCGAGTACGTCGTGTGCTCGAACGGTGCCGCGATCCTCATCCGCGACGAGGACAGCGAGACCGGGTACGCGCGGCACTTCACCGAGCAGTTCGACGCGACCGAGGTGCTCGAGCTGCTCGAGACGCACCTGCCCGACGCCAACTACCTCGTCGAGCTGCCCGACGGCACGCGCCTCTACACGCACTTCGTCGAGGACTGGGGTCTGCACCGCGAGAACGCCCGCAAGGTCACGCTCGAGGAGATGAAGGGCCTCATGGTCTCGCGCGTGGTCGTCGTCTCGCCCGATCACACCGAGCAGGACTTCGTCGACATGGTCGATCAGATGGGCCTCAACCAGGTCTCGTACGCGGTCGGCTGGACCGCGTGGCTCGACATCGCGCCCAAGGGCGTCGACAAGGGCACCGCGCTCGAGCGGGTGCGCGAGCTCACCGGCTTCGCGCACGAGAACATCGTGGTGATCGGCGACGGACGCAACGACATCGGCATGTTCCGCTGGGCCGCCGAGCACGGCGGCCGCGCCTTCGCGATGGGCCAGGCGCCCGAGGACGTGACGCATGCCGCGACCGACATCACCGACGATGTGGAGGACGGCGGCGTCGCCACGGCCTTCCAGACCCTCGGGCTTCTGTGACGCGGAGTCCAGGGCCCGCACAGGCCGCGACGGCACAATAGCGGGAATCGCGCTCGACTAGACTCGGGTTCCTGGCGGCGACGCCGGGAGGGTTGTCCGAGCGGCCGATGGACCTGGTCTTGAAAACCAGTGGGCAGCAATGTCCCGTGGGTTCGAATCCCACACCCTCCGCGAAAGGATCCGATGAGCGAGCCGAAGCGCCACGCACGACGCACCGTCGCCCGTCACGGGCAGCTGCCCAAGGCGAACCCGGTGCGGCAGTTCTTCGCCCTCATCGGCATCGCCGTCGCGACAGTCCTCGTCGCCGGCATCGGCGTGGTCGGCTACGCGGTCGGCGACCTCTACTCCGCCTACGCGTCGGACACCACCGACATCAACGAGGGCGAGGAGGCGCCGGCCATCGGCGAGCTCGACAACCGCGGCTTCAACATCCTGCTCGCCGGCCTCGACGTGTGCGACTGGGATCACCACGAGATCATGGGCGCCCGATGCTCGAGCGACCCGGCCGACTACGGCGAGAACGGTCTCGAGCTCGACTCGGCGCGCAGCGACGTGAACATGCTCATCCACATCTCGCCGGAGCCCCGCCGGGTCACGGTCGTGAGCTTCCCTCGTGACCTGAAGGCGTACATCCCGCTCTGCGAGAACGAGGACGGCACCCAGGGCGGCGACGGCGTCGAGATGATCAACGCCGCCTACTCCTACGGCGGGCTCGGATGCCTCGTCGACACGATCGAGAACCTCACCGGCCAGACGATCGACCACGCGGCGAGCGTCACGTGGGGCGGTGTCATCGACATCACGGATGTGATCGGCGGCGTCGACGTGTGCGTGAGCGGCGGGATCGCCGATCCCAAGTCGGGCGCCTACTTCAACGACGGCATGAACACGGTCAGCGGCGACCGCGCTCTGGCGTTCCTGCGCACCCGCGAGGGCGTGGGAGACGGCAGCGACATCGCCCGCATCAGCAACCAGCAGGTGTTCATGAGCGCGCTCGTCAAGAAGCTCATGAGCGAGGAGGTGCTCACCAACTGGGGCACCCTCTACAACCTCGCCCGCGTGATCGTCGAGAACATCGAGAAGACGCCGGCCCTGGCCGATCCCGTGTACCTCGCGCAGCTCGCGCTCGCGGTCAAGGACGTGCCGATCGAGAACTTCGTCTTCACCCAGTACCCCGTCTTCGTCGATCCCGCCGACGAGAACCGCCGCATCCCCGACGAGGAGCAGGCTGAGGATCTCTTCGCGAAGATCAACGCCAACGTCGACCTCGCCGTCACGGCCGAGGGGCCGGGCTCGGTCGACGAGGGCGAGGCGGCGGGCGACGTCGAGACCCCGGACGCCGAGCAGCCCGCCGAGCCCACGCAGACCCCCACGCCCGAGGCGACCGAGGACCCGGGCCAGCTCGGCTCGAACGTCACCGGCCAGACGGCCGCCGACAACCGGTGCTCGGCCGGAAATCTCGGTTGATCGGATCAGGTACGATAGACCGACGCACCCGTTCGCGGGTGCATGGAGACGTCGCATAGTCAGGCCTAGTGCACCACCCTGCTAAGGTGGAGTCCCCTTTAAGGGGACCGAGGGTTCAAATCCCTCCGTCTCCGCTCTTGTCTGTGCCCCTCGACCCCTTGAAAACACTGGGATCGCGGGCCATAGGTTTCTCGCGGGAACACCGTTTGCGAAGGATCTGCGAACAAACGTTGAGAAATCGACCTGTGATGTCTCGGACATTGGTGACAGACGCGCGTCTCAGGACACTGGTGACAGACGCGCGCGTCAGGACACCGGTGACGGTGCCAGGCGTAGTCAGAACAGCTTGTCGACCCCGACCTTTCGGGCACCCTTGTCCAGCCGCTTCGAGACGGCGTCGAGATCCTCGTCGAAGAGATCTGAGTACACGTCGAGTGTCATCGCAGCGGACGTGTGCCCCAGCATCCGCTGGATCGTCTTGACGTTAGCGCCGGACTGCACGGCAAGCGACGCCGCCGTGTGGCGCAGGTCGTGAGTCGTCATGTTCGGCAGTTCCGCCGTCGCCAAGGCCGTCTTGAACCACGAGCGTGATCCATCGTCCGAGCGGGTGCGGCGAAGGTAGCCTCCATCGATCCCTGGGAGTGCAAGATCGTGACGCGACCTTCCCTGCAAGGCGATCGCGAGTTGATCGAGAAGGAACTTCGGCACGGGCACGGCGCGGCCTGTGTGAGATTTCGGGGTCCCGACGTGGATCTTCCCATGGACCTCGACTGCGTTCCGTCTGATCCGAAACCGTCCGCGCTCGAAGTCGATGTCCTCTACGCGCAGCGCCACGGCTTCGCCCCAGCGTATGCCCGTGTACGCAAGGACCAGCACAAGCAGCTTCCGATCGCCGGCTGCCCGAGCGAGTCGGAACACCTCCTCGTGCGTGAGATAGCCGTGCTTCCCGCGCGACTTTCTCGGCAACCCGATGCGTCCAACCCGCGCGGGATTCACCGCGATCCGGCCGTCGTAGACCGCGTCGTCGAGAATGCTCGCGAGTACGCCGAACGTGCGGATCGTCACGGTGGCTCCCGTTGACTGCGTGAGTTCGGCCACCCAAGCTCTGATGTCCGTATGGCGGATGTCGGCGACCTCCCACCCGCCCCATTTCGGCTGCACGCGAAGACGCCAGGCCGTCTCGACCGGCGCGAACGAAGACGGCTTCATGGAGTGCCGCTTCGCCTCGATCCAGATCGGGCCAAGCATGTCTACGGTCGCGCGAGCCGCTTGCGGATCAATGAAGCTGCCTTTGGCGCGCGATGTCTCTATCTCCGCGAGCCAGATCTCCGCGTCCCGCTTGCGGGTGAATCCTCGCTTTGCGCCCTGTTTGCCGTTCGGCTTTCGGTAGCGCGCCTCGTAACGCCGGCCCTTCGCTGCCTGGTACGCGTGAACGCTACCCACCGGCCGGTCGACCAGCGTTGTAGTTCATGCCTCTGAGCCGCCCGGCGGCGCGCGCGGCGATGATCCACGACGACGCTGTGCGGTGGGGCACGCCGAGTTCAGTTTGGATCAGCTTCGCCGGCGGCTGCCCCGCCAACGCCGCCGACCCGTACAGCAGCTCGATGACCTGCATCCGTGCTTCACCAGCGCCGCGCCGCACGACCTCGGCAGCGAGCGCCGGCGGCAGGAGCCGCCCCTGCGAGGTGGTCAGTTCCGACACGGACAGCCAGCGCGCGAGGGGGTCTGCCTCGTCGTCAAGCGTGAGGAAGATGCATCGCGGTGCCGCGGTCTGCACGATTGCCTGCATGCCGACCTTCGCGACGGTCGGGTAGTTCAACTCGACGTCGTCCCTGACGGCGGTGTTGGTGACGGACTTGATGACGTACCGGCCAGCATCCGCGACATACAGAGCCGTCATCGCCGTCGACACCCCCAGGGGGACGTCCGCGGTCGTGGCGATGAATGCGGGAGCGATGCGAAGTGCGGACCCGACGGGCTGCGTCGCATCCTGCGATGTCAAGGGGGAGCCTTCGAGCGTTGTCACGTCGACCTTCACCTCCTCAGTCTGTCTAACCGCACGGTGCTTTCGCATTCACCTCTTGCGAAGAGTAGCACATAGTGCTTCACTCATGTCTAACGACGGTGATCATGCGCAAGTGGAGGTGAACGATGGTCACGATCATGCAAGTGCGTTCGGACGATCCCGAGCACACGTTCCTCACGCCGCAGGAACTCGCCGACTTGCTCCCTGGCGTCCCGCTCAGTCGACTCGGGTCATGGCGGCGCACTGGCGACGGACCGAACTTCGTGAAGTTCGGTCGCACCGTCGTCTACAAGCTGTCCGACATCGAGGTGTGGATGGCGGCGCAGACGCACCGGAGCACCGGCGACACGCTTCCGAAAGCCCTCCGGCGATGATCACCGTGTATATGTCGGGAGTTGCCTGCATGCAGTGCCGACTGACGAAGCAGGTGATGGATGCCGAGGGCATCGCCCATACGGACATCGACCTAGGTGTGATGTCCAGGTAGGTTGTTTTCGATCCTGCTGATAGGCGGGCCTCCGATCGCGGAGTGGTGCCTGTGATGATTGTAGAAGTGCAACCAACCCGGAAGCGCCGCGCGGCGCTCGGCTTCTGATCCGTAGAACCGGGCATATGCCCAACCATCGGCGAGGGTGCGGTGGAACCGCTCGATCTTCCCATTCGTCTGCGGCCGGTAGGGGCGGGTCTTCTTCGCCGTGATTCCGAGCTGGGTGCAGGTATCGCGCCAGGCATATGACTTGTAGGCGGAGCCGTTGTCCGAGAGGACACGCTTGACGCGGACGCCACGGTCGGCGAACCAGGCGACGGCGCGGCGCAGGACACCGATCGCGGTGTCCGCTTTCTCGTCCGAGCAGATCTCGGCGTAGGCGACGCGGGAGTGGTCGTCGATGACGGTGTGAACGAACGCGGTGCCCAGGCGCGGCTCATAGCGGTGGTTCCGGCTCTGCAGACGGGTAGCGGTGGCCTCGCGGTTGCGCTCGCCCTGGACTCGGCCGACGTAACGGTGCCCGCCGCCATCGGGGATGTTGCCGAACTTGGTGACGTCGACGTGGAGCAGCGAGCCGGGATGATCATGCTCGTACCGGCGGATCGGCTCACCGCTGACCCGGTCGATATGGCTGAGTCTGTTGATCCGGCATCGCACCAGGACTGCGTGGACGGTCGAGGCGGGCAGACCGAGCTCGCCAGCGATCTGGACCGGGCCGAGACGGCGTCGCCACCTCGCTTTCACGATCTTCTTGACCACGGGCAGCGGTGTCCTCGCCGGCATCGACCGTGGGCGGCTCGATCGGTCCGTCATCCCGGTCGGCCCCTCGGCTCGGAACCGGGCAGCCCACTTCCTGGCTGTGACGGGCGAGACCATGAACATCTTCGCCGCCAGGGACGGCGGCCAGCCGTCCTCGACGATCAGGCGCGCCAGCCGAAGACGAGCGCGTGGTGTCAGGGCAGCGTTAGCGTGGGACATGAGGGCCTCCTGGTTCGTGAAGCGGTTGAACTCAACAGCTCCACTTCATAACCGGAGGCCCTCGCCCATCAGCTCCTCACAGCCGTGTCGCCGAAACAACGTCCCTGGACATCACACCTAGGGCGTGTTGATCAAGAGGTTCCGCTCCTCGGTGGGTGAGTCTTGAACGGTGACGCGACAGGAGATCTCTGACGAGGTGTGGGCCGTGATGGAGCCGTTGATGCCGACGGTGACCGGTCGGTCGCGGCCGTGGACGGATCACCGGCTCGCTATCGAGGGGATGGCGTGGAAGTACCGGACCGGTGCGCCGTGGCGTGACGTTCCGGAACGGTTCGGGAAGTGGAACTCGATCTACAAGCGGTTCAACCGGTGGGCCGGGGACGGCACCTGGCAGAAGCTGCTCACCGAGGTGCAGAAGCAGGCCGACGCCGCTGGGGAAATCGACTGGGTCGTCTCGATCGACTCCACGATCGCGCGCGTGCATCAGCACGGCGCGACCCTCGCCCGGGACACAGGGGGCTGTGCCGAATCACAAGAATCCGTGGTCCGAGCCGCCTGATCACGGGATCGGACGCTCCCGCGGCGGGCTGACGACCAAACTGCACCTGGTCTGCGACGGGCGCGGCCGGCCGCTGAGCATGATGATCACCGCCGGGAACATCAACGACACCACGATGATGAGCGCGGTGCTGGAGAACATCCGCGTTCCCCGCGACGGGAAGGGCCGCCCCCGCACCCGCCCCGACCGGGTGCTCGCCGACAAGGGGTACCCCTCAAGGGCGAACCGCGCCTGGCTCCGCGACCGGAGGATCGCGGCGACCATCCCCGAGCGGGACGACCAGATCGCGCACCGCCGCAAGAAGCCGGGCCGGCCGATCGCTTTCGGCGACAAGCAGAAGGAACGCTACAAGGGACGCAACGTCGTAGAACGCTGCTTCAACCGTCTCAAGCAGTGGCGCGGCATCGCGATGCGCTCGGACAAACTCGCCCGCAACTACCGAGCCGCCGTCAGCCTCGCCGCGGCGCTGATCTGGATCAAGACCGATCTCCGCTGAGCGCTTCGCGCTCCTGCAGCGTGCGCTCAAGCTGTCCCACCGTCGGCGCACCCGCAAAGCCGCGCTCGGTCAGATAGACCCTGCACGCCAAGTCGGCAGTGTTCCCCTGGGACGGGAACAAGTCCTGACCGTCCAGAAGAATCGTGGGCGAGCCCGCGAAACCAGAGCTCACCGCCTCAGCCTCGGTGCGGATCAACACGAACTCCACCGGAACATCGCCCCGTCCGATCGAGTCGAGCACCAGCCGTACTCGATCGCCCGCCTCCTGCCAATTCGGGCAATCCTCGATATGCAGCACCTGGATCTTCACACGCCCATTCTCCCGCGCAACTCACGGCGGCTGGCCACCCCGCACCTTCTTGATCAACACGCCCTAGCCGAACCGGGCAACGTGGCGGCGCGTGAGTACGTCACCGACGACCTGGGGTACTCGCAGGCGCCGGTGGTGGTTGTCGACGATCACGACCATTGGTCAGGCTTCCAGCCGGCGAAGATCAGGGAGTTGGCCGCGCGGATCGGAGCGACCGATGAGTGACGAAGCCGACGACCGCATTTCCCGCGAAACGGAGGACGTGCGCTTGCAGATCGCGCACGCCCAGGCGCAGTTGTACGACCGGGCGAAGCGCAAGCGGGATGCGAGACGCCAGTACGCGCGGGACTACTACGCGCGGCACCGCGACGAGCAGCGCGAGTACCAGCGGCAGGCTCGGGCGAAGCAGCGCGCGCAGGATCCCGATGCCTACCGAGAGCGCGTCAGGGCACGCAACAAGCGCTGGCGTGACAAGCATCGCGAGCAGGCGAATGCCCACCAGCGCGAGAAGTACCACGCCGATCCGGAGAAGCGCCGCCGGCGCCGCCGCGAGGCGTACGCCCGCAACCCCGAGGAGCAACGCGCCAGACGGCGCGCCTACTACGCCGCAAATAAGGAGAAGTCCCTCGCTGCGCAGCAGCGCTGGCGCGATCGGGAGAAGCGTCGCGTCGAGGCAGGGCTCCCCGTGCGGCGACTGCACCGGGTTTCCCTCGAAGAGCGTTTTGCGAACCGCGCGGCTGCTGATGGGTTCTTCGACCGGGAGTGGACGAAAACTGAGCTTGCCCTCGCGCTGCGGGAGATTGCCACACCGCCCGAACTCTTCGCCGCGTGGAAGCGAGAATCCCTTCGAGTTCGTGCCGCGCACCACCTCGCCGTTCAGAAGGAGGAGCTTGAGCGTCTCCGCAAGGCACTCGGTCGCGGGCGCCTAGGCCCGGAACCGAGTTCGCTCCTGACGCCCGAGCAGATCGAGGACGCGCGGATGGATGCGATCGCCCGGCAGGTCAACGACCGGCTCCGTCACCGTGAGCCGCCACGACGCCGACACCATCTCGACCCCGCTGCTCCACACCCGCAGGCGCTCAACAACGACCAGATGGGAATGAACCGATGACCACCCTTCACGACACCCATCCCAGCTTCATCGATCGATCGCAGACCGAGACTGTGCTCTACAGGGTCGCCGTCAGCGCGCTCACCTGGCGGGCAGATGCCGAACCGGGATACAGCATCGAGGAAGAGCAGCGCTGGTGCCTGGCCCCGCTGCAGGGCATCGACCCAGGGCTGCCGATCCGAGTGCTCGTCGTCGACACAATCCTCGACCCGTCGCGCCACCGTACCGAACTCGTCCAGGCGCTCGTCGCGCTCAGCGATGGATGACGTCGTGAACACGATCGCGAGCGACTTCCCGGTGGCTGATCGTAGCTCCCTCCACGGTGCTCCGTTCCGGGCTTTCGCGGCATATCCTCACCCCTCCGCTGGCGCTCCGGGCCTCCGGTATTCCACGACCCGGCACTGCACACCCCTCCGGTCGCACTCCGTGCCACTTACCGGGAAGACGCCGCAGACAGGTCAGGTGGAAGCTCCACGCGCGAGCGAGAACTCCCTCGGCGCGAGGCTGGCATCGTGGGTATCGAAGTCGTAGCGACCGCAGCGATCGTCGCCGTGGTCGTGAGCGGTGCTCTCGCGGTCGTAGCCATCGCAGGGCTTGTAGGAGCCGTGTGGGTAGGAAACGAGAGGCGGATGCTCCGCCTCGGAGCACTCGTCGTCGCGCTGGCATCCGTTGCCTTCGCTGCCGCGCTGGTGCTGACTGCTTCGGGAGTGCCCGAGTGCCCGGCGTGCGTGGTCCTGCCGCAAGACGTGCTCGGATGAGTCGCGCGGGGTGCAGCCGCTCAGCCCGGTCCGATGTCAGGGCTCGGTACTGAGGGGGTGGTCGTGGGCGCGGCGATGTCGACAAGTGCGCCCTCAGTCGGGACTGCCCGTCGCAGCGCGTCGATCCGAGCGTGAATTGTCGTCTCCGCTCTCGAGCGCGCCAGAGACTCCGCCGGCAGTGGCAGGCGAGGGAGTACCTCACTCAGCGCGAGCTCGTGCAGTTCCACAAGGACTTCAGCCAGTGGACCGTGCGCACGACCGGCGTTCAGCGCGAACTCCGTGCTTGCGCGGAGTTCCGACAGCCACCGCCTTCCCTCCGGTCCCGACATCGGCGTCACCTGCTCACGTATGAGCGCCCGGCTGGCTCCCGCGAAGCCGTCCGAGCGGTGAGCATCGAAGACCCAATCGCCCGCGCGACCGACCACAGTAAGTCGATCGACGGATGCCTCGTCGTCGAACTGGCTCACCAGCGCCCGCGTCGCCTCGAACCCCGCGTCGTGCGTTCGGAGGTCAGGCAACGGAGCGCTCCGTGCGTTGAGAGCTGCAAGCAGGTGCCTCGATGCCTCGGACAGGAGGCTGACAGCGCGGGGCTGGGCGACGACGGCAACGTGCGTCTCGAACCCTTCACGTCGGAACAGATCCGCGGTGGCGACCGCTACTTGAGCGGACGAGAAGGAGCCCACGACCAGGAGCGGCCGTCGATTCGTGCGCGCATACGCGAGGCAGTCACGCAGCCATACTGAGGCTGCTTCGGCGAAGATGCGCAGCGCTTCCGGCGACCGGGACCGCGACAACTCCACGTAGCGAGGGTGGAACGCACGCAAGCCGTCTCTGTCGACCACTGCTGCACCAGGATTCTCGGCGAGCAGCCCGCGCGCCGCTCGTCCGCCACCAGCCCCGGGTTGACCGACTACGAGCGTCAGCGTGGGTGTTGTGCGTCGGTCCGTGGGGGGGAACAGGACAGGGACGATCTTCGCATCGAAGACCGACCGGGCCTCTGCAGCTTCCAGCTCGAGGTCCGTCACGGCAGTGGTCCTGAGAGCTCAGCGATGCGGCTTGTCATTCGCGCGAGCAGCGTTTCGAGCGCCGAACGGTTGAAGGCGTCGACTTCGACCAGCTCCCGTCGGATCGCGGATGCCTCGGCGAGGGCGTGCTCATGCAACATCGCGCCGTCATCAGCGAGACCCAACAGGGCCGCGATTGCGCCGTTCGCTGCCTCGCACGCCGCGTCGTAGGCGGCTAGGTCGTTCGCTCTCCATGCCGATCGAGGCTCCATCAGTCCTCCAAGTCGAGTCTACGAGCAAGCGTCGAGCGGGCCGGCGCGACCGCTACCGACCGATGGTCGATCGGCTTCGGGATCGGCCCTGATCTCCTGGCGCCTGAGGCAGTGTTTTCTCGATCAGCGTGGCGGCGAACGAGATCGCGGCGGGATAGGAGCCGCCGCGCCCGTGTCACTGATTGCACTGGCAGGCTCGCTGCGCGCCTCCCAGCGACGTCGGTGGCAGCCAATAGCCTGGTGTAGATGCCCACCTCGAGTCTCGATACACCTTCGCTGCGTAAGGCACGTGGGGCCTTCTTTACGCCTGACGGAGTGACGCGGCACCTCGCGGAGTGGGCGATCCAAAGTGCCGATGACACGGTCCTTGAGCCAGCCGCGGGGGAGGCGGCGTTCCTCGTGGCCGCAGTTGACCGGCTCCGCGCCCTTGGTGCAGCGGAGCCAGTTGTGCACGGCGTCGAGCTTCATGAGGCGTCCGCGCGCGTCGCTGGCGAGCTCGTCGCTGATGCTGGCGGAGTTGCAAAAATTCGAGTTTCAGACTTCTTCCTCACCGAGCCCAGTGGTACCTACTCTGCCGTGATCGGCAACCCGCCGTTTATTCGGTACCAGGACTTCTCGGGCGACGTGCGTGACCGTGCCCGGTTCGCCGCGCAGGCCCAGGGTGTCGCTCTCACTGGGCTCGCTTCGTCGTGGGCCGCCTTCGTGGTGCACTCGGCTGCGCATCTGCGACGCGGCGGACGGCTCGGCATGGTGCTCCCGGCCGAGCTGCTGAGCACGAACTACGCGGCACCGGTGCGCTCCTTCCTTCTGTCACGCTTCGAGTCGGTGGAGCTCATTACATTCGAGACGCAAATCTTCCCGGACGCCGAGGCCGACACTGTGCTGGTGAAGGCCGCGGGCTGGCTGGGGGAGCCCGCGGGGGTCGCGACTCTGCGGCAGACCCGTGATGCCACGACCCTCGGCAACTTGGATGAGGGAACGACGTGGGCGACGACGGATCCCGCGGCTCGTTGGACGCCGTTGCACATTCAGGACGCCACTGTTGAGGCCATCGCACGGCTTATGCCATCCGGGGCGTTCGTGCCGCTGCAGGAGTTCGGTGAGACAACGCTCGGCATGGTGACCGGTGCGAACAAGTTCTTCACGCTGTCGCCGCAGCGAGTGCAGGAACTAGGGCGTGTTGATCAAGAGGTTCCGCTCCTCGGTGGGTGAGTCTTGAACGGTGACGCGACAGGAGATCTCTGACGAGGTGTGGGCCGTGATGGAGCCGTTGATGCCGACGGTGACCGGTCGGTCGCGGCCGTGGACGGATCACCGGCTCGCTATCGAGGGGATGGCGTGGAAGTACCGGACCGGTGCGCCGTGGCGTGACGTTCCGGAACGGTTCGGGAAGTGGAACTCGATCTACAAGCGGTTCAACCGGTGGGCCGGGGACGGCACCTGGCAGAAGCTGCTCACCGAGGTGCAGAAGCAGGCCGACGCCGCTGGGGAAATCGACTGGGTCGTCTCGATCGACTCCACGATCGCGCGCGTGCATCAGCACGGCGCGACCCTCGCCCGGGACACAGGGGGCTGTGCCGAATCACAAGAATCCGTGGTCCGAGCCGCCTGATCACGGGATCGGACGCTCCCGCGGCGGGCTGACGACCAAACTGCACCTGGTCTGCGACGGGCGCGGCCGGCCGCTGAGCATGATGATCACCGCCGGGAACATCAACGACACCACGATGATGAGCGCGGTGCTGGAGAACATCCGCGTTCCCCGCGACGGGAAGGGCCGCCCCCGCACCCGCCCCGACCGGGTGCTCGCCGACAAGGGGTACCCCTCAAGGGCGAACCGCGCCTGGCTCCGCGACCGGAGGATCGCGGCGACCATCCCCGAGCGGGACGACCAGATCGCGCACCGCCGCAAGAAGCCGGGCCGGCCGATCGCTTTCGGCGACAAGCAGAAGGAACGCTACAAGGGACGCAACGTCGTAGAACGCTGCTTCAACCGTCTCAAGCAGTGGCGCGGCATCGCGATGCGCTCGGACAAACTCGCCCGCAACTACCGAGCCGCCGTCAGCCTCGCCGCGGCGCTGATCTGGATCAAGACCGATCTCCGCTGAGCGCTTCGCGCTCCTGCAGCGTGCGCTCAAGCTGTCCCACCGTCGGCGCACCCGCAAAGCCGCGCTCGGTCAGATAGACCCTGCACGCCAAGTCGGCAGTGTTCCCCTGGGACGGGAACAAGTCCTGACCGTCCAGAAGAATCGTGGGCGAGCCCGCGAAACCAGAGCTCACCGCCTCAGCCTCGGTGCGGATCAACACGAACTCCACCGGAACATCGCCCCGTCCGATCGAGTCGAGCACCAGCCGTACTCGATCGCCCGCCTCCTGCCAATTCGGGCAATCCTCGATATGCAGCACCTGGATCTTCACACGCCCATTCTCCCGCGCAACTCACGGCGGCTGGCCACCCCGCACCTTCTTGATCAACACGCCCTAGGCATACCGCGACGCGACCTGCGCCGCGTTTCGCCTCCTGGCAGTTCGCACCTCCGTGGCCTCGCGCTCACTGATTCGGCGATGACTCGACTGGGGCAGGCAGGGCAAGCGACGTGGTTGCTCTATCCGAGCAACCACCCAGCTTCGGAGACCCTGGCCTACATCGAGTCCGGACACGCTACGGGCGTGGACACCGCATATAAGTGCCGCGTTCGAAAGCCCTGGTGGAGAGTGCCGGTGCTCGAGCCGGCTGATCTGCTGCTGACCTACATGAATGCTGATACCGCTCGACTCACGACGAACCAGGCCAGCGCACTCCACCTGAACAGCGTCCACGGCGTCTACTTGAAGCCTGAGGTGCGTGACGTCGCTCGGGAAGTCTTGCCGGTTGCTTCGCTCAATTCGGTCACGTTGCTCGGTGCCGAGCTTGTCGGTCGCAGCTATGGCGGTGGCGTGCTCAAGATCGAACCGCGTGAGGCTGACCGATGGTGGATGCCGAGCGTCGTGACGATGACCAAGCATCGCGATGCGCTCGTCGAGCTGAAGCCACGGGTTCAGCGGCTGTTGCAGACCAAGAATCTGCTTGGCGCGGTCGCCTTGGTTGACGAGGTGATCCTCGGCGACCTTAGCGAGGCGCAGCTACGCGCGGTCCGCGACGACCACGCCGCATTCATGCAGCGACGAGTGACAAGGGGAAAGAGTGGCTGAACCGAGCCTGAAACAGAGGGCTTGGCCGCTCTTTGACCGCATCGTCGAGGTGGCAGCCGCTAGGTCAGAGTTCAAAGATGGGCCCTGGCGCGGTGACGATTATGTCCCCGACATCCCAACTCTCCAGACCTTGCTCGGCGTTCCCCGGTTACTCAACGCAAATAGTCAAAGCGGCGTGCCAGCGCTCGCGCTCGACGTGTGGGTCGCATACGAACTGAGGCGAGCGGGGTTCGCGTACGACGCTGTCTGGCCGCGCGCAACTCACCCTCGGGTCATGCCGACCCCGGTAGCGAACTATGTCGCGGGTACGACCAAGGATCTTCGTGCGAAGGTCGGCGCGCAACTTGCGCGACAGACGCCGATGAAGGGCGTCGTCGCTACAGACGCCAAGGTCCTCGGGCGCCACTACATCAAGCAGGTGGATGTGGTCATGTCCGCCTGGGAGACGGGACCCGAAATCCTCATCTCAACGAAGCGCATGGATAGCTCGTTCGGCAAGAACGCGGCGAACCGAATCGAGGAGGCGTACGGCGACGCCAAGAACCTGCGTAGTCGACACCCGCTTGCTGCACACGGCTTTTTGTATGGACTTCGCTCGACGATCTTTGAATCGGAGCCAGACAAGGCCAGGTGGCTGATCGACTTGCTGGGGAAGCTCTCGCAGGAGGACGACGCGTACGACGCTGTGTGTCTGCTCATGTTGCACTACGAAGGTGCGGCCCCGGAAGGTTCGGAGGGAGGGCATGAGGATGAGGGCGACGCCGTCCTGAGCGAGCTCAGCACTGAGATCGAGGTCGATGCCCAGGAGGACGAGGGTAGCGAAACTGAAGCCGTCAGCGTTGAAGTCTCCGGGGTGGAGATTGAGACGGCGATCGCCAACTTGCCGACGGTGAGCATCATCGATCACCCAGATGTTCCGAGAGAGCTCGGAGCAGGGGTGTTCCTGAAGAAGACCGTGGAGCACGTCCTCCGGTCTACGCCAATCACGATGCACCGCAAAGCCCGAGTCCTCCATGGGTGGCCCGTGGGCGAGGACCCCGAGGCGACGAAGAAGCGGGCCAACGCGGCTGGCGGCGCCGCTTCGTGATTGGCGCACGGCGACGCGTCGGAGACCGAGGCGTCGCCCTCCGACGCGCTGACGTCGAGAGCGCCGGGGGCATGCATTCGGACTCAAGGTCGCGAAGAATGCCGCGAAGCCACTCAAGGCAACTCGACTCAGGGCAATGCACGCAGGCACTGTATGTGTAAACACTCGCAAGTTAGACATTAGCGGCGTACGCTGAACCTGTGCGCGGGGGACTCGAGCGCTGGAAGCGGGGTGTCGGATCGCAGGGGGTTCGGCAGGCGATGGCCTACGCGTTCAAGGGGAGCTGCGACTCGCACCTGCGCGCGGTGACGGGAGTCGAGGCGCTCGCGGCGTACAGCCGCGCAGACGCCCAGCATGTCACCCGATTCACGGTGGAAAACTGCGCGGTGACCGTCGACGGCCTCGACGCCGCTGCGCTCCGCCGCTGGGTCGACGGCCGCGACCCCGTCACGGACGTTCCGCGCGGCCGCGAACTCGGTTCGCCACAGGCCGATCTGATCTTGGACGGCACGATCAACGCGCCGAAGTCCTATAGCATCGCGGCCCTGATCAACGACGACCTCGCCACGGAGTTCGAAGCGCTGCAAGACCGGCTCCGCACGCGCATTATGACGACCTGGCGGCGTGAGCTGAACGCGCGCCGAGGCGCGGGCGGCAGCATCCGGGAGTCGCTTCACCGGATCGAAGTTGTCGAACTTCAGCACAGGCGTTCGCGGGCTTTGGACCCGCACATCCACCGGCACCTATGGCTGAACGTCAAGGTGCTCGGCGAGGACGGTAAGTGGTCGAACGTCGACTCCCGGGTAGCGATGAAGCTGCACACGCTGATCAACGCGGAGGGCGAACTCGCGGCGCGCACCGACCCGGACTGGATAGCAGCGCTCGTGCGCAACGGCTACTCGATCGGCGACGACGGGGAGATCGCGCAACTCGCCCAAGCTGTCCGGCCGCTGTCGCGGCGCTCGAACCAGATCGAGGCGAACCGCGCCAAGCTTCTTCTGAAGTGGCGCTCGGAGCATCCCGGCCAGGAGCCCGACCACGACGTGCTACAGCACCTCGACCGGCTTGCGTGGGCGAAGAACCGCCCGGACAAGCCCGGCGCCGTGGACGAATCGGAGTGGGAGCAGCTCATCCGAGACGAGCTTCACGCGATCGACGCCGGGATACTCCGAGAGCGTTCGGCAGCCCGCTCGTGGCCAGCAGCGATCGAGACGCTCGACCGCGACCTGCTCGCTGCCAAGGCGATCGTGGATGCCGATAGCCGGTCGACCGCGTGCGGGGGGAGGTTCAGTAGCTATGACCTTCGGGCCGGCGCGACGCGGGCGGTCGCTGCATCCGGAGTGGTTGCCCGCCGCGACAACCTGCAGGTGCTGATTGACGACGTCGTGGCGCGCGGGCTCACCCAGACCGTCGACCTGCTCGAAGCCGAGGGCGATCGCCCACAGCACATCAAGGGATTCATGGCGTCATCGACTGCCCGGCTGAAGGTCGAGCTCGCCGCCAGGTTCGACGCCCTGACGCGGGTCGGCGAGTCGTTCCGCCCCCGCGCGATCCTCGACATTGCAGGCGCGGTCCTCGATGCTGATGTCACGCTCGACGAGGGACAGATCACAGCGGCGTCGGCGATCGCCGGAACAGATCGGCTCGTCTCGGTCACGGGCCCCGCGGGCGCTGGAAAGACGACGATGCTCAGGGCCGCTCGCATCGCGCTCGCTCAGCAACAACGTCAGCTCGTCGTCGTCGCGCCGACCAAGAAGGCAGCGTCTGTCGCGGGCCGCGAGATCGGCGTGACCGCCGTGAGCCTGCATGCGTTGTTGGCCGACTATGGATGGCGGTGGGGTCGCGACGAAGCCGGCGCGGAGGTGTGGAGGCGACTGCAAGCGGGCGAGATCGATGAGTGCGTCGGGCGGATCTACACCGGCCCGCGCTACTTTGCACTGGGCGCAGCTGACCGGGTCGTCGTCGACGAGGCGGGGATGGTCGACCTGCACACCGCCAATGCCCTGGCGGCTATCGCAGCAGAGACGGGCGCGGGCATCGCGATGGTCGGCGACCATCTGCAGGCCATGCCCGTCGGTCACGCCGGTGCGATGGCATGCATGACCCGACGCGCGACTGCGGTCGTCGAGCTGACGGCGGTGCATCGCTTCCGCGATCCGAGCTACGCCGCGCTCACGCTCCGCATGCGGGAGCCGGCATCCAAAGAAGCCGCGCTCGCAGTCGCGACCGAACTCGACGCGCGCGAACAGATGCACCGTGTGACGGATGCCGCGCAAGCAAGGGATGTGATGGTCGAGGCGTACTTCCGTTGGACGGCCGTGCGCAAGCGAGTCGCCCTCGTCACGAGCACGAACGATGAGGCGGATGCGATCAACGAGGCGATCCAGGAACGCCGAGTTGAGCTCGGGCAGCTGCATCCGGATCGTCTTGTGGTTGGGCAGGGCGAACAGCGGCTACTCGAAGGGGACATCGTTCAGACGCGGCTCAACGACCGAGTGGCGGATGTTGAAAACCGCGCGCTGTGGACGATCCGCCGGGTCCGCGCGTCCGATGTCGAGCTCGTCGCCCTTGGCGATCGTGGGGACGTGCGGCGCGTGTCGCTCGACTACGCGGCCGAGCACATGCACCTGGCCTACGCGTCGACAGTGCACGGAATCCAGGGCGAGACGACGGATGCGTCGGTGGTCGGGCCGGGCGTGGATGCCTCGGGACTCTATGTCGGCATGACCCGCGGGCGGGTTCACAACGAGGCGATCGCGATGGGGTGGACAGCCAGCGCCGCGCGCGAGCAGATTGCGGACAGCATGATGCGCGGCGTCGCAGAAGTGACGATCGAGGACTCGGTGCGTGCGGCGCGGGGCGAGTTGGGGAGGGCAGCGAAGGTGACTCGTGACCGAGGGTGGCGTGTCGGAGCGAATGACGATCAAAGCGCAGCGCGCCAGCTCGATCACTGGCTGATCTCGAGCCGGGGCGCGCTAGCGTCCCTCGATGCGCGGATCGCCGACGAGGAATCGCAAGGGCACGGTCGCGCGGTCGATTCGGGCGGTTGGCGTGAGCTTGTCAGTCTGCGAGCCCGTCTTAACGAGCGAGTCGCGGTGGCGTCTCGAAGCGTCGTGGAGCGTACTCGACAGGATGGGCATGTCCGCAATGTCGACCCAAGCCAGGTCGGCGTACGCGGGCATCGGAGTGAAGTGGCAGATCCCGTGGCGCGCGGTTCCCTGGTAGGGACTCGCGACGGGCTGGTCGGGCACTGAAAGGGCATTGACGAGTTGCCGAGCGGGCCGCTCATGGTGAACTGCCATGTCGGTCTGCGGGGACACCTCGTCACTCGGATCCTGACCCAGCGGGTATCCGTTGCGCGTAACCTCGACGGCGGCGACAAGACCTGGCGCCACGGCACCGAGATTGCGATCAGTACAGCCCTGGATGTATAGTCATTGCGTGCTGACCATTGCTTCCCGAATCGACGTGATGAACCGGCTGGGTCGGGCGATGGCCGACCCGAGCCGCTCCCGGATCCTGATGACCCTCCTCGGCGGGCCGAGCTACCCGGCCGAGCTCTCGCGTTCACTGGACCTCTCGAGGTCGAATGTCTCCAACCACCTGACGTGCCTCCGCGACTGCGGAATCGTGGTCGCCGAGCCAGAGGGTCGACAGACCCGGTACGAGATCGCTGATCCCCATCTCGCCGCAGCGCTGACGGCGCTCGTCGATGTCACCCTCGCCGTTGACGAGAGCGCACCCTGCGTGGACGACTCGTGCACCGTGCCCGGCTGCTGCGGAACGGCGGCAACCGCATGAGCGCGCCACTGACCACCAAGCGCCGTGCCACGCTGCACCGTCGCGTGCGCTTCATCGTCGGCTTCACGATCACCTACAACGTCATCGAAGCCATCGTCGCCGTCTGGGCCGGCGTGCTGGCCTCCTCCGCGGCGCTGATCGGCTTCGGCCTCGACTCCGTCGTCGAAGTCCTCTCGGCGGCCGCCATCGCCTGGCAGTTCACACGCAAGGACCCCGAGCGGTGGGAGAAGGTCACTGTCAAGGCGATCGGCCTGGCGTTCTTCGCCCTCGCCGCCTACGTCACCGTCGACGCCGTCCTGAGCCTCGTACAGACAGAGGGCCCCGACCACAGCCCGTTCGGTCTTGGCATCACCGCGCTGAGCCTGGTCGTGATGCCGTTGCTGGCGTGGTTCGAGATCCGCACCGGCCGCGAGCTCGACTCCAAGAGCGTGCTCGCCGACGCCAAGCAGCTCATCCTCTGCGTCTACCTCTCCGGCGCCGTGTTCATCGGCCTCATCCTCAACACTCTGTTCGGCTGGTGGTGGGCGGACTCGGTGGCGGCCCTCGTGGTCGCGGTGCTCGCGATCCGCGAAGGCCTCGAGGCGTGGCGGGGCGACGTCGAATCGCCCTTCGAGGTCCTCGAAGACCTCGAGGACGATGACGACAGTGAGGTACAGGTCCGATAACCGGGACCTCCCGATCGAGTGCACGCGCGCGACCACCGGCGAGGGGACCGACACCGAGCTGACCATTCACTATGGCAAGGTCGACGAGGAACGGTTCCTCGCGCGCTTGCTTACGGGCGGCATGTCCTCACTTCGGACACTGTCACCACCGTGGTCCATGCCGCCCAGGTCTGTGTCCTCACCTCACCGGCGACGTGACCTCGCACGAAGAGCGAAGAACCCACCGGCGAAAGCTGCAGCCAGTAGCGCGCCAGCCCCGATCACGCCGGCCACGACCAGTCCGGCGCCCTCGTTCTCCACCTCTGTGGTCTCCGAGGCGCGCGGCTGCGGCGCGGGTGTGCTCGCGGATGCCTCCGCGGTCGATTCGGGTTGTTCTGCAGGCTCGGGCACGGCGCCGGGCTGCGTGCGGGTGTCCTCGTTGCGGCAGGCGGGCTCATCCCATCCGAGCGCAGGTTCGGCGCCCTCAGCCGGCGCGTACGTGAACTCGTAGGACTCCGAGATGGGGTGACCGTCGCTGGAGACGGCATTCCAAGCAATCGTGTAGGTGCCGGCCTCTCCGAGCGCGACCGGCGTAGTCAGGACATTCAGGTCGATCGTCGAGCAGGACGTCTCGTAGTAGAGGCCGTCCGGCCCCTGCACCTGGGCGTAGCTCGCTTGCCCGAAGTCGATCAGCTCAGCGCTGAAGGTCAGCGTCACCGCGTCAAGCGCCGCCACCGTCGTGCCCGCCGCTGGGGACGCTTCGAGGAGGTTGTCGTGCGCGGAAGCAGACTGGGCCGGGAGCAACACGAGAGTTGCGGCAGTGATCAGCCCCGTGAGGGCTCCGAGTCGTGTGTGGCGGCGGTGGGCCATGAGTGTCCTTTCGATGAGGGCGGGATAGATGCAACGTGGTCGGCCGAGCCGAATCGACGCCCGACGGTGGCCAGGAGAATGGGCAGGATCGCGCCGACGATCGCTATGAGTCCGGCGTTGCGTTGGTCTTCGATCGGTGAGGCCCCCCATGTGCGCCCCATCGCCCCGAACCAATCCGCGAAGGCGAGCCCTGGCTGAAGCAGATTCCAGAGTCCGAGCGCCGTCGCAGCGATCGTGATGGCGCCCGTGACGGCGGCACGCACGGCCGGCCGCGCGGATGTCAGGACGTTCCAGGCCAGGAGGCTCCCGACTGCGAGTGAGTGCGCGATCGCCCATTCGTGGCCGAGCGGATCGACGAGAGTCCAGGATAGGACGCGAGTCGCGCCGAGGCCCCACAGAGTCGCCACCATCAGGATTGTCGCAACCGCCGAGTGCCGGAGGATCCGGAGGGCGGGTGATCGGGTGGCAGCCTGGAGCCACTCGCGGATCCCGTGGCTGCCATCGTTGCGGTGAGCGATTGCTTCGAGGGCGAGGCGATACGGGGCACCGAGGACCAGAAGCGGCGGGATGACGAGGAGCAACTGGATCCTCCCAAGCATATTCATGCTGTGCAGGTAGTCGCCGTACGCGGCTGCCGCGCCTGACGTAGTCCAGAACAGCAGCAGCATTCCACATGTCCAGAGGACCGTTCTGGACTTCGGCCAGGCCCGGCCAACGCGGCGCAGGCGGCGGACCCCGGCGAGATAGAACACCACTCCGCCGGCCGCGACGACGGCCCACAGCAGATCGACCTCCCAGGCTGTGAGCCACGCCAGCGGCGTGAGCTCGGGCGGCAGCGGCGCCTCGGTGAGGATCTCTGCCGCTGTCGTGAGGGCGGGCGCGAGGACGTCGGCGGGAGCCGGGGTGCGCGCGAGCGCGGCGGCGGCGCCGCTGGCGATGCCCATCATGCCGAGCTCGGCGACGATGAGCCACCAGAACGCTGCCCCGCCCGTGCCCGTCATCCGGGCGATGAGGCGGCGACGATAGACCACGCCAAGCGCGCCGAGGACGAACAGCGCCACGGTCTTGGCGGCGAGCAGCGCCCCGTAGGGGCTGAGGAGTTCTCGCGGATCGGTGATCGACGTCAAAGTGCGGGCAGCGCCGGAGACGGCGACCAGCGCGAACGAGGCCAGTGCCAACGTGGAGTAGCGTTCCACCACGATGCGGACCCGCCCGGCCGTGAGCGCTGGGCGGAGGAAAACGAGCGTCACGAGTCCACCGAGCCAGACGGCGACGCCGACGACATGGATGATCAGTGCCATGACCGCGGCGTCGTGGTTGGCGAGGGTTCCGGAGTGGCCCTGGGTCGCCATCGGCACCAGTGCTGCGATGGCCACGAGCGCGGTGACGAGCGTCGATGCCCAGCCGCGAACCGCGAACGCGAGGATGGTGATGACGGCCGCGGCGACGGTGCTGATCAGCCATACGCGGCCGAGCTCCGTCTCGGTGAGGTATCGACCGAGCTGCTGACCGAACGCCATGCCAGCGGAGACTTCCGGGTTGAAAGTGGACACGAACGTGAAGAAGCCGGTGGCGCCCGCAGCCACCGTGAACACCGCAGCGGCGGCCGACGCCACGTCGAGGGCGAGGCTGAACTCGCGTTCTCGGGCACGGAGGGCGAACAACGCCACGATGAGAGCGCCGACCATGGTCGCGGCGGAGAGGTTCACGAGCAGCTTCACCACGGGCAAGCCCCAGCGGATGACCGGTCCAGGATCCGAGATCAAGCGCGGTGCCGCACCGCCGCCCATCAGCAGTCCGACGATGAGCGCGGCCAGGGCGGCCAGGGCGAGGATGAAGGGCCCTGTTAGCCGGAGCATGCGTGAGTTCATCGGCCGTCCCCATCGACAGCCGTCGGTGCGTCTTGCTGACCGGTCTCGACGTCTGGGGCGGTGCACTCACCGGTCGCGGGCAGCTGCTGGACCGCGGTGGAGAGCACGCCGAGCACCTCGTCGGCTGATACGACAGTGGTGTCGATGTAGGCCTGGGCGGCGGGTTCACGCCCGTAGGTGGTCAGGCGCAGGTTCGGCGTGTCGGTTTCGTCGACGATCCAGTCGACGCCGCCGATCGTCACGCATTGCAGCGTGGTCGGGGCGGGAGGCTGAAGGCCGCAGCTGCACACGACGGCCGTGGGGACGCCCCAGGCGCCGGTGGCCTGCGCGTCGGTCCAGCGCCGTTCGAGGTCGCCGATGGTCTCGGGAAGACGGACGGAGGCGTTCGCGCATAACGGGCTCTCCGCGTCCGCTGCGGCATCGAGCGAGACCGTGTACGCGCAGCTGGCTAGCGCTAGTACGCCAGCGAGGAGCGCGGCCGCGAGAACAGGGCGTGGACGCTTCATGAGAGGTTCCGTTCTTCGAGGCGGAGCGAAAGGCCGCGGCGCGCGATCCCGAGGAGTAGCAGTGCCAGGACCGCCCCGCCTGCGCCGATCGCGGTCGGCCACGGGCCCATCAAGACGGCGGGGGTCAGCCCGGTGCGCAGCGGGATGTCGCCGATCCGGGCCGCGGTCGTCCCGGCTGCCGCCTCGTCGAGGACGGTGCCGTCGGGAGCGATGAGCTGGCTCGTGCCCGTGGTGGAGATGTTGGCGACGGAGCGGCCCGTCTCGATCGCACGCATCCGGGCGGTGGCGAGCTGCTGGAGGTTCTCGTCGGTGCCGCGGAAGTCGGCGTTGTTGGTCTGGAACACGTATGCCTGAGCGCCGCCGAGCGCGCCCGCACGGATGACATCGTCGTAGATGACGTCGAAGCAGATCGCGAGCCCGAGCGCGACATTCCCGACCGTGACCAGCGGCGGATTCGCCCCTGGGGTGTACTCGCGCTGGATCAGCCCTATCAGCTCGGGGGCGATCGCCTCATAGAACCACCTATCGGGCACGTACTCGCCGAACGGCACGGGGTTGATCTTGTCGTGCATCTGCGGTGCGCCCTCCCTCGTCCAGAGCAGCGACGTGTTGTAGGTGTCGTCGCCGCGCTGGGTGGCGGCGTTGGCGAGCACCGGTGCCTCGGCCCGGCGTACGACGTCATCAAGCACCGCGGCCGTCGCCGGCTGGTTCAGAGGATCCGAGTCGACGGATCCTTCGGGCCAGACGAGCAGGTCCATGTCCTGTCCGAGCAGCGTCTCGGTGGCGGCCAACTGCGCGGCGAGGATGTCACCGGAGGCGCGCTCGTCGAAGTAGGCCGATGGCCCGTTCGCCTGCACCCAGCCGATCCGCAGCTCGCCTGCCGGGGTTGTTGGGAACGCCGGCAGCAGCGCGAGCACGACCGCGACTGCCAGCGGAATGAGACCGCGACGCGGCTCCCGTGCACGGCCCGCCTGGATCGCTGAGGCAGACAGGACGACGACGAGGAATGACAGTCCGCCCGTCCCTGTCCAGGATGCGATCTGGGCGAAGGGTCCGTCGACCTGGCTCAACCCGATTCGCGCCCATGGGAATCCCGTGTATGGCCATGCTCCGCTGACCAGCTCGCGCAGCGTCCACAACCCCGCGACCAGCAGTGGTGGCAGAACGACGCCGGCCCGTCGTGGCAACCACCGGTACGCGAGCGCGATCGGCACCGCCCCAATGGCGAACAGCGTCGCCTGCAACGCCGCCAGTGCGATCCACGGCAGCGGACCGAGGAACTCGTCCACCCAGATCAGATGGAGCGGGAAAAACCCGACGGCGAATGCGAGCCCGACGCCCAGCGCCCCGGGGACGCTCCGCCCGATCAGCGTGAGCAGGCCGAGCGTCACGGCGACGAATGCCGCGGGCCACCACCCGACGGCGGGGTACGCGAGGTCGAGGATCAGCCCACCGGCCAATGCGGTCGGCATGGCAAGGCGCATTCGCAGCAGGGGACGGGCTGCGCCGACCGGTGTGGGGGAGGGGAGCGTCTCAGTCGGCGATGGCGCGATCGAGGGCATCTGTGAGGTCCGTCAAGGAGGTGAGCTCGAGCTTCACGCCGTCAAGGAAGAACGTGGGCGTGCCAGTGACACCCATCTCCTGCCCCTCCAGGAAGTCCTCCTCGACGCGGGCCTGCGTCTGCGGGTCTGCCACTGCCGCGTCGTACGCGTCCATGTCCAGGCCCAGCTCCTCGGCGTACCCGCGGAAGCGGGCAGCCTCGGATGACTGGCCTTCGCCCCACTCGATCTGCGTCTCGAACATCCGGTCGTACATCTCCTCGAACCGGCCCTGCTGCGCAGCTGCCTCGACCGCGACGGCGGCGTGCATCGAGTTGTAGTGGTTGGGGATCGGGAAGTAGCGCACGACGTAGTTGATGTCTCCGGCGTACTGTTCGCGGATCTCCTCGATGTACGGGTAGAACGCCCCACATGCCTCGCACTCGAAGTCGAGGAACTCCACCAGCGTCGGTGCGTCCGCCCCGGCCTCGTCGAGCACGTGGGAGTCACTGCGTGTGCCAGGCAGCGCACCGTCGTCGGGAGTCACCGGCGCTGGGCGGGTCACATTGACATACACGATCGCGGCGATCACGAGCACGACCACGACGACGATCGAAATCACGGTGGCCTTGACCGGGGTCGGCAGTTTCTTGCGGGTGGAGGCAGACGCGTTCACAGGGTCTCCTTGTCGGTGGGCGGATCGGTGGGGTCGTCAGTGACGGCGGCGAGATGCTCCTCGCGCAGTCGTGACACGACCTGGGCCAGCTGGGGGTCTTCGCCTCGGGCGAGGCCGGCGTATTCGAGGCGCAGCAGTTGCGGCGCTCCGTCGGGTGCGGTCAGGGAAGCCTTCACCCAGAGGCGACGGCGGGGCACCAGCAGTGCGGTGATGAGTCCGGTCGTCGCGATCGACGCGAATGCGAGCACCCAGATCGCGCCCCCGTCGCGCTGAATCTGCAGCGACACGAACCGCTTCACGGAGGACAGGAGATCCCCGGTCCCGGCGGCGTCCTCGAACGTGATCGTGCCCCACCCGTTCGGCAGGTTCGCGGTCTGTCCCGGAGTGAGCTCGATGGATTCGAGTCCGGTTTCGCCGCCAGTGACCTGCGTCATCCCTGACGTGTCGAGCGTGTACACGGAGCGCGGCGTGCCGTCGTCGATGCCGAGGCTGCCGGAGAACACGTTGAAAGTGACGACCGGGTTCACCAGGTCCGGGTACACCGACGTGTACGCGCCGCTGGGGAGAGTGCCCTGGGTCGGATAGAAGAACCCGACCAGTCCGATCTGCTCGGGCAATCCGTCGGGTACCTTGAGGATGCCGAGCGAGGTCATCATCCCGTCCTGCGGCAGGAAGGGCTGCGATTCGCTGTAGACGACCTCGCCTTCCGCGTTGCGGATCGTGATCGTCGGGGCGTACCCGTTGCCGAGCAGGTAGATCCGGTCGCCTGCCACGTCGATGGGGTGGTTCACACGTACGACATCCTTGCGTCCGTCCGGATCGCCGGGGGCACGGATCGTGAGCCGGGCGGCGAAGTCGCCGGCCTGCCCCGCTCCGGGTGTCCCTGGAAGTTCGTACGTGACGTCGAATCGGTCGAGGGTGAGCGAATAGGGGTCAAGCGCGGTGTCGTCGACGAACCGACCCGGCGTGAACGAGGAATAGTCGCTGAGGCTGTTCACGAACGTGGAGCCCTCGACGATGACCCGCTGCCCCGTGTAGGCGAAGCCGCCCGTGATGAGGACGGAGACGAGCACCCCGACCAGGGAGGCATGGAAGACGAGGTTTCCGGTCTCGCGCAGGTAGCCCCGCTCGGCCGACACCGACCACACTCCCGCCGCGTCGTAGCGTTCGGTGCGGTACCCCTGGCGGCGCAGCAGCCGTTCTGCGATCGTGATCGCCGCTGGCGCTTCTGTCACTGCTTCCACGTGCGCGGGCACGTGCACGTCGTCGACGAGGTGATGGTCGAGCCTCTGCAACCGGACGGGCGTGCGTGGCGGGCGGGAACGGAGCGCCTTGGCATGGTGGCGCATGCGCGGGATGACGCATCCGATCAGCGAGACGAACAGCAGCAGGTAGACGGACGAGAACCACACCGAGCCATACAGGTCGAACAGCTGCAACGCGTCGAGCGTCGGTGCGATGTCGGGGTTGTCACGGAAGAACTGGGTCACGCCGTTCGGGTTCGCGACCCGCTGCGGGAAGATCGACCCCGGGACGGCGATCATGGCGAGCAGGAGCAGGAGCACCAGCGCAGTGCGCATGCTGGTCAGCTGCCGCCACGCCCACCGCAGCCATCCGGCGACTCCGAGCGTGGGCGAGGCGATCCGCTCCTCGTCGCCGCCGCGGTCGATGTGGTCGGCGGGGCGCGCGGGGTCGGTCGTCACGGGTTCAGAGCGGGAGGGTGACATTCAGCATCACCCCCTGCAGGATGGACATGAGCCGACTCCAGGCGCCGGTGACCATCAGGGCTCCGAGCAGGACGAGGACTGCGCCGCCGACGATGTTGAAGACGCGGATGTGGCGGCGCACGAATGTGACTGAACGGGTGGCCCATCCGACACCGAGGGCGAGCAGCAGGAACGGCAGGCCGAGCCCGAGCGAGTACGCGAGGCCGAGCAGGCCGGCCCGCCACGGGTCTCCGAGGTTCCACGACACCGACATGATCGCCGCCAGCGTCGGTCCGATGCACGGTGCCCACCCGATACCCAGTGCGACGCCGAGCAGTGGTGCTCCGATCAGGCCGAGATCGCCGCGCGATCGCAGCCGGATGGTGCGCTGGGCCCCGCGGAACACCCCGATGAAAACCAAGCCCATCACGATGACGAACACGCCGAGGATCCGGGTGAGGACGGCCGAGTACTGCACGAAGAACATCCCGAACACGCCGCCGAGGATCGTCATGGCCAGGAACACGACCGTGAACCCGGCGATGAAGAGCCCGACGCCGCCCACCATTCGCCACCGGGCGGCATTGCCTCCCTCCGCCGCGCCGACGGCGGACCCGAGGTAGCCGAAGTACCCGGGGATGAGGGGCAGCACACAGGGTGAGACGAAGGAGACAAGTCCGGCCAGGGCAGCGACGAGGATCGCGAGCCATAGGGCGCCGTCCACGACGATCGCGCCCATCTCAGCCGTCCTCGGCCAAGGCGTCGGAGACCAGCGTCGACAGGATCGACGCTGATTGCAGTTGCCCGATGATCCGCGCCGCGACCCGGCCCTGCCGGTCCATCACCAGCGTGGTAGGCGTCGCCTGGATCGGCGTCGCGGCGGCGAAGGCGAGCTTCACCTGGCCACTGTCCGCGTCGATCACACTCGGGTAGGTGATGCCGTTGTCTGCGGCGAAGGCGCGGGCCGTGGCGGGCTGGTCATAGATGTTGATGCCGAGGAACCCGACGTCCTCGGCCTGAAAGTCCTGCCAGACGTCCTCGAGCATCGGCGCCTCCGCGATGCAGGGGCCGCAGGCGGCGTACCAGAAGTTCACGACGTACACGCGGCCCGCGAAATCGTCGTCTGACACAGCTTCGCCGTGCTCCGTGACGCCGTCGAACACGACGGGCTCGCCCCGTTCTTCGGAGGCGATCGACTCGACGCGGAAGTCACCGGATTCGTAGGTCTGATTGCCGACGTCGTACTCAGCTGCGACGCCGTCCTGCGGCGCGCAGCCGACGAGCGCTGTCAGCAGGCCGACGGCGAGCACCGCCGCGAGAGAACGAGAAGGGGACGAAGAAGGGGATCGCAACGGGGAGGTCTCCAGGGGTGGGCGAGGCGGATGGATCACGCCCGGGTGTGCCACCGCGCGCCCCTGCCGCGGCAGCAGGCTGCGCGCGACGAGAAACGACCAGTCTCCGGGCGTGCGAACGACGCGCGCGGACAAGCGGCGTCGCGCACCGATCCGTTCAGGTCCGAGAAATTCCCAGCAGCGCCGGTGTCACCGCAGGTGAGAACGTTCGCACCCGCGGGAGCAGAGCAGACAGCGACGGGCCCGCCGCCGACATGATCGCGGTCGGCCGGAGGCCGCCCAGCGCGCGCCATCCGATGAGCGCCAAGAGCACACCGCACAGCGCGCCGAGCAAGCACATCCCGCCGGTTCCCAACTCGTCGTCCGTCGACGTGAGAGCGACGCTCACCTCGGCGTGAGAGGCCGGGGTATCCGCGGCCGCGGCCGTGACGGACAGCACCGATGTGCTCTCGAGGCTCTCGTGCGCAGATGAGGTCCAGATTCCCAGGAACATCAGAGCCGCAGTTCCCAGCGCCAGCAGCAGCTGAGCAACAGCCCGCCGATCGCCCCCCGTGAGGGTTCGGTGGGCGATCGGGTTCATGCATTCCAGGGTAGTCGCGGCTGCTGAGAGGTGCGTGCCACTCTTATTTGCGCGCACGGGGGTGAACGTGCTCGTCCTGCCGGGCCGCGCCGCTCACAGTGGAGTGGGCGGCCCGGACGCAGTTGACGATGACGATGACCTCAGCGACCTCTGCACCAGGACGACGCCATGTCATTCTCTACTTCTCAGTTCCCGTCGCTGCGGATCATGAGGACGGCCCCCGCGATCGCGGCGGTGACGATGACGACGTCGGCGAGGTTCCCGATGAACCAGTCGCCGTAAGCGAGGAAGTCCACGACATGGCCGCGGGCGAATCCCGGTTGGCGGAAGAGGCGGTCGCCTGCGTGTGAGGCGGCGGCCCCACCGAGCGCGCCAGTCACGATCGCCCACCCGGGCTGGCGGACACGGAACGCGAAGACGATCGCGGTGACCGTGGCGGCGACGGCGAGCAGCGCGAACACCCAGGTGGCGCCCTCACCGACGGAGAATGCCGCACCGGGGTTGTAGGCCAGCTGCAGTCCCAGCACGTCGCCTACCAGCGGGATGCGCTCTTCCTCGGTGAGGGTGGCTTCAGCCCATGCCTTTGTTCCCTGATCGGCCAGGAGGACGATCGCGGCGAGCAGCAGCGATCCCGCCGTGAGCCGCCAGCGTTCCTGCCGAGGTTCTTCTCCGGGCCCGAGCTCGACGTCGCCTGTCGGTTCCGGCATCATGCGAGGACCTCGACGAGGCGGAGGATGACGCCGGATTCGATCAGGATGAACAGGCCGAGGCCGATGAACACGGCCGGCACGAGCCAGTGCTCGACGCGTTCCAGCGTCTCGGTGACGGTCTTGTGGGTTCCGATCAGCCGTCCCGCCGTGCACCAGACGGCCACGAGGGCGAGGAACACGACGATCATGATCGCGACCTCGCCTGGCTCGCTGGTGCGGAAGATCGGGGTGTAGAGGGAGATGTTGTCGGCCCCGTTGGCGATCGTGATCCCAGCCACGCCCCACATCCCGACTGCGGTGATCTTGTTGTCGTCATCGTCATCGTCATCGTCGTCGTTGCGGCGTAGGCCGCGCACGAGCGTCCAGATGCCGATGCCGAGCGGGATCGGGCCGAGAAACCCGACCCATTCGTCCGGGACTATCGTGAGGCCGAGTGCGGCGACCACGCTGATGACGACGAGGGTGATGAATCCGAGGTACTGACCCGCGACGATCTGCCACGGTCGCGGCTTCCCCCGGCCGGAGGCCAGGAACAGCACGGTGAGCACGACAATGTCGTCGATGTTGGTCGCAGCGAACAGGCCGATCGCTGAGCCGATGGTCGCGAGCATCAGCTCTCCAACCGTGGGGCGCGGGTGCGGGCGGCGCGCAAGCCGTTGAGGATCACGATGACCTCCGCGATCTCGTGCACCAAGACGACAGCGGCGAGCCCCAGGATCCCGAACAGCGCCAGCGGGAGCAGCGCGGTGATGATCAGCAGCGACAGGATGATGTTCTGGTTGATGATCCGTCGACCCCGCCGTGCGTGGTCGAACGCCCGCGGGATGAGGCGCAGGTCGTGGCCGGTGAAGGCGACATCGGCGGACTCGATCGCCGCGTCGGAGCCGGTCGCTCCCATCGCGATGCCGATGTCCGCCGCCGCGAGAGCCGGGGCGTCGTTGATGCCATCACCGATCATCGCGACCGGTCCTGCCTTCGACAGCTCACCGATCGCCGCGGACTTGTCCTCCGGGCGCAACTCCGCGCGCACGTCGCCGATCGCGGCCTGCGCGGCCAGTGCCCGGGCGGTGCGGACGTTGTCGCCGGTGAGCATCGTCAGCCCGACGCCCTGACCGGCGAGGGTCCGCACGACCTCGGGGACCTCTGGGCGCAGCTCGTCGCGGACACCGATCGCAGCGACCGGAGCCCCGTCACGGTGCACGATCACCACGGTCATGCCCTGCTCCTCCAGGCCTGCGACCCGGTCGCCGAGCGCGCCGGCGTCGAGCCAGCGCGGGCTGCCGACCGTGATGCGAGCGCCGCCGACGGTGCCTTCGATGCCATGCCCTGCCTGCTCGGACACGCCGGCGGCCGCCGGGACGCCGGGGGCTGCTCCGGTGATCGCCGCGGCGAGGGGGTGAGTGCTGTGCTGCTCGAGTGCCGCCGCCCACGCCAGCGCCTGGACTTCGGTCACGCCGTCCGTGGTGAGGACGGCGGTGACCGCCGGCTCGTTCCGCGTCAGGGTGCCGGTCTTGTCGACGGCGACGTGCCGGATGGTGCCGAAACGCTCGAACACCGCACCGGACTTGATGATCACGCCGAACTTGCTGGCCGCCCCGATCGCGGCGACGACGGTCAGCGGCACCGAGATCGCCAGCGCGCAGGGTGAGGCGGCGACCAGCACGACGAGCGCGCGCGTGATCCACACCTCCGGGTCGCCCAGCAGCGACCCGATGATTGCCACCAGCGCAGCGAGAATCAGCACACCGGGCACCAGCGGTCGCGCGATCCGGTCCGCGAGGCGCGCTCGCTCGCCCTTCTCCGCCTGCGCCTGCTCCACCAATTCGACGATGGTGGTGAGCGAGTTGTCGGTGCCCGCCGCTGTCGTCTCGACCTCCAGCGCCCCCGCGCTGTTGATCGCGCCGGCCGACACTGCATCCCCGGGCTCCACCTCGACCGGGATCGACTCTCCGGTGATCGCGGACGTGTCCAGGCTGGAGCGACCGACGCGGACGATCCCGTCAGTCGCGATCCGCTCGCCCGGACGGACGAGCATGACCTGCCCGACCACGAGGTCCTTTGCGGCGACTTCGAACGAGGCACCGTTGCGCTGCACGGTCGCGGTCTCCGGCACGAGCTTCAGCAGCGCCCGCAGCCCGCCACGGGCGCGGTCCATCGCCTTATCCTCCAGCGCCTCAGCGATCGAATACAGGAACGCCAACGCCGCGGCCTCTTCGACATAGCCGAGGATGACCGCACCGACCGCACTGATCGTCATCAGCAGCCCGATGCCGAGCTTGCCCTTGAACAGCTTCCGGATCGCACCCGGCGTGAACGTCGACGCGCCCAGCAACAAACCAACCCAGAACAGCACGAGCGCCGGAATCTCCGCCCCTGACCACTCGAGGACCAGCCCGGTGAGGAACGCGACACCTGAGAAGACCGGCACCATGACGCCGCGATCCTTCCACCAGGGCTGCTCCGCCTCCTCGAGATCCTCGTCCACCGCTGCGGGGGACTCGTGGTCGCAGCCGCACGCCGCGCTCACGCGTCCACTCCTGCGCCGCAGCAGCCGGGCACCGTGCACTCCGAGTCCACGCACGGCGCGTGCTCGTCGACAGCCAGCGTCACGTCCACCAGCGCAATCAGGGCAGCAGCGAGGTGCGGATCGGCGATCTCGTAGCGCGTCTGACGGCCCTCCGGCTCAGCGACGACGATCCCGCAGTCGCGTAGGCATGTCAGGTGGTTCGACACGTTCGAGCGCGTCAATTCCAGCTCGCGGGAGAGCACCGCGGGGTAGCTCGGGCCCCCGAGCAGGGTCATCAGGATCCGAGAGCGCGTCGGATCCGCCATGGCACGGCCGAGCCGGTTCATCACGTCAAGACGGGAAGCAATAGACAGCATGTACTGACTATACATTGCATGCTGACCTATCGCGAATGCGGTTGTCGGCGGGCGCCCGGGCCGCGCGCCTCGCGCCGGGCGCCCGGTCGCGGAGTGCCAGACGGCGGAAATACGACGCCTGTACATCGATCAATGACCATTCTCGTCTCGTTCTCGTAGACGCGTGAGGTACTCGTTGTAGGCGTCGAGGTCGTCGTCGCCGTGCACGTCGGCGTATCGGTCGTGTGCGTGGGCGCGAGCGGTGTCCTCGCGGAACCAGCGGTGCATGATGTACAGCACCATGACGAGGGTAGGCGCCTCCCCGTAGGACCAGGCCAGGGCGCCCGCCACGCGCTGATCCTCGAGCGGGTCGAGGCCGAGCGCCGCGGTGGCGTCGACGAAGGCGCCGATCATGAGTGTGTTGCTCATCATGATGAACACGCCGAAGAAGGCATGCAGTGCTGCCTCGGCGAACAGGTCGAGTGCTCGGGCCCCGTAGCCCATCCGCGCCGGCACGGGGTCCTCGGTGAGGACGGGGATCGTGAACAGCATCCCGGCGACGAAGAACCCGATCTCCAGGAGGTGGTGGCCGCCGGGAAGGCGCAGGATCGGGTCGGCGAGGTTCCCCAGGTAGAGGCCATAGAACGCCAGCAGGTAAAGCGGAAGCGCTACCGCGGGGCTCAAAACCCAGCGGGCCGCCCGGCTGCGCAGCGCGCCGTGGGCGAGACGCAGCACCGCACCTCCGAGACCGCCGTGCGGCGTGGCGCGCAACAGCAGCGTCCCGGGTGAACCGAGGACGAGCAGGGGTGGGATCGCCATCATCAGGGTGAGTTGCTGGAACATGAACACGGAGAACTGCGCATATCCGTAGCTCTCCACGCCGAGCCCCATGATGATGACCAGCGCCGCACAGCCGGCGAGGAAGCAGAACGTGCGCGAGACCGGCCAGCGTCGCCCCTGCCGCCACAGCCGCATGGCGCCGGCGAGGTACGCGATGGCGAGCAGGATCCCCAGTGCAGCCAGCGGCGATGCTGGGTACGGCCCAGGGACGAGGTACTCGAGCAATCCCGGCGGCGGCAGGGTCGGTGTGCTGTCCATCGCGAGGTCAGGACGGGCGCGGGATCTTGATGAGCGCGCCCGCGGTGAGGAATGTCACCGCCGCCACAGGCTGCGCAGCCGTCCACAACGGTCCCTCGAACGGGAACGGGTATACGGGGTTCCAGAGCACGGTGATCGCGGCGAACACGATGATCCACCACCACTGGCGCGCTTGGAATGCGAACCACGCAGTGATCATCGCGAAGATCGCCACGATGAACAGCACGATCGTCGCCCACTCGCCGCCGAGCAGCAGCGGGGCGAGGAACAGTGTCGGCGCGGCGATCAGGCTCGGGGCAAGCGCGTTGCGCTGATACTGCGAGGGCGTCCGGGGGCGTTGGTTCATGATTCTCCGTTCTGAGCCGCGGGTATGTCGGATGCGGCTGGCACGCGCTCCGGTGCCGCGCTTTCGCGCCTGCGTTCGCGGAGGTTGGCGAGCACAAAGATCGCGACGCCGATGCCGAGCGCGACATCGGTGAGATTGCCGATGAACAGCTCACCGTAGGCCAGGAAATCGGTGACGTGCCCCTGCCCGAATGAGGGCGGAGCGAACAGCCGATCGACCAGGTTCCCGAGCGCGCCGCCCAGGATGAGCGCCAGCCCGACCAAGCGTGCCATGGTCCGCGAGCGCCAGAGGGCGGCGCAGGCGGCGACAATGAATATGACGCCGACGAGCGTGAACAGCCAGGTCCGGTTTGCGCCGAGCGACAGCACTGCGCCGGGGTTGTATGCGAGTTGCAGCCCCAACAGGTCTCCGAGCAGCGGAATCCGCCCGAGACCAGTCAGCTCCGCGATGGCGAGCGCTTTGCTCACCTGATCGATCACCAGCACGGCCGCTGCGACCGAGCACGCCATCGCGAGCCGCAGGAGGTGCTCATGCCTCATCGGAGCCCCGCATGTCTCGGCGCTTCCGGTCCCGTCGCATCATCAGGACCATCCCGGCGACGGGGGCGATGATCGCGATCGGAAACATGACGCCGATGAACGGCAGGAAGATCCCGTCTGCTTGCGGGGCCGTGCCGGCTTCATAATCGGATGGAGCTTCGTCGGGGTGTGGCGATGGCGCCGCGTCCGATGTCGGATCCGGGGACGGTGCAGTCGTGTTCAGCGCAGGATCGATAGTGAACGTGTACTCACCTTCGGTCAACTCGCCGCGGTCGGAGGTGAGCTGCCAGCGCACGCCGTACTGGCCGGGTGCCGCGGTCGCTGCCAGATGCTGTGTGGCACTGGCGCCGTTGAAGCTGACCTCGTCCACGACGACGTTCTCTCCAGACGGGGCGATCACTTCGATGAGCACCACATCGCTACCGGGGCGCAGCTTCTCGTCGAAAGTCAGGGTCATCTCGTCCGGCCCCGTGGCTGTGACGGAATCGGCTGCGGGGTAAGACGAGATGAGGTCCTCGGCGGCGAGCGCCGACGTCGACGGGCCTAGCGCCAGGCCGATCGTCGCGACGGCGACCGCGATCGCTGCCCTGGTGGTTCGCCGTGGCCTCGGAGGGCGACGCGCCTCGGAGCGGGCCGGTTCGGGTGTGTTTGTCATGTCGTCTTCCTTCACGGGCGGTTGGCGATGTGTCGGGCGATCGTCGCGGCGTCTCGCCAGACGCCGTCCAGGTTCTCGGAGCCTGGATGCCCGTAGCCCGGCATGCCTGCGACGAACAGGCCGGGCACGCTCGTCCGCGTCCGGCCGAGCGGAGCGTCGCGGACCTCAGTGGGCAGCCAGTCGTCGCCCGGGAGGAATCCGGCGGCGAGAATCACCGACGCCGGTGCAAGGCGACGCCCGTCAGCGAGCGTCACGTCAGCATCGCTCGCCCCGACGACGGCGGGAACGACGTCGATGCCGTCGCGCTGAAGTTGCGCATAACTGTCGCCGAACAACGGCTCGGGTCGAATACTGCCGAGCCTCTTCCGGGACCCGGCGGCCCGCGGGAAGGTGGCGACGTGCCGGTAGCGGCGCGGGTTGCGCACGGCGAGGGTGACGCGGTGCGTCCCGCTCAGCTCCCGAGCGATCTGCGCGCCCGCGTTGCCTCCGCCGACGATCAGCACGTCGCCGGGCGGCACATCCGCCGCGGATCTGTAGGCGCTGCTGTGCATCAAGCGGCCGGGTGGTGCGATGTCTCCTGCCCAGGCGGGCAAGCGTGGTCGGCTGTTCGCGCCGGTGGCGCATACGACGTTGCGGGTCTGCACGCTCCCGGCGCTGGTCTCCAGCAGGAGGGTCGCGCTCGAGCCCAGGCGGCGCACGCCGGTTGCGCGCACACCCCACACGGGCGCGATGCCGAGGTGCTTCTCGACCGCGCTCAGGTAGGCCGCGACCTCGCGTGCCCGCGGCCGGGACTGCGGCTCACCGGGGAACGACAGCGCTGGCAGCGTGCTGTGGCGGACGTCGCTGAGCAGCGTCAGGGACGTCCATCTGGTTTCCCAGCTTCGCACGCCTGGAGATTGATCGACGACGACGAAATCGCGTTGCGGGCTGAGGCCACGTGAAATGAGGGCGGCGGCGACAGCAAGGCCGGCTTGACCGGCGCCGACGATGATCGCACGGCGGTGCGACAAGCCGATCCTCACGCTCGTCCCGCTCATACGATCAGGAGGATCACAGCGACGAAGGACCAGACCAACGCGACGGCGAGGCACACCACCAATACGGCGGCGGCGATCAGACCAGCCTTCTGAGAGGCTTTCACAACAGGGCTCCCAAGCATCCAGAACTCACGACACGTCAGCACCGACGTGCCCCTCGGCAGGGCGCGCCGGATCACCGCCCCTCAGGCGGTGCCGTGAGTCAGGTCCGAGAGACGGACAGCTCGGAAAGTGTCAACGTCGTACGTTGACGCGCCATGGCAGGCCTCATCGGGCGTCTCCAGACGCGTCGGTATCCGACTGCCAACACCCCGGGCAGGTGCCTGCCGCGCAACCGAAGGAAGGACAAGACGAGCAGCAGGCCGCAGAACGCCCCGAGTAGGCAAGCAGCGAGGCCGAAACCAGCGGCGCCGCTCGCATCCGCCACAACCGCCGCATCTTCCACCGCAATGACGGATGCCTCAGCCGCGACTTCCGTCGCCGCATTGTCTGGCGCAGTCTCGGGGTCGAGATGGGTCGCACCCCACGCACCGAGCAACAGCAGCAAAACCAGCACGACGCTCGTGATGATTCTCGTTATCGTGAGCCGCTCACTCAGAACCGCACTGGGGCGGGGCGGGGCGGGGCGAGACATCCCGCTCACTATAGAACGGCGGTCTTTGGATCGCCCGGGAACCGATGGCGTCGAGCCCGCTCGATGCGGTGCTCACGCGTGCTTGACCGTGTCGGCTTCGTAGTCGCTGATGTGTTCGGTCTCGATCTGGAATGTCGAGTGGGGCACCGACACCTCGAAGTGCTCTGCAACGCACGCCTTGACCTCCCGGAGCACCTCGGCGGCGTGCCCGTCGGTGAAGCAAGTGTCTTCAACGACAACGTGCGCTGTGAGCGTCGGCAGTCCGGTGGCGACCGTCGAGGCATGCACGTCATGGACATCTTTGACGTGATCAAGCTCGAGGATATGCTCACGCACCTTTTCCAGGTCCAGGCCTTTGGGTGTGAACTCCATCAGCACGCCGGCCGTCTCGCGCATCAAGGTCAATGCACGTGGCACGATCAGCGCCGCGATGAACAGGCCGGCGAGGGCGTCGGCCCGTTGGAAGCCGGTGGTGACGATCACGATCGCCGCGACGATCACTCCGAGGGATCCGAGCGCGTCATTGAGGACCTCCAGGAACGCGGCGCGCATGTTGAAGTTCGCCCCGCGGCTCGACGAGAGGATGAGGATCGCGACAATGTTCGCTGTCAGCCCGACGATGCCGAACACAAGCAGCTCAGTGGCGGGGACCTCCGGGGGCTCAAAAAGGCGCTTGACGCCTTCGATCGCGGTGTACAGCCCGACACCCAGCAAGAGGGTGGCCTGGCCGAGCGCCGCCATCACCTCGATGCGTCGGAACCCCCAGGTGCGCGTGGATGTCGCGGGCCGCAACATCAAGGTCGCCGCGACGAGGGCCACCAGCAAGCCGGACGCGTCGGTCAGCGCATGGGCGGTGTCCGTGAGCAACGCCAGGCTGCCTGTGACGATCGACCCGACGGCCTGTGCGACCACGATGAACGCGGTGATGCCGAACGCCGTCCAGAGCTTCCGGCGGTGGTCGCCCGGGCGTCCCGCGCTCTCCGCTGCGGTCGGTCCGTGGTCGTGTCCCGCGCCCATCAAAGATCACCTTCCGCATCAGCCGGGTCCCGGCGGCGCAGGTGCGCGCACAACTCCGCTTTGGTTCCCGTCGTTTCGAGCAAGTCTTCGGCCGCAGCGATCAGATGCGAGATCGCCGCTGGCTCTGAAAGCGAGTACCAGGACGATCGGCCGTCCGGGCGCACGTCGACGAGGCGGCATTCCAACAGGAAGCTCAGGTGCTTGCTGACGGTCGACTGCGCCAGACCAATGTGATCGACCAGATCGCGCACGCGGTGCTCGCCGCGTGCGAGGTGCTGCAGGACCGCCAGCCGGGCGGGCTCCCCGAGCGCTTGGAACAGGTGCGCATAAACCGCGGTTGCCTCTTCGTCCAACCGAGGCGGCTCGACATCGATCATCGTCATGTGACGATGATGACGCTCATCTGCGATGAGTTCTAGTGAGGAGACGTTCTTGAGAGCGATAACCAGTGGCGGGTTCAGAGCGGGACGAGAGTACGCTAACTCTCGTCCCGCTCGAGTCCGTTCGGCTCAGCGAGCAACCCCGGCGCCGGTATGCGAGACCGGCACCGTCACAGGCCCCGAGGCGTCAGCCGCGGGGCTCGTGGCTTTTGGGACCCGGTCGACCGCAACGCTCGCGAACTTGAGCGATGCGCCGACGTTGTCGGCGATGATGTCGCGAGTTTCGCGGGCCTGGCCCGTCTCCTTGTCGGTGTAGGTGCCGAAGCGGAGGTCGCCGGCGACGATCACCGAGTCGCCCTTGCGGAGCGAATTGGCGACGTGCCGGGACTGCTGATTGAACACGACGACGCGGTGGAACACCGTGCCCGCGTCCTCCCACCGGTTCGTCGTCTCGTTGAGGCGACGGTCGTTGACGGCGACGGTGAACCGGGCGTACTCGTTGCCCGACTCGCCGGCGCCATGCTCGGGGTCACCGGTGAGGTTGCCCTCGATGGTGACCGGGATCTTGGTCGTCATCCTGCTCCCTTTCCTTGATGAGACACGGCGGTGTCTCGGCCGGCGTGGGTCTCGGTGATCCACGCGTCCCATTCCGCTTCGTCGGTCGCGGCATCCCACGAGCGGGGCTTGAGTTCGAAGTGACCGCTCGCGCATCCGGCCCCGGCGTTCTGAAGGCGGGGGCGCGCGAGCGCGAGGCGTTCGTGCCATCCGATCGGCCCGAAGCCGCTGTCGCTGTCGTCGAAGGCCGCAAGGTGCGCGACGTGGAGGGCGGAGAGTTCCTCGACGAGCGCGCCGTGCTTCCACCAACAGTCGGGAACCACACTGACCGGCACGGTGTAGCGCACCGTGAACCATTCGACCCACTCGCGTAGCGCCATCCACTCGGCTCGGACCTGCTCCGGCGGCAGGTGCCGCCAGTCGACCGGGTGTGAGCCGAGAGGATCAGTGCCGTGCCCGAGCCGCGGAAGCCCTGCGAGCTCCGCGGCGATGAGGCCCTCGATGTCCCCGGGATCGAACGCGCTCACGAGGTCGCCTCCCTGTTCTGCAGCTTGATCCTGAGGCGCTCCAGCGCGATCGCCGATGCGACGCGACGGGCCCGGTGATAGGCGAGCACGCGGTCGCGGTCGATGAGTCGGTGGAGAAGGTCGTGGCAGTACGGATGCAACGGCACGAGGTCGTCGTGACGCTCGAACGCCCGCCACGCGCCGCTCGCGAAGCGAACGCCCGCGTAGTCGAGGTGGTGCAGCTCGAGCTGTTCGGGGGTCGCGGGGTGTCCGCATCCCGCGCAAAGTAGCGACCGACGCATCCGCTCCTGCCTGCGGAACCAGCGCGCGCGTCGCGCGAACCACGCGGGCGAGCGGAGGAAGTCCGCCCGGTACGAGTTGCGGGCGCCGGTCTTCCGGCGATTGCTCACGGCTCGCTCACCGCCTCCGGATCCGCCTCCGGATCCGCCTCCGGTTCCGGGGCCGGTACAGGTTCCGGGCTGGGGATTGGGCTCCTCGCCTCGGCGAAGACTCCCTGTTGCTCGGCCTCGGTGGACCGCTTCCCCGCCTGGATGTCGCGCGCATCGCGCCGCTCGTCCCACCCGCTGAGGTCGAGCAGCACGCCGCGCCGGTTGCGGTAGGCCAGCAGACCGACGTTCTGCGGCATCCGTCGGATCTCGTCGACTGACATGAGTGCGAGTCGTTCGTGGTGTTCGCTCGTGGAGTGCCCTGCTTCTCGCGTCGACCACGATCGCTGAGTCCGTCGCGTCTGCCGAGTTCCGAGCAGGGCCTCGACATCGCGTAGGTGGTTCACGTGCGAGGCGCCGCCGAGCAACACCTTCGCCGTCGCGGCCGCCCAGATTGTGTCGGCCTCGGCACGCGACCATGACGTCTCTGCCTGCGAGAGCGCCTGCAGCACGACGAACGTGCAGATCCCGCGGCCACCGCCGTCCGCCATGATCCGCGGGAGGTTGCCCCACCGGAACATGTTCACGATCTCGTCCAGGATCAGCCCGAGCGGATGCTGCAACCGAGACCCCGGCGATGCCAGGGCGCGAATGCGCGCGACCTCGACGATGTCGTCGAGCATCGCGCCGAGGAAACCGCCCATCGCCGATGCTCCCGAGGCCGACCCGATCAGGTAGAGCGTGTTCGCGCCGTCGAGGAACGCGCGCGGATCGAAGACCGGCTCTCCAGGCCGTGGCATGAGTGCATCGCGGATCTTCGGGACGGCGAGCGGTGCGACGGCGCCCTGTACGCCGAACCAGATCGACGAGACGAGCTTGTCGTCCGAAGCGAGGGTCGCTTCGAGGTTGTCGCCCCAGCCAGGGGCGCCGTCCGAACGGAGGATCGAGACAGCTGACCTGCGCGCGAGGATCGGACTTGTGCCCCAGTTGTAGAGGTCTTCGATCGAGCAGTTGCCGACGGCCGCCGCATGCAGAAGACGCCCGAGGACGACCCCGGATGCCTGTGCCCACTCGCCATTGGTGTTCGAGGCGCCGAGCGCGGTGCCGGTGATGACCGCGGCGCCGCGCTGCATGGCGACCAGGGGGTCCTCGCACCCTGCGATCGGAGAGACGCGAAGCGGATGCCGCGCGCCGGAGAGTCCCTGCGGGTCGAACACGTGCACCTGCCCGCGGCGCTCGCGCATCCGGAGCGTCGCGGTGAGGTTGTCGTTCGTGGTCGACGTCGTGATGAGCGGCCCCGACCAGTCGAGGATCGCCGAGATCAGTACGCGGTATCCCTTTCCCGAGCGCGGCGGGCCCTCGAGCGCGACAGAGTCCTCGATGGACACGAAGACGTCCATCCCGCGGGAGCTTCCGACCCGCCAGCCCACATCGGTGGCGCGGGGCCGGCTGATGTCGGGCCGGAGTTGCCTCGCTCGCTTCAGTACCGCCTTCGCTGAGAGGTGCTTGCGGATCTCCGATGCCTCGGCGAACCCGGGACGGCTCCGGAGGTCGGTGATGAACGATTGGTCCGACTGGCGATAGCGGCGGTACGTGACCCACGCCCACGTGGCCAAACCCACGACGAGGAAGACAACCACGAGGTCGACGAGTCGGATCGCGAGAACAGGAAGCTCGCATCCGGCGATCGGTAGATACCCATCGGGATCGCCGGTGATCCCGAGCCAGAGCCCGGAGAACAACGATGCTGGCTCTGGCGGCACCCCACATGCGACGCGGACGATAGCTTCGGTGAGCGCGGCGAAGGCGATGCTGAGGACGACGACGACAGCAATCGCCACCGCGACGGCCTTGCCGAGTATTCCGTTCATCCCGTGTCCCCTCAGAACCCGCTCGCGACGGCGGCCGCGACGCGCAGCCAAGCATCTTGCGTCGCCCGCCGGAGGCTGTCGAACCGCAGGGGGCCGGACTTCAGGGCCGGGTCGAACGGGATCCGCAGAACCTCGCGCACGGTGCCACGAAACCCGTCCGCGACGCGCTCTGCGGCGGCAGGCCCCCTCGGCTCTGACTCGGTCACCACCACGATCGCGCTGTCCGCGAGATCCCGGGACCGCTCGTCGCGCTCGCGAAGTGCGTCGAGCAGCAGCGCAGCGGACTCCGCCGGCTCGGGGGCGGCGAGCGTCGGAATCACGAGCTGATACGACGAGTCGACCATCCGCAGCCATCGCTCGGCCGACTCGTCGTTACCGGAGTCGAAGAACACGAGTCGGTAATAGCGGGCCGCAACCGACATAAGGGTGTCGAACTCCGTCCGTTCGATTCGCTGGTGCGTGGCGAGCAACTCGGGATTCGATCGGAGTGAATCGGCCTGACTTTCGTTCCGTTCTTCAAGTAAGGATGGAACACGATGAACAGGAAGTACTCGCCGGAGATGCGTGAGCGGGCGTTGCGGATGCTCGCGGAGACGCGGCCGTCGCATCCGACGATGATGAGCGCGGTCCGGCATGTCGCCGGGCTGCTGGGGATGAGCCCGGAGACGCTGCGGTTGTGGCAGCGCCGCTACGAGGTCGACGCCGGGGTGAAGCCCGGGTTGACGACGGATGCGGCGGCGGAGATCAAGCGACTGCAGAAGGAGAACGCGGAGCTGCGCAGGGCCAATGAGATCCTCAAGGCTGCGAGCGTGTTTTTCGCGAAGGAGCTCGACCGCCCCTGACCGAGATGATCCGGTTCATCGATGAACATCGGGATCGTTTCGGGGTCGAGCTCATCTGCCGAGTGTTGCGCCCGGCAGTGCAGGGGTTCCTCACCTCCCGCGGCTATCGCGCCGCCGTCGGCCGCGCCCCGTCTGCCCGGCAGCTGAAGGACGAGCTTCTCGTCCCAGAGGTGGCCCGGCTGCATGCGGAGAACTACGGCGTCTACGGGCGGCGGAAGATGCACGCGCTGATGCGTCGGCAGGGGTGGCAGGTCGGCCGCGACCAGACCGAACGCCTCATGCGGCTCGCTGGGGTGCGTGGCGTCCGTAAGTCGAAGCGGGTGTTCACGACCCGCCCCGACAAGACGACCGTGCTGCCGAGTGATCTCGTGAACCGCCGCTTCACCGCGCCGGCGCCCCGGCGGCTCTGGGTCTGCGACGTCACCTACGTCGCGACCTGGAGTGGTTTCGCCTACGTCGCGTTCGTCACCGACGTCTATTCGAGGCGCATCGTCGGGTGGAACGTCGCGGCGACGCTGCGCTCGGAGATTCTGCCGTTGCAGGCCCTCGACATGGCCGCCTGGAACGTTGGCGGGCGTCTCGACGGACTCATTCATCACGCGGATCATGGGTCGAATTACACCGCGATGGTCTACACCGAGAGGATCGTCGAACTCGGCGCCGTCCCCTCGACCGGGACCGTTGGCGACTCGTTCGATAACGCGATGGCGGAGGCCGTGAACAACCTCTACAAGACCGAGCTGATCCGTCAGCGCGGCCCCTGGCGAACGGTTGAGCAGGTCGAGCTGGCGACTCTCGAGTGGGTGTGGTGGTGGAACAACTCCCGCCTCCACGGCGAGCTCGACATGCGCACCCCGGCAGAGGTTGAGGAGGCGTACTACGCTGACCAAGAATCAGGCCAGCCGGCACCTGCTGGACAAGCCTCCCGATAGGAACGAAAGTCAGGCCGATTCAGAGGACGTCGTAGCGGTCGACACGCTGATGATGCACGAACCGGGCGATGCCCGAGATCTCGGCGGTCGGCGCGAGAAGCTGAGATGCGGCGGGCAGCAGGTCGCGAACCGTGGTGTCGTAGAGGCCCTGCTCGGTGCGCCACCCCAGGGTGCCGCGCGTGTCGTTGTTGTCCCACGCCAGCACATTTCCGCCACCATGACGTGCGAATACGGCGGCGAGCATCGCCGTCGTCATCGTCTTGCCGACGCCGCCTTTGCCGTTCACGACGGCCGCAGTCCGGCACCCCGCCCAGTGCTGCGATACGAGGCGCTCGCCGGCGAGGCGCTCAGCCTGGGCGCGCGATGGACCGAGCCCTATCTTCGCGAGCAGCGCTCGCCCGCCCAGAGAGAGTACCGATGTGTCGGCATCCTCGATGAAGGATCGCCGAGTCGGGGGCGCCGGAGCGAGCGGCTCAGGGGCAGGGGCCTCAGCCAATCCGAGCGCCTCCTGCTCCTGAGCCGGGGTGCCCACCTCCTTTCCCTCTGAGGCTTCGGTGAACCTAACCGGCTCGGGCGACCTGGCCCGGTGAATCCCGCCGTCCGAGTCGATGAGTATCCGGTGTTCGCCGTGATCGCCGAACGTTACGAGCTCGACGGCGGTGGCTGCCTGCCTCGCCTCGGCGGCAGCACGCTGCACGATCACCTGTCGGATGTCCTCGCCCGCGGGGGCGGAGAGCGGCTCGCCCACCCCCTCGGGCGTTGTGAAGATCGCGGTCGGTCCCGTGACCGACGCGTACACGCGAAGGGCGATGTCAACGCTCATCACTGGACTCCTTCCATGCCGGCGACAGCCAGCCGTCGATGCCAATGTCGGAGAGGGGAGGCTCAGGCCAGACGTGGTCGAGCGCATCGAGGTCGAGGGGCGTCAGCATCCCGTCGACGTCCTGCTCGGGATGCACGGCAGAGTCGGTCGCGAACAGCTCGAACTCCCACGGGGTCGAGGTTGCGAAGCAGTCGACCGCGTACGCGTACTGGCCCACGTAGGCGAGGAACACGCCCATGCGCAGGCGTCGAGCGTCTTCCGCGTGCGTCGCGGGAATGTTGAGGCGTTCGCGGAGCGCAGACGCCTCCTGGTGATTAACGCGGAAGATGAACTTGTTCTCGATGTCTCCGACGATCGAGTAGGCGAGGTTGCGCTCCTTCGAGCCGGCGTCGCCCACCGCATCCAGGTCGCCCATCTTGTGCAGGATGATGACATTGCTGATGCCGTAGTGGCGCGAGAGCTTGAGCCACTGCTGGAACATCTGGAGCGCGCTCAGTGACGTCATGTCGCGCCAGCCCTCCTCGCGGATCAGGTACCGGGTTCGCTTGGCGGAGCGGTCGGAGACGACCGCCTGGATCCATGCCGTCGTGCACACCTGTGTGAGCTGTGCGACCAGCTCGCTTCGCGCGAACAGCTCGCTCGTGTCGACGACGACGATGGGCGCATCGGTGTCGAACGCGACGGTCGACTCGTCCTCGAACAGCCCGGATAGGTCGCCCTCGACGAAGCGGCGCAGAACGAAACGCGGCTGAACCGCGCCGTCCGAGAGTCGGAAGTCGGTGCCGGAGTCTTCGATGATCGCGCCGAGGTGCTCGTACACCGCTCGTAGCGTGGGGCGGTCGCCGGTCGAGCGGATGCTGCGCTCGAGTGCATCGTGTATCGCGGCGTGCTCGACCGCGGTGAGCCTCGTGGAACCGAGTGCCATCTCGATAAGGGACACGAGCGTCGTGATGCGGCGTTGGCGCACCATCTTCTCGTCCTGCTCGTCGTCGGAATCCGCGCGCCGCGGCCCGCGGTCGAGGGGGTTGAGTCGCGCGGTGCTCCCACCACCGATGCGGATGATCACCCCGCCCGCCACCGCCTCCGCGACGGCGACCCACTCGCCCTTTGGGTCGGAGGGGATCACCGCCTGATGACCGAATGCGAGGGACCGGATCACGAGCGTCTTGACGGTGGCGGACTTCCCGGCTCGGTACGCGCCGAGCACCAGCAGGTTGGTCGAGAACGTGCCGCGGTCGGTCGCGTCGGCATATGCCTCCCACGGCGAGAAGTGCCAGAGGGCATCCGCGTTGAGGTCGACACCGAGAATCGGTCCTCGGTGCCCGAGGCCGGCATCCGCGACGAATGGGTAGATCCCCGAGATCTGACGCGATGTCGCCTGATGAGCCGGGATGCGGGGGCGCGCGAGATTCCAGTAGCCGCCCTGCACGAGGCCCGGGCCGAAGGCGCCCCGGACCGCGGGCTCCGGCAACGCTCGCTCGCGCCGACTGGGCTTTGGCTGCTCGGCGTGGCTCGTTGTGCGGGCGACCTCGCGCCGTAGCTCGCGCCGCTCACGCTTCGAGAGACCGTCCGGTTCGAAGACTGCGACGTAGCGGACCATCACTTCATCCCCAGCCCGAGTGGCAGGGCGTTGACCATCAGTGCCTCTGCCTGCTGGCAGTACAGGGTCTGCGGTTCCATGCCGGCGCGCGCGAGAGCGTTGCGCATGCCCGCGATCGCCTGGTCGAGCTGCTGCTCATCACGTGCCGTCACGGTGAGGTACGCGCCGTACCGGAACTCGCCGTGACCCGCGACGATCTCCTCCTCCTGCCGTTCAAGGGCCTCCCAGTCCGCGGCGTCGGCGGCCGATCCGTCGACGCCCCGCTTCGCGCGAAGCTTCTCGTTCCCGCGCCAGACCTTCTTGTCGTCCTCGATGCGGCGCATCGCCTTCCTGACGGAGACCGGCGTGAGGACGATCGACAGGATGTGCGTGATCGCCTCGCCGGTCGAGGGCATGCGTGCGAACACGATCGGCTCGACGAACCCGATGGCCGCATCCGACCGCGGCCACTCGTGGATCCACATAGTGGTGTGCACGCCCGAGTCGGAATAGACGATGCCGTTCGCCCCGCGCGGTTCTTCCAGGTACATCGGACCGATCGCGATCGGGTCGACGCCCGCGCTTCGCTCATCGCGGTTCTGGACGTTGGCGGCGAACTCGGGGTCGAACCCGACGCGGGCGAGAGCCGCGACGTCCCGCGCCGCCAGCCACCGCCGCACGTGGATGCGCGCGGCGCTCAACGCATCGGCCAGGTTCCGGGCTTCGAGGTGCGCGAGCGCCTTGACCGCATCCTCGCCCCCGCCGAGCGCCTTGAGCTGCGGGGCGAGGGCGACGAGGTCGAGCGTGAACGTCAGGTAGTTGCGGTGTGATACGGCGAACGACTCCGACCTGTTGATCACGTCGTCGTAATTACGAGCGACGGGGGACGCGGCGTCCACCCCGCGGCGGGGACTGACGGACTCGTAGTGGTCGCGTGCGGCTCGGATCGTCGTCGGAATCGTGCGCTCCTGCAGCACGGCCCGCTTGATCCCAGGGCGCTGCGTAAACGAGGCCAGCACCGGAGACCACTGCTGGGCCAGGTCGTATCGCTCCGCGACGTCCTTCATGAGGAACCCCTGCACCTCGACCTCGGCGGTCACCGAGACGGCCCGGTCATGCGGGTTATACACGCACGCGACCCCGTCGACATCCCAGAGCTGGATCGAGGCGCGGATACCGGGGAGGTCCAGTGTTCCAGCGAACTGCGCACGCTCAGGCCGGTAGACGTGCCGCGTCGCACCGACCATGTGTCGCACCTGCTTCATGAGCCAGAGACCCGCCTGCCGCGGAGCGGAATCGCCGTGGAGCGTGATGAATGCGAACACGCCGATCGGCAGGTACACCGGCGCGGCGAAGAGCAGGCCGGGAGGGCCGAAGCGGTTGACGCCGACGAGCAACGTGACGGCGGCGACCGTGAGGCACGTCAGCTGCCACGCATCCATCCCCATCACGACGCCTTGCCGGGATCGCCGCGGCAGCCGGATAGGACGGTCGAGGTTCTGAGTCGCCATCATCGCGGTGTCCTCTCGGTGTGAGTGCGCGGCGCCGCCGCCGCTGGCGCAGTCGTTTGCGGTGATGTAGTCGGCGTTGCCTCGGGGGCACCTGTCGGCTTCGTGGAGGTTGTCTCGCCGTTCTGACCGGCAGGCGATCGCTGGGGCGTTCCAGAGGATGGGCCACGTCCCGCCGGCGGAGCGCCCTTCGAGGGGCCGTGGCGCCCAGCGCCAGCCCCGGCGCCGGCGGGTATCGCGGCGATGCGGCTCGGCACCCGGGCTACCGATCGTGCGGCGTTCGACGCGGCGCGTCCTGCGCCCGACCCGATCCGGGAGCCGACCGAGTCCGCCGCAACGGCCCCGATGAAGCTGAACAGACCGAACACAGCGAACGGCGCGAAAGCCACGAGCACGAGACCGATCAGAAGTGGCCACGACTGCGGGTCCCAGATCGTCCGTACGTTTGCGAGGCCGTTGATGATGAGCGTGACGAAGCCGATCGTGAGCGGGCCAGTGAGCAGAAGCACGACGACCGCCGACACATAGCGCACCACCCACTGCGGCCCGACGGCGCGCGCCGGGTACAGCATCCATGCGATCGGCCCCACCGCGATCAAGGCCGCGAGCACGATGTTGCGGAACGCGAACACGAGCATGAGGAGCAGCATCCCGATCATCAACAAGCCGTGGATGACGAAGGCGAAGAAGTAGTTTGCCTGCCCGCCGGCCCACATCACGGACTGCAGCGTCGCGAACAGCCCATAGGGGCCGTCGCGGTTCATGACGTACCAGGTGAGGTCGTCGATGGCGTTCAGCACGTGACCGGTCGCCCAGAGCGTGAGCGCGGTGGCGGGCACCGCTATGAAGCTCCGGATGACCGCGCCGACGAGTTCGGCTCGGTCGCCGGAGATGACGGCAGCCGCGATCGCCCACACCATCGCGCCGAACAAGACTGCGAGCACGGCCCACTGCCAGAACGACCACTCGCCGGTCGATGCCGTCCACAGGACCGACGATGTGTCGAAACGCATGTTCTGCGCGACCGTGAACATCATCGCGGTGGCGGAAAGGGCCATCCCGCGCCCCGCGTTCTCGAACGTGACGCACACCACGTCACCAATCGAGCATCCGTACTCGACGAGCAGAGGCTTGCCCCCGCTCGTTTTGATCGCCGACACGTGCCGCTCGTCGGTCGTGCACACGGTTGCCTTGGCGCCGTCGACGAACACGTTGATGAAGCACTGCTGAGGCTTGATGTCGGCGGTGCTCTGCGGCGTGCAGGAGATCTGCGCGTCGACGCGGTAGCAGTCGACGGGGAAGGCGGGAGACGACCACGGCTCGCCCGTCACCGGGGCCGCGTTGGCTGCCGTGGGCGCCGCCTCGACGGATGCCGCGGCTGCGTTGGCTGGCGCGAGCGCGGCGAAGGCGAGGCCGGCTCCCACCGCCGCCCCAATAAGCACAGCACGCAGCCGAGACATCAGAACCCGAAGTCGAAGTTGACGAACCACTGGAACAGGCCGCTTGCAGCGCCCAGCACGGCGGCGGCGATGAAGATCCACAGGATGTTCTCGCCCGCCCACGTGCGCACGCGGTCCGATGCGAGGCCACGGAACGCGAGCGCGGCGCCCGCGATGATCAGCATGATGAGGACGACGATCATCGCCCCGGCAAGGATGTAGGACGCGACGACCTGGAAGCCCTGGAAGAAGGGCGCCGAGAAATCGGGCTCGATGTCGGGGACGTCGACGTCGGCCGGGGTGGAGAGTGTGACTCGCATGACTAGCTCCCTCGATTGATCACTTGAGCTGAAGGCCGAGTGCGGCCATGAACGGTTGCGGATCGATGGCGGCTCCGTCTCGCTGCACCTCGAAATGCAGGTGGCAGCCGAACGAGCGTCCGGTGTTGCCTTCCGACCCGATCGGGGCGCCGGCCGCGACGGTCGCGCCAACTGACGCGCGGAGGGAACCCCACTGCATGTGGCCGTAGAGCGTCACGAGCCCGCCGCCGTGGTCGATGCGGACGGCGTTCCCGTACCCCTGATACGAACCGGCGGTGATCACTTCGCCGGGGCCGGCCGCGTACACCGTCGCGCCGCAGCTCTGGGCCATGTCGTAACCCTGGTGGTCGATCGAGCAGTAGCTGCATCCGATCACCGGGTTGAAACCGAAGCCTCGTCCTTTGAAGTAGCCGCCGGCGAGCGGGTATGCCCACTCGCTGTTGGTGATGAGTGCCGGCCGACGCTCGACAGTCGTGGCAACCGACTGTCCCGCGACCGCGAACGGAACGGCGATGAGCGGTGTGGCCAGCAGTGCTGCGAAAAGCGCGAGAAGGAGAATCGCCCCTGTCACGATCTTGCGCCCGGTCCTCGTGTTCGCGAGGGCTGCAGCGGCAGCGACCGGGGCGCCCATGTCAGGGCTCCAATGATCCTGAGAAGTAGCGGACGACCTTGCAGTCGCCGGGCTGCTGCGCGCTCTCGCGCGTCGGGATCGAGCCCGCGCCGCACAGCACCTGGACGCTCACGCGCACGGTCTCGTCGTACGATGTCTCGCTCCCGGAACCGTCGGACCGGGTGAAGGTCAGCACCACGTCGGCGGTGCCGATGCGCATGTCACCGGATGCGTCTTCCGGAACGTCGTCGTAGGTGATCTCGCCCGGCACCTCGGCTGTCACCCGCCCTTCCTCGTTCGCGAGCGAGTTCCACTCGTCCTCGGGGAGCACGACGCCCTGGCGCAGTTCGAGCTGCGAGGCGTGCATATCTTCTTCGCGGTCCTCCTCGGATGTGTAGCGGGTATCGGGCGTGAACCATGTGTCGAGGTATGCCAGCCACTCCGGTCGGGTGCTCAGCCGGGTGTCGAATGTGGCCGCCGCCGCCAGTGCCGCGCGTACGTAGGTCTCAGGTTCGGTCGTGATCGGCTCGGGTGCCCAGCCCTTCTCGGACGCGCTCTCGTCGACGTAATCGCCGGTGGGAGGCGCCGTCGCGGGCGGGGCGGACGTCTCGCCGGGGCCGCCGCTCGGAGAGGGGTCGGCGGTTGGCGCCTGTGCTGTGACGGCCGAAAGGATGATCGTTCCGACGGCTGCGACGACGATGATGCCGCCGACGATGGCCCAGACGAGGCCTCGGCGCGCGGGAGTTCGGGGGTGTGACATCAGTTGCCTCCACCGCTTCCCTCGGGTCCTCCTGGCCTTGACATGAGTGAAGCATATAACACTACACTCGCGAAGGGGAAGCACTTTTCGCTTCCGTTCGATGGACGAGTGAATCTCGCCTGCGTCAGACTGGGGCGGTGCCCCGTTACACCCGCCCCGCGAACAGTGATTACGCGGAGGATCCGATCAAGGCTCTCGGGAACATGATGCAGGCGACCATCATTGGTCATCTGCGGAAGAACCCTGGCCAGACCAGGGGCGAGATCGCCGACGCGCTCGAGATTCCAGCACTGACCGTTTACAACGGGCTCGAGAGGCTGCTCGACGCGGGCTTGATCATCGCGGATCCGCCGCGTGACGTCGCGACGCGCGGACAGCGCGTGCGGTACATCGTGGATGACGCCCAGGTCACCGAGATGGTGATGCGACTGGAGCAGGTGCTGGGCGAGTTCTAGCCGGTTCGCGTGATCTTGGCCGCGTTGGTCTGGCATGCGGTCGTCTGGCATGTCGACCCCTCTCGGCGATGTCGTCCATCCACCGCTCGCGTTGAGCATGCTCAAACGTGGGCGCGACTCAGCCTTGCACTCGAGCCGGGTCCGCGCAACGGTTGAGTTGAGCATGCCCAACACGTAGCGTGAGCATTCACGTGGGGGACGTTGGGCGTGCTCAACGGTTGTGACCGAGCCTTACCCGAAGGCGGAGGATGGTCAGGGGAACATGACAGAGGATGAAAGCAAAGCAGCGGCGGAGGACCTGGCGAGGCGGTTGCGACTGCTGCTCGACGTCGCCATTGCCGAGACGGGATCGGAGCCGACCTACTCCCAGATCGCCGCGTTCGCGCGCGATCGGGGCGTCAACCTGTCCCGGTCTCGGTGGACGTACATGGTCAATGGGCACCGGTACGTGCAAGACCGCCCGCTCTTCGAAGTGCTTGCTGAGTTCTTCGACGTCGACGCTTCGTTCATTGCCGAGGGGGGCGACGCGCCGATGCCGGCAAAGGTCAGGGCGCAGCTTGACCTCGTCCGATCGATGCGGGCAGCGAAGGTGAAGTCGTATGCGGCGCGAACTCTCGGCGACATCTCCCCGGAGGCGCTTGAGGCGATCAGCCGATTCCTCGACAAGGAAGTGGCGAACAGATAGCGGCTGGCCCGCCGCATGCGTGCGCCGCGACGGGTCGGATGGTACGGAGGGAAATGGAACCGTGAACATCGAAGCGACCGTGTCGACGGCCATGGCGGAACTCGGGCTCGGCGAGGTCTTCTCCTTCGACGATCTCGTCGGCGCGTTGCAGCGACGCAGACAGCGCCCGATTCGGATCGTCGAGCTCACGAACCTGAGCGACCAGGACGGCATCTGCGCGTTGTGGTTGATGACGGACACGGAGGATCTCGTCCTTCACGCGCGAAGTGAGTCGGCGTTGCATCGGCAGCAGTTCGTGCTCCACGAGCTCGCGCACATCATGCTCGAGCACGACCAACGCGACGAGGCGACCACGCCCGATTTGCTGCTGCCCGACATTCCTGAATCCGCTCGCCAGCGTCTGCTCCGCCGCCAGGACCTCGTGACGGACGACGAGATCGTGGCGGAGGCGCTCGCGGATCATCTCGCTGGTGCGATCCGTGGTTCGGCTCTCCACCACTCTCGCTATCTGGAGATCTTCGGGTGATCCCGATCGCGGCCTCCGCCCTGATGTGGCTGCTCGTTGCGAGCCTGCTCATCCTGCGGCGGGGCCGAGCGGATCGCAGCATCATGTACTCCGCGGTGACGATCGCGGTCGCAATGACGTTCAATGTCGACACCACCTACCGGTGGGCCGACGCGGTGCTCGGTGGCACGAACATCGTCACGCTGCTTGCCGACCTCACATTGATGGTGGGCGTCTTCTTCCTTGGGCGCGGAGTGGCGAAGGCGATGCAGTACCAGTCGCGAGTCGCCCAGATTGCACTCGGCCTTCCAGTGCTGGCGGGCGCAGTCGTCGGCGCCGTCACAGCCTTCGCGTTCATCGACCGGGGTGAGACAACGACGACGTTCATGCTGGACCTCGGGGCGCAGCCGGCCGCCGCGACGTACTCGATCATCCAGTTCACCTACGACGGCGTCGTGCTGACCGCCATGGCGGCTGCCGCGTCTCGTCAGATCGGGCGAAGTCGCGGCGCGGAGCGCCTGCCAGCGGTCTCGGTGCTGGTGGGGAGCCTCACCGGCGTCACTCTCTCCCTTGTGGTCATCGCCATGGATCTCGCGCACATCATCGGGAACCTGACGCTCATGGACGGGCTCAGCGCCGCCTACGATCCGCTCTTCCTGGCGACGTTCCTGTTCCTCTGCCTCGGGCTCGGTGCTCAGCCCGCGTTGCGCTGGGCGCGTGCCCGATCCCGTGGCGAGAAGACTCGTGCGCTCCTCGCCCAGGTCACGCCGACCTGGGAGCGAGCGATCGACGTGCGACCAGGCTTGAGTCAGCTTGAGCCGTCGTTCCATCGTGAAGACGACGAGACGCGGCTGCATCGTCAGATCGTCGAAGTTCGGGATGCCGTCATCGATCCGCGCGTCACCTTCACGTTGAGCGATGCTGAGCGAGTGGCTGTGGAGAGCGCGGAGGCGCACCTGATGGCGGGGGACGCGGGGGGTTTGCCGCGCGCAGATATTCCGAAGGAGGTGCGTTGAGGACGCTAGCGATCATCGCCGCGGCTCTTGGGGCCGCCTCGGCTGCCGCAGCCGGGGTGGGCTTCGTGATCGCGCGACGTCTGACGGCACTGCCCGGCGGGCGCGTGTATGACCTCATGGTGCACGACGTGATTCGACACCGCGGGCAGGTTGCGGTGGTGCTCAACCGCACCCCGCGCACTCAGGCGCCCGGTCTCTACAACCTCTGGCTCGAGGACGGGGGCTGGGTGCGGCTTGGTGCCATCGTTGACGAACGGTCCACGACGGTGACTCGTGCTGTGGTTGGGATGACGTCGGACACCAAGCTGCGCCCGGGTGTGCGGGCGTCCTGGAGCGGCATCTTCTATCGCGATCCCGCCGACGCTGGGCTGGATGCTCTGGATGTCGTCGTGGAGACGCCCGCGGGTTCGGCCCCCGCGTGGCTCATTCACCCGTCCAACGGCCCGAGCGATCGCTGGGCGATCCACATTCACGGGCTGGGAAGCCCGCGCGCCGGCACGTTGCGCGGCGTCCTGGTCGCCGCCGATGTTGGGCTGACGTCACTGGTCGTCTCATACCGCAACGACGGTGAAGGGCCCCGCGTGGGCTCTGGCCGGTCGACACTCGGCGCGACGGAAACCGATGACGTCCGGGCCGCCGTTAGGTTCGCGCTCTCCCACGGCGCTCGTCGCGTCGTGCTGTTCGGATGGTCTATGGGTGCCGCAATCGCGCTCCAACTTGCCGTGGACGAAGAGTTCGGCGACGTCATCGAGAGACTGATTCTTGACTCACCTGTGCTCGACTGGGCGGCGACGGTCGCCGCGAACTGTCGCCGCGCCGGGCTGCCGTCCTGGTTCGGCGTGTTCGCACGCCCTTGGCTGCAGAACCGACTCCTCGCTCGGCTGGTCGGGATCGAGGTCGCTGTTCCGCCGCGGAGCATCAGCGGGGTGGCCCGAGCCGAGGAACTCGCTATTCCACTGGTCATCCTTCACGGGTTGGAGGACTCGTCGGTTCCGCACGCGGTTGCGCGTCGCCTCGCGACGCTCCGTCCAGACCTCGTCCAGCTCGAGACGTTTGCGTCAGATCACACTATGACCTGGAACTCCGACCCCGACCGCTGGCAGGTCGTCGCGTCGAAGGCGGCCGAGATCCACCAGCGGCGCAGCCGTCGATACTAGGAGTTCACCGGTAGGAACAGGTCGAAGAGTAGGTTGACCGTTGCATTCGCGACTTTGCGATACTCCGCGAGGATCGGCGCCGTGGCGCGAGTCGCCCCACCATGGGCCAGCTTGTGGCGTGCACCGATGAGGTTGCCGAGTGATTGACGGTTTTCGTCGGTGTTGAGGAAGTCTGTGAGAGCCCTCTGCCAGTCTGGATCGAACCCGCCGACCAGCTGCTCTAGCTTCGCGGGATTCAGGTTCGTGATCCGTTCGGCCTGCCGCTTTGAGAAAGCCAGCACACGATGGCTCGAGTGCTCCTCGAGATAGCCCGCGATCATGCGCCCAACGCAGTACTCGACGTGTCCGCTCAGCTTGATCACCGCGAGCTGCATCAGGTACGCCTGGTCGATGAGATCGCTTTGGTCGTTAGCGCGCCTCACGACTTCGTCGATTTCCACGAGCCGCTTCAGAACCTCGGCGCGATGATCGACGTATCGCCCACCGCTCATAGCCCGGCGAACTTCTCTCGCGCCAGCCGGAGCCGTGTCGCCTGGAGTCCCGCGGGGTGGTGGTCTTTCGGGCCCGCGGCGTCGTGACCGCGACGGGGTGAGCCATCGTGCGATGGTCAGTGAGAACGACCAAGAACTCACACAGAAAGACGACACCGCACGATGGCTCTTGACCAGTCTGCCCTCCTCGAGCTGCTCGGGGAACTGAAGCTCACCGGCACCACCGACCGCATCCGAGCCGCGACCGAGCGGCTCTACCAGGAGCTGATCGACGCGGAGACAGCCGCATTCATCGGCGCCGCCCCCTACGAGCGCACGAGCGAGCGCACGACTACCCGCAACGGTTCCCGGCCGCGGGTGCTGTCGACCACGGCTGGGGATCTGGAGTTGCGGATCCCGAAGTTGCGGCAGGGGTCGTTCTTCCCGTCGCTGCTGGAGCGGCGCCGCCGGGTCGACCAAGCCTTGTTCGCGGTCGTGATGGAGGCCTACCTCCACGGCGTCTCAACCCGGAAGGTCGATGACCTCGTCAAAGCGCTCGGCGCTGACACTGGCATCTCGAAGTCCGAGGTGTCCCGCATCTGCCAAGGGCTCGACGCCGAGGTCGCATCGTTCCGCGACCGCTCGCTGTCTGACATCGCCTACCCCTACGTGTTCCTCGACGCGACCTACTGCAAGGTCCGCATCGACCACCGTGTCGTGTCCCAGGCGGTCGTCGTCGCGATCGGCGTCGCCGCTGACGGGCGGCGGGTCGTGCTGGGCTTCGATGTCGGAGACAGCGAGACCGAGGAGTTCTGGAAGCAGTTCCTGCGCTCGTTGAAGACACGAGGTCTGGGCGGGGTGAAGCTGGTGATCTCCGACGCCCACGCCGGACTGAAGAAGGCCGCAGCGACCGTGTTGCAGGGCGCCGCCTGGCAGCGCTGCCGCGTCCACTTCATGCGCAACGTCCTGACCGCCCTCCCGAAGGGCCGGCAGGAGATGGTCGCCAGCGTGATCCGCACGATCTTCGCCCAACCCGACGCCGAGCACATCGATGCCCAGTTCGACGAAGTCGTGCGCATGATCGAGCGCGTCCACCCCAAGACCGCCGTGATGCTCACCGACGCCCGTGACGACATCCTCGCGTTCAAAGCGTTCCCCGCCCGGCATTGGCGACAGATCTGGTCCACGAACCCGCTGGAACGCCTCAATCGGGAGATCAAGCGCCGCACCGACGTCGTTGGCGTGTTCCCGAACAACGCCGCCCTGCTCCGCCTGGCCGGCTCCGTCCTCGTCGAGCAACACGACGAATGGGAAGCCGCCGACCGCCGCTACTTCTCCGAAGCCTCCATGACCGAGCTCACCGCGACCACCCCCACCATCGACGAGGCGGTGATACTCCCCGAGATCACCGCCGCCTAAACTAACGACAGCTGATCATCGCAACGAAGCGAAAGACCACCACTCAAACGGACGCGGCCCCGTGTCGAGACCGACTCTTCGTTCGCGGTCGCCTTGGTGACCGCTTGGAGGTACTCCTCGTCAGCGATCAACGACTCATACGCTTCGAGCCAGGAGCTCGTGTCGATAGCCTCCCAGTCCGATCCTCCGAGTCTCGCCATGACGCCAACGAACACCGAGTCGAGGATTGCCGCATTCACCTGAGTGCCAAGACGGAAGGCGCGCCGTCCGAGCGCCTTATTGAGGACCTGGGCGCTTGACCTGAACCGTTGCTTCAACGCAACGAGATCGATCCCCTCTCCCTTGCGATGGTTGCCGAGGAAGTCGTTGAGGAAGCTCTTCAGCGGCGCCGAGTACTCGTCCGAGGATTCGCTGAGAGCGAGTACGCGGAGGATTAGCTCCTGGTCTTTGAGTCTCGCGTTCTTAGCACCATACAGCGCGCGCCAATCGCTGCCGTTGTTTAGCTCGCGGATGGCGTCCACGGTAGTCCCGCCGTACAGCGCCACACGAATCTCGTGAGGCTGCAGGTTTGTACCGCCCGAGTTCAGCCGCTCGAAGATCTGATAAACGCTCTCGTACTCGTCGACGGAAGCGGGCGAGCGGATGATCACGGCCTGGATGAATGTGTCGTCGAGCGCGCGCCGCTGCTCGTCTGTGAGCCCGGAGTATGTCAGACCCTTGAACTTGTCCTCCACGTTCGCAAGCTTGAACCTGTCACCAAAGAAGGCTGCGAGCGTCGTCAGTCGCTGCTGGCCGTCCAGCACAAGGTACTTTTTCCCGGGCTGCTCTACGAGGAAGATGCCTGGTACCGGGAACCCCAGCAGCAATGACTCGATGAACCGGTCCATCTGGTTCCGGCTCCAGACGCGTCGTCGCTGGAAGCCTTGCGCTTTGGGATCAGGCAGCTCCACCTGCGGATCGAAGGCCGGAACGATGATCGCTTCGGCGTTGAACCTGCGCACCAGCCCATGCACGTCGAACTCCGTGCCGAAATAAGTTAGCGGTGCAGTGTTCCGAGCAGCAGCCTCGGACTCGTCGACGTCCAGGACGTCATCGACGTTGACGAGATCGTCTGAGCTGACGTCGTTGGGTTGAGGGGCCGAGTCGTCCAGGTTGCCGTGCGCGTCCGTGGTCACTCTGTGATGGTATCCGTGGGGTTGCAACACGGCCTTGTTCGAGGTGCCGAAGGCGAGGGGCGCATGCGAAGAAAATGCGAACATTCGAACGCTCGTGAGCATCCATGAACCAACGCGAACGCGCCCGTGAACCCCGGCGAATCCACGGAGAGCCCTTGACCACCAGCGACTGAAGGCATGGACGCGGGGTTCAAATCCCTCCGTCTCCGCCACACGAGAAGGGCCCCCGGGATGGGGGCCCTTCTCGCGTCTTCGGGAACTCAGCGGGATTTGAGGAGGAGCGCGCACGGATGCGCGCGACGGGGTCCCTCCGTCTCCGCTATGTGAAGCCCCCTCCTCGCGAGGGGGCTTTCGCGTTGGGGAAGAGGCTGGCGCGGCGAGCGCGCGGTCCCCTAGCGTGACGGCGGGGAGGGATCCACCGCTGGTTCTACTCGATGGGGAGTAACACATGCGCAGGACGAGAACCGCGATCGCCGCTTTTGCCGCGATCGCGCTCGCTGGTTCCGGGACGACCGCCGCGGCCGCCGACGGGGGTGAGAGGGTCGTGCTCTGCGAAGATGTGCGCGAGGCATACGCCGACTTCGTCGCCTCGGAGCGGGGGCAGCTCATCGAGCGGCAGATCAAGATGGCGTCGCCGAGCTTCTACCTGGCCGATGTGGCCCGCGGGATCGACGACACCGGGGCGGATCCGGCCGACTACTGGTACGTGCGCATCGGTCTGCACGACGACGGCATGTCGCTCGCGCCGCAGGCGACGCTCTTCGCCAACCTGCAGCGGCTGAAGAAGGCCGGTGCGATCGAGGATGTCAACTCCGCGCTCGTCGCCAACCTCGGGCACACCGAGAACGTCAGCACGGCGGAGGCCTTCGCCTGGATGGACGACCTCCTCGCCGAGGCCGGCCCTTCTGACCCCGTTGAGGTGGAGCCGCAGACGGGGTGGTGGGACGTCACGACGTACGCGGGCGGATCGATCACCGAGGCGCCCAACGGCACCGTGACCTCGTCCACCGACACGGGATCCCGCACCCTCACAGTCACGCTCGACGGCGAGCCGTTCACCGTGACGCACTACTGGGGCTACTACGCCGCCGATCCCAACAGCCCGGCGCAGAAGATCAGCATCTACGTGCCCGAGAACGTCCGCGACGACAGCCCGACATATTTCCGCACGAACAACAGCGGCTGGACCCAGAACCCGTTCCGCGGCACGCTCGTCGACGGTGGCGCGTACGAGACCGGCAACCTCACGTACAACACCACGCAGGGCCCCGACGCCTACGCGGAGCTGCTCGATCGCGGCACGATCATCGTGTCGTACGGCGCGCGCAGCCGCGCGGACGCTCCCGTCGACGGCGTCTACCAGGGCCACTCGCCGGCCACGATGACCGACACCAAGGCGGCCCTGCGCTTCCTCGCGCACAACCAGGTCTACGGCAGCCTGCCGGGCCACCCCGAGCGCGTGATCATCACCGGCATGAGCGGCGGCGGGGCGCTCACGGCTGTGGTTGCGGCGAGCGGCAACAGCTCCGACTATTACCCGTCGCTCGCGGAGATCGGCGCGCTCGGGATCACCGAGACGGACGGCGGCTACGAGAACGATCCGCTGACCGGCGACGACGTCTTCGCCACGTTCTCGAGCGCGCCGATGATCGAGCAGGACATCGCGAGCGAGGCGCACGAGTGGATGTACTACCCGACCCGGCAGAAGGTCGCCGACGGCGAGTTCGCCGACGCGGAGGGCATCACGAACGGGCGCAACAACCCGGAGCGGCTCGCGGACTGGCAGCTGCTCGCCTCCGCGGTGCTGTCGCAGGACGACGGCTACCCGGCGCACCTCGAGAGCCTCGGTCTGAAGGTGAAGGACATCCAGCGCACGATGCTCGACATGGTCGCCACCTCGCTGGAGCGCCTGCTCAACGAGGGCGTCACGTACCGTCCCGAGCTGTTCGATGTCACGACGATCACGAACCGCGCGCAGGCGGAGGAGGCGCTCAAGACACACCTGCGCTTTGCGATGAACAACCCCGTGCCCGGGTTCGAGGAGCTGCCGCTCGACTGGTTCACCGTCTCGGGCAAGCCCGGGGCGTTCAAGGTCGTGATCACGCCGAACCAGTGGGCGACCGTGAACGAGTACATGTACTGGAGCGCGCAGTTCGTGAAGAACCCACCCGCGACCGACCAGGACGGCCTGGTGAGCAACCTCGGCGGCGCCCCGGGCTACAGCGAGAGCAGCCTCTACGGCGGGCCGGACGAGCCGTACAACCACGTCTCCGCGGTGGCGTGGGCGCTCGACGTGGCGAACTGGCCGGCACTCGGCCTCACGCCGAGCACGAACCCGGACAACGCCGCGCGTCAGGCCGAGAACGCCGAGCTCGCAAAGACCCTCTTCGAGGTCGCCGGCTGAGTCGCGACGACCAGGGGCCGGGCACCGTGTGGTGTCCGGCCCCTCTGGTGTGGATGCTTACTTCGCGAGGCCGCGGGCGATCGCGGCCGTCGCGGCGAGCCAGGCGCGCTGGGTCTCGGGCCGCAGCGCCCGGTAGTGCAGCTGCGCGGCGCCCATGGCCGGGTCGTAGGGGATGCGCACGACCTCGCGCACCAGGTCGCGGTAGCCGTCCTCGATCCGGCGGATCTCGGCCGCCGTGGCCTTCTCGTCCGACTGGCTCACGACCGTGACCGCGTTGCTCGCGAGCGCCGCGGAGCGCTCGTCGCGCTCGGCGAGGGCCTCGAGCAGCAGCGCACCGGCCTCGGCGTGCTCGGCGCGCGACGAGGTCGCGACGACGAGCTGATCGGTGTGGTCGATCATCCGCAGCCACATCGGATCGGACTCGTCGTTGCCCGAGTCCATCACGATGATCCGGTAGTACTTGGCGGCGACGGCGTGGATCCGGTCGACGTCGTCCGACGAGACACGCTGCTGGCTGGCGAGAACCATCGGCTGCGAGCGGAGCACGTCGTACTTGTCGCGGGTCTGGTGGTGCACGTAGCGGGCGAGCTCGGACGACTGCGCGTTGGTCGACAGCAGGCGCTCGGTCTCGGGCAGCAGATCGTGCAGGGTCGCGTCGTGCGGGCCCTGCTCGGTGCGCCAGCCCAGCGTGCCGCGGGTCTGGTTGTTGTCCCAGGCGAGCACGCCCGCGCCGCCGTAGCGGGCGAAGACGGCCGAGGTCAGGATCGTCGTGGGCGTCTTGTTCGCGCCGCCCTTGCCGTTGACGACGGCGATCGTGCGCGGGCCGGGGAAGTGCTGCGAGACCGCGGCCTGATCCTCGCGCTCGGCCCGCTCGGCCGCGCCGGGCGACACCTTCACGCCCATGCGGCTCAGCGCGCCGCGGAAGCCGCGCGTGGCCGGCTCCTCGAGGCGCTCGGGCGCGATGAACGAGCGGCGCGACTGCGGCGAGATCTGGCGGGCGGCGGGCATCGCGACCGGGGGAGTCTGCGTCGGCAGGGGCATCGGCATCGGGGTCGGCGCCGCGGCCGGCTCGGGGGCGGGATCGGCGGCCGGGGTGCGGATCGGCTCGATGTCCTCGGGCGTGGCGGCCGGGGCCTCGGCGGACGCGTCGTCGGCGACGACGGGCACGTGGCTCGTGCGGCGGGGTCCGGCGGGCTCGGCGTCGTCGGCGGGGGCGGTCATGCCGGGTACGGCCTCGATCACGGGCGTGGCCTCATTCGTGTCGTCGTCGGGGAAGTCCGCGTCGTCCGTCTCGTCCACGGCGTCGACCTTGCCGTCGGGGTGGACGATCAGCGGCCAGGTGGAGTCCGGCTCCTCGACCGTCACGCGCACGGGTCGCTGCAGCTTCTGGGCGGTGTCGGCGCAGAACCGCACGACCTCGCGGCGGGCGTTCTCGGCGGAGGTGGTGTCGATGGGGTGCTCCGTGCCGTTCATCGTGAGCACGCCGCTGCCGTCGGCGTCGATGCGTGCCGAGATCACAGGCCAGGTGGGCACGTGGAGCATATGCGGATCCCCCTCAGGACGGCTCCCGACTGTCGACCGGGATACCTCACTAGCCTACGGTGTGGCTCCCCGGGCACCCTAGCCATGCGCGCGGCTCGTTTTCCGCGCCGCCCCGCCTTGTCGGATCCGAAAGATCGTCGATTCTTGCGCGCCTCGCTCCCGATAAGTCGTCGCGCGGCCTTCCTACGATGGAAAGGCAGATCGCGCTGACTGAAGGAGAGTCGTGAGCCAGTACGAAGAGCAGCAGGCGCAGTGGGTCGCCCGCGAGGAACTCGCGGAGCGGATGATCCCCCTCATCGGACGCCTGTATCGCGAGCACGGCATCGTCCCCTCGATCCACGGCCGCCGTCTCATCAACAGCTCGCCGATCGACATCCTCAAGGCCCACCGGTTCGCCCGCCTCACGAGCGACGAGGTGCTCAACCCGGCCAAGACCCTCGCGGTGCTCGAGACGCTCGAGAGCCTGAGCCTCGGATCGGCGTCCATCGACATCGCCCGCCTGGTCTCGCGCTTCGACGAGCAGGGCGGCTCGTACGAGGGCGACGCGCTCGCCGACTTCCTGCGGTCGGAGCTGGCCGAGGTCGTCGGCGCCGAGGCGCCGAAGCCCACCGACGTGGTGCTCTACGGCTTCGGGCGCATCGGCCGCCTCGTCGCGCGCATCCTCATCGCCCACGCGGGCAAGGGCTCGGGCCTGCGGCTGCGCGCGATCGTCGTGCGCAAGGGCGGCGACAGCGACCTCAAGAAGCGCGCGAGCCTGCTGCGCCGCGACTCGGTGCACGGCTCGTTCCAGGGATCGATCGAGGTCGACGAGGAGTCGCAGACGATTCTCGCCAACGGCACCCTCATCCAGGTGATCTACTCGGACGACCCCGCGTCGATCGACTACACGCAGTACGGCATCGACGACGCGATCGTCGTGGACAACACCGGCCGCTGGCGCGACGAGGAGGGGCTGGGCCAGCATCTGCGCTCGAAGGGCGTCGCGCGCGTGCTGCTCACCGCGCCGGGCAAGGGCGACATCAAGAACATCGTCTACGGCATCAACAGCGACGAGATCGAGCCCGGCGACACGATCCTCTCGGCCGCCTCGTGCACGACGAACGCGATCACCCCCGTCCTGGCCGCCCTCGACGAGGCGTACGGCGTCGACCGCGGGCACGTCGAGACGGTGCACTCGTTCACCAACGATCAGAACCTCATCGACAACTTCCACAAGGGCGATCGCCGCGGCCGCGCCGCCACCCTCAACATGGTCATCACCGAGACCGGCGCCGCCAAGGCCGTGGCCAAGGCGCTGCCCCAGCTGAAGGGCAGGCTCACGGGATCGGCGATCCGCGTGCCCACGCCCGACGTCTCGCTGGCGATCCTCAACCTGACGCTGCGCCGCGCCGTGACCAAGGACGAGATCAACGCCTACCTGCGCCAGACCTCGCTGACCTCGCCGCTGCGCCAGCAGATCGACTACATCGAATCGCCCGAGGTCGTCTCCACCGACTTCGTCGGCAACAACCGGGCGGGCATCGTCGACGGCCTCGCCACGATCGCGAACGGCGACGAGAGCGTCGTGCTCTACGTCTGGTACGACAACGAGTTCGGCTACTCGTGCCAGGTGGTGCGGGTCATCGAGAAGATGGCCGGCGCGCACCCGATCATCCTCCCCGAGCGCGAGCCGGTGCGCGTCGAGGCGGTGCCGGCCTCGGTCGAGGCCGCGGTCTGACCCCCGACGCAGAGCCCCCTTGCCGCCCGGCGGGCGGAAGGGGGCTCTCGTCTACCCTGGAGAGCGGAACGGAGGGGCCCGTGGGACGCAATGCCGATGCCATCGGAGAGGGCGTGGCGATCGCCCTGGCCGCGGCGCGCCTGCAGGTGAAGAACCGGATCCTCGTCAGCACGATCGCGGCCGGCTCGAACTTCGACCCCGACCTGTTCACCCCGGCCGCCCGCGAGGCGCTCGAGCGGCTGGCCGACGAGGCCGAGCAATCGGCCGAGGCCGCCATGGCCGCCCGCAAGCGCGCCTGGGGCCGCCACTCGCAGCCGCACGGCACGCACGACTACCGTGACCGCGACGTGCGCAACCTCCGCCGCCGCGCCAAGCAGTCCGAGGGCGTCGCCAAGCAGCTGCGCGAGAAGGCCGCCGACGCGCGCGAGCTGCGGGCGCTCGTGGCCGCCGCGCGCGATGCCGCCTGGCACGACGTGGAGCTCAACCTGGATCGCCGGCTCACGATCGAGGCGATGCGCCCCGACGAGGACCCGGATTACGAGCGCATGCGCGACGCGCGCATGCAGGCGCTGCGCCTGGTCGACCTGCAGCGGCTCGCGGCCGACACCCGTGCCCGCCGCAAGGCCGCCAAGGCCGCGGCGAAGAGCGCGGAGCCGGCCTGATTTCACATCTCCGCGAAGCGTGATGTACGATGGACAGGTTGCTTCGGCAGCGGAAACTGCGCCCGTAGCTCAATGGATAGAGCATCTGACTACGGATCAGAAGGTTAGGGGTTCGAGTCCCTTCGGGCGCACACTGTGTTGAGACAGTAGACAAGGCCTGGTTCTTCGGAACCGGGCCTTCGTCGTTTCCGGGGGTCTGTGGCGCCCTGCCCGAGCCGAGGGAGATCGCGCGGGAATCGACCGGATGTGCCGGATCGCCCTCGCCTCGGACGGATCCCCTCGGCTCGGGCCGCGTCGCGTCGGCGCGCCCACGCGGTCAGAGCGCGTCGCGGAGCTTCTGCGTGAGCGCCTTGAGCGTCGCGAGCTCGTCGTCGTCGAGCGCCTGCATCCGCTCGACGATGTGCTTGCCGTGCTGGGCCGCGATCGCGCGGAAGGCGCGCTTGCCGGCCTCCGTGGCGGTCACGAGCGAGCCGCGGCCGTCCTCGGGATCGGCGCACTTGGTGAGCAGGCCGCGCGAGACCATCCGGTCCACCAGGCGCGACACGCTCGGCTGGCTGATGAGCATATTGGCCGTGACGTCGCGCAGCCGCGCGGTGTGACGCGGGGCACGCGTCACCGTGAGCAGCACGTCGTACTCCGGCTGGCTGAGGTCCGTGTCGTCGAAGTCGCCCGAGATGCGCTCGAAGATCTCGTGCTGCGCGCGGAAGAGGTTCTCCCACGCCTCCACGGCGAGCCTGCGATCGACCATGTATTCAACTGTATCGAGATCGCGACGCCCGGAAACCCCGCGCCGGTATCGTGTCGGCGTGAGCCGCATCGGGGGAGTGTTTCGCAGGATCGGCGCCGGGATAGGGCTCGGGGCGGCGATCGCGCTGTCCCTGGCGCTGCCGGCGGGGGCGGCCGAGCCGGCGGGAACGGCCGCGGCGGCGCCCGGCATCGTGCGCGCCGATGTGGAGGACTTCACCTTCTCGAGCGTGCACGTGGACTACCTGCTCTCGCGCGATGACGAGGGCGTGGGCACCGCGACGGTGACCGAGACGTTCGTCGCGGACTTCCCTCCCGCGCAGAACCGCGGCATGGTGCGCGGCATCCCGACCGGCTACCTCGGCGCGCCCACGAACCCCGAGGTGATCTCGGTCACCGACGAGGACGGCGATCCCCGCCCGTACGAGACCGACACCGAGGACGGCCTGCTGCGCGTGACGTCCGCGGTGCCGGAGGGGGAGTACGCGGAGGGATCGCAGACCTACGTGTTCACCTACCGGGTGGACAACGTCGCGCGCGCCATGGACAACGGCGTCGACGAGTTCTTCTGGGACGTCTTCACCACCGATGCACCGCAGCCGGTCGGATCGTTCACGGCGCGCATTGAGGTGGATCCCGAGCTCGCCGACGCGCTCACCGGCGACGCCGCCTGCTACGTGGGCGGTGCCGGCAGCGAGGACCGCTGCGACATGCCGCGTGCGGGTGCGGCGTTCGAGACGGCGCCGGTGGCGCTCGATCCGCACGAGGGCGTCACGGTGGCGATCGGGTTCGAGCCGGGCACCTTCACGAGCTTCGACGCGTCGTTCCTCGCCTCGCCGTGGGGCTGGGCGCAGTCGGCCGCCGCCGTGGGCGCCGTCGGCACGGCCGCGTGGGCGGGCGTCGTGCGCCGCCGCCGGTTGCGCGATGACCCCGGGCGGCCCACGATCATCGCCGAGTACGAGCCGCCGGCCGGCGTGGACGCGCTCACCGCCGCCGTGCTGCTCGGCAAGTCGGGCCGGGCGATCCCCGCCGAGATCCTCGAGCAGGCGGTGGGCGGCTCGCTGCGCATCGTCGAGGAGCGCGGCCTGCTGCGCCCGAAGCTCGCGGCCGAGCTGGTCGATCCCGGCAGGGCCGACGAGAACGGGCTGCGGGTGCTGAAGGGCCTGTTCGGCAAGGATCTGCCGATCGGCAAGACGTTCACCTTCGGCAAGTCGAGCTCGCGCTTCGCCCGTGCGGCGCAGAAGCTGATCGAGCGTACGGGCGCGCAGATCACGCGGGAGTGGAAGCGGCGCGTGCCCGCGGGGGTGGTGCTCGTCCCGGCCGTGCTCGGGCTGATTCTCGGCGGGGCGACCTTCGCGTTCGGGATCGTGGCGATGATCCAGTTCGTCACGTGGTTCCCGACGGTGCCGCTGATCGCCCTGGGCTTCGCGCTGATCTTCGTGACGATCATCCTCGTGACGCGCCGACCGCTGAACGCCACCGGCGCCGAGGTGCGCGATCACCTCAGGGGGCTCGAGGAGTTCATCGGCTGGGCCGAGGAGGACCGGATCCGCATGCTGCAGTCGCCCGAGGGCGCCGAGCGTGCCCCGGTCGACACGACGTCGCCGCAGCAGATGCTCGTGCTCTACGAGCGGCTGCTGCCGTTCGCCGTGGTGTTCGGGCAGGAGAAGGACTGGGCCGAGCGCCTGGCGGTGATGTACGGCTCGGACTCGCCCACGTGGTGGGCCGGCTCGGGGGCCTTCAACGCGGCGGCGTTCTCGAGCGGGATGGGCAGCCTCACCGCGAGCGCCGCGTCGAGCAGCACGGCGAGCAGCTCCGGCGGCTCCACGGGCGGCGGCTCGGTGGGCGGCGGGGGCGGCGGCGGATCCGTCGGCGGGGTGTGAGCGCCCCGGAAGACGCAGAAGGGGCCGGTCGGTGAGGATCCGACCGGCCCCTTGTCCCTTGCACCAAGAGTGTCCTGCAATCACATGCGGTCACCGCCACAGCAAAACGGCTTCCGTACGCAGGACTCTATAACGGATCAGTAACGGGGCCAAGCCTCGGCGTTACTTTTCTGTGACATTCACCGGATGTTCATCAACGACGGTCGGATCGGCACGATCCTGGTCGCAACGGACCCGGCTGCGCGACCGCTCGGCCGCGAGAACGACGATCGGACGGCGCATGGCGGACACGATCCTGGTGACGGGCATCACGGGCTACATCGGCGGGTACGTGGCGGCCGAGGCGCTGCGCCGCGGGTGGCGCGTGCGCGGCAGCCTGCGCGATCGGGCGCGCGCGGACGAGGTGCGCGAAGCCATCCGCGCCGCGGGGCAAGACCCCTCGGGGGTCGAGCTGGTGGAGCTCGACCTGCTGCGCGACGACGGCTGGGAGGGCGCGGTCGACGGGTGTCGCTTCGTGCTGCACGTCGCCTCCCCGTTCCTCACCCAGCGCCCCGCTCACGCCGACGACCTCATTGCGCCGGCCGTGGAGGGCACCCGGCGCGCGGTCACGACCGCCCTGCGGGCCGGTGCGGAGCGGGTGGTGGTGACGTCGTCGGTCGCGGCCGTCCAGCAGGGGCACCGCGTGGCGGGGCGCCCCTACGGGCCCGAGGACTGGACCGACACGGCGTCTCGCGAGGTCACGGTGTACGCGCGCTCCAAGACCCTCGCCGAGCGCGAGGCCTGGTCGATCGCCGACCGACTCGACGCGCGCGGCCGGCTGGCGGTGATCAACCCCGGCACCGTGCTCGGCCCGCTCCTGACGGACGACAAGGGCACCTCGGTCGACGTGCTCGCCCGGCTGCTGTCGGGGGCGATGCCCGTGGTGCCCGATCTGCACCTGCCGTGGGTCGACGTGCGCGACATCGCCGAGGCCCATGTCGCCGCCCTGACGAGCCCCGTCGCCGCGGGGCGCCGCACGATCGTCGCCAGCGACTCGCTCTCGCTCATCGAGATCGCCCGGATCGTGCGCGAGCGCGTGCCCGAGGCGACCGCGGCCCTGCCCTCCCGGTCGCTGCGAGGTGCGGCGCTGCGCCTGGCCTCGCTCGTGGTGCGCGATCTGCGGGACAACCGGCCGTTCCTCGCCACCCCGCGGCGTTTCGATCAGTCGGGCGCCGAGGCGCTCCTCGGGCACCCGCTCCGGCCCATCCCGGAGGCCGTGGAGGACACCGTGCGCAGCCTTCTCGACCGCGGGCTCCTGGCCTGAGCGGCGGCGCTAGCGCATCCGCGCGCGGCGCGAAAGGGGGTTCCGGGCTCCCCACGGCCGCGGCAGCATCGGGCCGATGGTGTTCATCGGATTCCACGCATCCCACGAGCAGCTGCCCCCGAGCGCGCTGCTCGACGACGTCTGCCGGGCCGAGGAGGCCGGGTTCGACGGCGCCATGTGCTCCGACCACCTCGCGCCGTGGAGCCCGCGGCAGGGTGAGTCGGGGTTCGCCTGGAGCTGGCTCGGCGCCGCGCTCGCGCGCACGCGCTTCCCGATCGGCGTCGTGACGGCGCCGGGGCAGCGGTACCACCCCGTGATCGTCGCGCAGGCGGCGGCCACACTGGCCGAGATGTTCCCCGGGCGGTTCTGGGCGGCCCTCGGCAGCGGCGAGGCCATGAACGAGCACGTCACCGGCGACCCGTGGCCGACCAAGGACGAGCGCAACGCCCGGCTCCTCGAGAGCGCCGCCGTGATGCGGCGGCTGCTCGCGGGAGAGGAGGTCAGCCACGACGGCCACGTCACCGTGCACCGGGCGCGCCTGTGGAGCCTGCCCAGCGTGGCCCCGTCGTTTCTCGCGGCCGCCGTGAGCGCCGAGACCGCCGGGTGGGCGGCGTCGTGGGCCGACGGCCTGGCCACCGTCGCGCAGGCGCCGGATGCGCTGCGCGGCGTCGTGGACGCCTATCGATCCGCCGGCGGACGGGGCCCGTGCGTGCTGCAGGTGCACGTGAGCTGGGCCGACAGCGACGAGGAGGCGATGGCGATCGCCCGAGACCAGTGGCGGCACGGTGTGATCACCCCGCCGCGCACGTGGGACATCGAGCAGCCGGAGGAGTTCGACGGGGCCGCGGGCCAGGTCGATGACGAGGCGCTGCGCGGCGCCGTGATCGTGGCGCACGACCCCGACGACCTGGCCGAGCGGGTCGGCGAGCTCGCCGCCATCGGCTTCGATCGGGTGTACCTGCACCACGTCGGCCAGGAGCAGTCCGGGTTCCTGGCCGCAGCCGAGACCGCGATCCTGCCGCGACTGAGGGAGCGCACATGAGGGTCACCGACACGAGCGATCTGTGGTGGAAGTCCGCCGTCATCTACTGCCTCGACGTGAAGAAGTTCCTCGACTCCGACGGCGACGGGGTGGGCGATCTGCAGGGCCTGGCCACGCGCATCGACTACCTCGCGCAGATCGGGGTGACGTGCCTGTGGCTGATGCCGTTCTACCCCTCGCCGGGCAAGGACGACGGGTACGACGTCACCGACTTCTACGGCGTCGATCCCCGGCTCGGCACCCACGGCGACTTCGTCGAGGTGGTCCGCACGGCGAAGGATCGCGGCATGCGGGTGATCGTCGACCTCGTGATCAACCACACCTCCGACCGCCACCCGTGGTTCGTCGAGGCGAAGCGGAGCGTGGACTCGCCCTACCGCGACTTCTACGTGTGGCGCGACGATCCGCCGCCGAAGAACCAGCAGAACACCGTGTTCCCGGGCGAGGCCGACGGGGTGTGGACGAAGGACGAGAAGTCCGGCCAGTGGTACCTGCACAGCTTCTACGAGCACCAGCCCGATCTGAACGTCGCCAACCCTCGGGTGCGCGACGAGATCGCCAAGACCGTCGGCTTCTGGCTGCAGCTGGGGGTGTCGGGGTTCCGCGTGGACGCCGTGCCGTTCCTGCTCGAGGTGCCGGAGGGCGCCGAGATGGCCAACCCGCACGACTTCCTCCGCGACATCCGTCGCTTCCTGCAGCGGCGCTCGAGCGAGGCCATGCTGCTCGGCGAGGTCAACCTGCCGTACGAGCAGCAGGTGCTGTACTTCGGCGCCAACGACGACGGCCAGGAGCTGTCGATGCAGTTCGACTTCGTGGCGATGCAGCGCCTGTACCTGTCGCTCGTGCGCGGCGATCCCGCGCCGCTGATCTCGGCGCTCACCGCCCGACCGGAGCTGCCCGTCGAGGTGCAGTGGGCCAACTTCCTGCGCAACCACGACGAGCTCACGCTCGACCAGCTCAGCGAGCAGGAGCGGCAGGAGGTGTTCGAGGCGCTCGCCCCCGACGAGCGCCAGCGCGTGTACGGCCGCGGCATCGTGCGCCGGCTGCCGCCGATGCTCAACGGCGACCCGCGCCGGATCCGCATGGCCTACAGCCTGCTGTTCACCCTGCCCGGCACGCCCGTGCTCTTCTACGGCGAGGAGATCGGCATGGGCGAGAACGCCGAGATCGGCGGGCGGGCGGCGGTGCGCACGCCCATGCAGTGGTCCGGCGAGCCGGGCGGCGGGTTCTCCGGTGCGCCCCGGCGGCGCCTGGCCTCGCGCCCGCCCAGCGACGGCTACGCCCCCGAGCACGTGAACGTGGCCGATCAGATCGAGGACCGCGGATCGCTGCTGCACTTCTTCCGCGACCTGATCTCGCGCTACCGCATCTCGCCCGAGCTCGGCTGGGGCCGGTTCGACCTCATCGAGCAGGATGCGCCCGCGGTGATGGCGCACTCCCTGACCGCGGACGTGGGACGGATGATCGCGCTGCACAACTTCGGCGACTCTCCGGCCACCGTGCGCTTCCGGCTCGAGGGCGAACCCGAGGGCGTCTCGCTCGTCGACCTGCTCGGCGCCGAGCGTGTCGACGTGGGCGAGCAGCACGACGTCAGCCTCGAGCTGCCGGCCTACGGGTTCCGGTGGCTGCGGGTCTCGCGCCCGGGCGACGGGCGCCTCACCTAGCGACCCTCACGTGCTGCGGGCGCGAAGGTGCGCGCGCTCGCCCTGGCGCCCGAACAGCGAGATCACCTCGACGGCGCCGGGCCCGTCCGCGCCGAGGGAGTGGGGCACGCGGGTGTCGAACTCCGCCGCCTCGCCCGGCTCCATGACGATGGTCCGCTCCCCGAGGGTCAGGCGCAGCCGGCCGCTGAGCACGTACAGCCACTCGTAGCCCTCGTGGGTCATCAGCCGCTCCGCGACCGGCTCGCGCCGCGGCGGGAAGATCACCTTGAACGCCTGCAGGCCGCCCGCGCGCCGGGTGAGCGGGATGTAGGTGGTGCCGTGGCGCACGACCGGCTTGATGTGCACGCGCGGGTCGCCCGTCTCCGGCGCGCCGACGAGCTCGTCGAGGGTGACCCCGTACTCGCGGGCCAGCGGCAGCAGCAGCTCGATCGTCGCCCGGCGCTGGCCGCTCTCCAGGCGCGACCACGTGCTCATGGACACCCCCGTGCGCTGCTCGAGCTCGGCGAGCGTGATGCGCCGCTGCGTGCGGATGGTGCGCAGGCGCCGGCCCACCGCATCGGCCACGGCCTGGTCGTCGAGATCGGTCATGTTGCGATCTTGGCAAACTTTCTTGGCGGTGTGGGTCGCGCGGGCCGATCCTCGACGCATGAACACCATCACGGATGTCGCGATCATCGGCGCCGGCCCCGCGGGGCTGCAGGCGGCCCTCACCCTCGGGCGGATGCATCGCTCGGTCGTCGTCCTCGACGCCGGCCGCTACCGCAACGACCGCGCCGACGCGATGCACAACCTCATCGGCCACGACGGGCAGACACCCGCCGCCTTCCGCGCCGCCGCCCGCGCCGAGCTCGCGCGGTACGACAGCGTGAGGTTCGTGGCGGCCGAGGTGGGCGAGGTGACCGGCGCGGCCGGCGGCTTCCGACTGTCGACCGGCGAGGGCGATCACGTCGCGTCGCGCGTGATCCTGGCCACGGGCATGCGCGACACGCTTCCGGACATCCCCGGGATCGAGGCGGCGTTCGGCTCGTCGGTCGCGCACTGCCCGTTCTGCCACGGGCACGAGTTCGCCGGCCGGTCGGTGGCGCTCATCGGCCCCGGCCCGTTCCTCGAGCACATGAGCGCGCTCATGGCGCCCATCGCCTCGGCGCTCGTGGCGTTCCCGCGCGGCGGCGCGCTCGACGAGGGCGCCGCGCGGCGCCTGGCGCTGCGGGGCACCGAGATCGAGCCGGCGCCGGTGCTGTCGGCCCGCGGCGACGCGGAGGGCATCGACCTCGCGCTCGAGGGCGGCGGATCGCGGCGCTTCGGCGGGGCACTCGTGCAGCTGGCCACCGAGCCGGCCGCCCCGCACGCCGCGCGGCTCGGCGTCGAGCGCTCCGAGCTGGGCGCCGTGCTCGTCGACCCGTTCGGGCGCTCGAGCGTGCCCGGGGTGTACGCGGCCGGTGACGTCGCGCAGCAGCGGTCGATGCCGGCGCCGATGTGGGCGGTCTGGAGCGCGATCGCGACCGGTGCCGCGGCGGCCACCGGCGCGCTGCAGGACATCGTGGCCGCCGAGGCCGCGGCGCTCGAGCGGGCGGTGCCCGCCTGAGGTCAGCGCGCGCGGCGCCACCAGCGGCGCGGTCGCGGCTGCGGGGCCGCCGCGGCCCGGGCGGCGGCGCGGGCGCGGGCCTCGCGGCGCTCGCGCCACGCGGCCACCTCCGCCTCGACGTCGTGCTCGGGCGTGACCACCGGCGGGCCGCCGAGCAGCTGCAGGCGCGCCTCGCGCACCCGCAGGTTGAAGTCCTCGACGTACTCGCGCACCTCACGCTCGTGCGTGAGGGCGTCGATCCGCTCGGCGAACTCGGCGTGCTCTACGCGCAGGGCCAGGGCGGGCGGGCCGAGCCCGCTCAGCTGCTCGCGCTCGATCTTGCGGCGGACCCACCAGTCCGGATCGTGACGTTCGCCCAGTCCCTCGAGCGGCTTGCCGGCGCCCGGCAGATCGTCGAACTCGCCGCGGCGGATCGCCTGCTGGATCGCCGACTCGACCACCGCCGCGCGCTCCTCGGCCGTGGACCAGCGGGGACCGGCCGTGCGCTCCTCCGGCTCGATCACGCCGTCGCGCTCGAGGCGATAGCGCATCGCCGTGATGCGCGGGTCCTCCGGCTCCTGCGGCTCGCTGCGGGCGGGCATAGTGCAAACGTACGCCCTTGGTCTCGACTCCGCTCCGCCTCGTTCGACCCGTCTCGGCTCCCTGCGGTCGCTCGACGAGCCGTGATCCCTGGGCCGCGCGAGTGGCTACCCTCGGAGTCATGGCACTCGACATCCCGCGGATCACACTGCACGACGGCACGCCCTTCGCCGAGGTCGGCCTCGGCACCTACAAGCTGACCGGCGACGACGGCATCGCCGCGATCAAGGCGGGCATCGAGGGCGGCTACCGCGTGCTCGACACGGCCGTGAACTACGGCAACGAGAGCGAGGTGGGCGAGGCGGTGCGCCGCAGCGGCGTCGACCGTGACGAGATCGTCGTGACCACGAAGGTCCCGGGCCGCCACCACGGCTATGACGAGGCGATCGCCAGCGGCCGCGCGTCGAACGAGACCCTCGGCCTCGGGCACATCGATCTGCTGCTCATCCACTGGCCCAACCCGTCGGTCGACAAGTACGTCGACACGTTCCGCGGCATGATCGCGCTGCGCGAGGAGGGCATCGTCCGGTCGGTGGGCGTGTCGAACTTCACGATCCCGATGCTCGAGCGCCTCGAGCGCGAGACCGGCGTGATCCCGTCGGTGAACCAGGTCGAGCTGCACCCGTACTTCCCGCAGGCCGAGCTGCGCGCCTTCCACGCGGAGAAGGGCATCCGCACCGAGAGCTGGAGCCCGCTGGCCCGCCGCACCGAGCTGCTGAGCGAGCCGGTGGTGCAGGAGATCGCAGCCGCGCACGGCGTCGGCCCCACGCAGGCCGTGATCCGCTGGCACGTGCAGCTCGGCGCCACGCCGATCCCCAAGTCGGCCGACCCCGCGCGCCAGCGCGAGAACGCCGACGTCTTCGGCTTCGAGCTGACCGCCGACGAGGTCGAGGCGCTGTCCTCCCTGGAGCGCGGCCGCATCTTCGACGCCGACCCGAACCACCACGAGGAGATGTGACGACGCGGTAGGCGGCGCTCCAGCCGCCCGACGCGGGCCGCGGGAGCTCACAGGCCGCGCGCGGGCGAGGTGGCAAGCCCGTTGAGCCCATCGCCGAGTGCACGGCTGATCGACTTTTGCTCCGCTTGTGCAAGGGCGTCCCTATGCTGAGCGCATGGAATGGCTCATTGGCCTCGTCGTGTTGTGTTTCGCGGGGGTCGCTGTGTCGCGGTTTGTCCAGGGCTGGCGTGGGATCGGCGACGGCGTATTTCCCGGTGAGGCTTACGGTGAGGTGAAGGTAGCAACGCAGGAGGTCGTTGATGAGCCCGGCATCGTCGATCTTCGTGAGCTCGACAGTGTACGCATGCGTGTGAAGGGCACGGCGGCGTACGTGCCGGATCGTCAGCGGCGGCAGGTCGGCGGTTCCGCGTACACGCTCGTACGCGAGCCCAACAATGCGCATGACCCTAATGCTGTCGCCGTGCTCGGCCGGGAGGGTCGGAAGGTTGGCTACGTTTCCGCTGCGAGGGCTGCCATACTGGCGCCGCTGCTGGATCAGCTCGGCGCTGACGGCTACCGAGTCGCCGGAGCGGATGCGACGGAGTACAGCGTGAAACTGTGGGTGGATATTCCCAAGGTCGACGCTATGCGGACGTTCGTGAAGAGCATGATCGGGTAACCACCCCGATGACAAGGTGATCGCGTCAGTCTCTGCCGCCGGCGTGCGGCCGTCAGCCCTGTGCGCCGGGCCCGTGAGGCGCGTGGTAGCCGGCGTCGCCGCGCTTCCAGTAGCCCTTCACGACGATCCGCTCGGGGTCCAGGCCCCATCGCTCGCACAGCAGCGCGCGGCCCGGCTTGACGATGGCCTGCTCGGCCGCGACGAAGCCGAACACCGAGCCCTCGGGGCGGTCCTGGGCCGCGATCGCGTCGAGCGCGGCGGCCAGTGCGGAGCCCTCCACCCGGCCGTCGCGGTGCACGTACTCGACGGCCACGGGGGCGTCGATCGGGATCTCGTGCGCGGCATCGGCCACCTCGACGAGGATGCGCGCGGGCGCGCCGTCGGGGATCAGTGCGGCGTAGCGGCGGATCTGCGGCACGGCCGTCTCGTCGCCGGCCAGCAGCCAGCCGTCGGGGGTGCCGTCGATGCGCAGCGAGCCGCGCGGCCCGCCGATGCCGGCGACGGAGCCGATCGGGGCGTTCGCCGCCCACACGCCGGCCACGCCCTCGTCGCCGTGCACGGCGAACTCCAGGTCGAGCCAGTCCTCGCCCCAGTGCAGCGGCGTGAACTCGCGGCTGGGCAGCTCGCGCAGCTGCTCGACCGTGCCGAAGGGGGCGCCGGCGGTCTCGGGACCGCCGAAGAAGATGCGGATGTGGTCGTCGTGACCGGAGGGTCCGAAGCCGACGAGACCGTCACCCTGCACGCGCACCCGGATGTAGTGAGGGGTGATGATCTCGCGTGCGACGAGGCGCGTGGCGCGGAACACCAGCTCCTGGCGCTCGCGCTCGAGGGTGAAGGCGCCGGCGGGCGCCGTGTTCGACAGCTGCATGGAAGTTAGGCTAGCCTACCCCCGGACGAGTTAGGTTCGGCTTACCTGAGTCTCGACCCCGTCCGATCCCCCTTTCCCCGTGGAGACGCGGCTGATACCGCGCACCTCCCTGAACGGAGCATGTCCATGAAGAACTCCCGTCCGATCGCCACGCTCTCGCTCGTCGCGGCATCCGCTCTCGTGCTGGCCGGTTGTGCCGCCGAGGCCGCTCCCGCCGCCGAGGAGACCACCCCCGCCGACGAGGCGCCGCTGGAGTGGTCGTTCGAGTTCAACACCGCGGCGGAGGACGAGGATCCGGCCTACGAGCCGGTCACCGTGGAGGTGCCCCGCAACCCCGAGAAGGTCGTCATCTTCGACATGGCCTCGTTCGACACGTGGGTGAACCTGGGCGGCGAGGTCGCCGGCGCGCCGCTGGAGTCGGTGCCGGACTACCTCGAGGACGGCCTCGCCGACGACGCGTTCAACGCCGGCACGCTGTTCGAGGCCGACGTGCTCGCGATCGCCGAGCAGGAGCCCGACCTCATCATCCTCGGCGGCCGCTCGGCCGCGCTCTACGACGAGCTCAAGGACATCGCCCCGACGATCGACATGTCGTCGCAGGGCTCGTTCGAGGAGACCCTCGAGCGCAACGTGACCTTCCTCGGCGAGGTGCTCGGCGCCCAGGACGAGGCCGCCACCGCGCTCGAGGAGCTGGAGGCCGGCATCGAGGAGGCCAAGGCCGTCACGGCCGACGCGGGCACCGGCCTCGGCATCATGGTCTCGGGCGACGGCATCAGCGCGCTCAAGCCCTCGCTGGGCGACTACTCCGGCCGCAACCTGCGCGGCGGGCTCATCTACGACGTGTTCGGCGTGCAGCCGGTGATCGAGGACATCGAGGGCGCGACCCACGGCGAGCCGGTCTCGTTCGAGTTCCTGCTCGAGACCGACCCCGACTACCTCTGGGTGATCGACCGCAACACCGCCACGGGCGGCGACAGCGGCTCGAGCGAGGGCGCCGCGGCGATCCTCGACAACGACATCGTGAACCAGACCACGGCCGCCCAGAACGACCAGATCGTCTACCTCGACCCGGTGGCCTGGTACATCGTGTTCGGCGGCATCGAGACGACGAAGATCATGACCGACGACGTCATGCAGATCGCGGAGTAAGGGCGCCCCCTCTCCTCATGTCGTCCCACTGATGGCCGCCGACACGGCCTCGCCCTCGACGAGCACCCTCGCCCCCGCGCGCCGCACCCGGCGCACGGCGGTGGGGGTGCTCATCGGCGTGCTCCTGGTGGCGCTGAGCGTCCTGAGCCTGTTCATCGGCGCGTCCCACGACGTCTCGCTGGACGGCGGCGTCAACACCGACGGGCACGGCGTCTTCCTGCTGCTCACCAGCCGCGTCCCGCGCACGATCGCGCTCGTCCTGGTGGGCGCGTCGCTGGGGATCGCCGGGCTCATCATGCAGATGCTCGTGCGCAACAAGTTCGTCGAGCCCTCGACCACCGGCGTGACCGAGTTCGGCTCGCTCGGGATGCTCGCGATCCTCGTGTTCTGGCCCGGCATGCCGGTCATGCTGCAGATGCTCGTCGTCGCGGTGTTCGCGCTGTTCGGCACGTGGGTGTTCCTGCGCGTCATCCGCCAGGTCCCGGTGCGGCACCTCGTGCTCGTGCCGCTCGTGGGCATCATGCTCGGCGGCGTCGTGGGTGCGATCACCACCTTCTTCGCCTACAACCTCGACCTGCTGCAGTCCCTCGGCCAGTGGGCGCAGGGATCGTTCGCGAGCGTCATGACCGGCCGCTACGAGCTCGTCTGGTTCGCCGCCGCGATGGTGGTGGTGGCCTGGTTCGCGGCCGACCGCTTCAGCGTGATCGGCATGGGCGAGGAGTTCGCCACCAACCTCGGTCTCGACTACCGCCGCGTCGTCGCGATCGGCATGGTCGTCACCGCGGTGATCACGGCCGCCGTCCTCGTCACCGCCGGCATGCTGCCCTTCCTCGGGCTGGTGGTGCCCAACGTCGTGAGCCTGATCATCGGCGACAACGTGCGTCGGTCCATCCCGTGGGTGGCCGGGCTCGGGGCGGTGTTCGTCGTCGCGTGCGACATCCTCGCCCGCACCCTGCGGCACCCGTACGAGATCCCGCTGTCGGTGATCGTCGGCGTGATCGGCGCCGCGCTGTTCCTGTGGCTGCTGCTGAGGAGGCGATCGCGTGCTCACTGACACCGTCGCGGCCGCCCCCGCACGCCCCTCCGTCCGCTCGCTCTGGGCCCGGCCCGGCGTGCGGCTCGGCGCGCTCGCCGCCGTCGTCGCCGTCGTCGCGGCGTTCTACCTGCTGTGGGACATCCCGCCCAGCGTGCTGCTGCTGGGCCTGCAGATCCGCGGCCTGTCGATCCTGTCGATGATCGTCGTCGCGGCCGCCGTGGGCATCTCGACCGTCGTGTTCCACACGATCACGCAGAATCGCATCCTGACGCCCTCGATCATGGGCTTCGACTCGTTCTTCGGGCTGATCGTGACGCTCACGGTGTTCGCGTTCGGATCCGTCGGCTTCCTCCGCGCCGACAGCTACCTGATGTGGGCCATCCAGGTGCTCGTGATGGTCGGCTTCAGCGTGTTCCTGTTCACGTGGATGTTCGCCGGAAAGCGCCGCTCGATCCACCTGATGCTGCTCGTGGGCATCGTGCTGGGCACCTTCTTCCGCAGCTTCACCGAGTGGATGCAGCGGATGCTCGATCCGATCGACTTCCAGGTCGTCAGCGATGCGATGTTCGCGTCGCTGACGAAGCCCGACCCCACGCTGCTGCTGTTCACCGCCGTCCTCGTCGCGGGCGGCGTGGCGATCCTCCTGCCGATGCTGCGCACGCTCGACGTGCTCACGCTGGGCGAGCCGGCGGCGGTCGGCCTGGGCGTCAACCACCGCCGCACGGTGATGATCCTTTTCCTCGTCGTCTCGGTCATGATCGCCGCGTCGACGGCGCTCGTGGGACCGATCATGTTCTTCGGGCTGATCGTGGCGAACCTGGCGTACTCGTACGCCGGCTCGTTCCGGCACCGGTGGACGCTGCCGACCGCCGTGCTGCTGGGCGTGCTGTGCCTCGTCGGAGGGCAGCTCGTGCTGGAGCAGGTGCTCGGCTTCGGCGGCATGCTGTCGACGATCATCGAGTTCGTCGGCGGCCTGTTCTTCCTCTTCCTCGTGCTGCGAAAGGGGGCGCGATGATCGCGCTCGAGGGCGCCACCAAGCGCTACGGAAACTCCACGGTGCTGGACGACGTGACCGTGTCGTTCGGCGACGCGGGCGTCACCGCGCTCATCGGCCCGAACGGCGCGGGAAAGTCCACGCTGTTCGGGCTGATCGGTCGGCTCATCCACGCCGACACCGGCACGGTGACCGTCGACGGGCAGGACGTCACGAAGGCCGACTCGCGCGAGCTCGCCCGGACGATCGCGGTGCTGCGGCAGGACAACCACATCGCCGCTCGGTTGACCGTGGAGGACCTCGTGGAGTTCGGGCGCTTCCCGCACTCGGGCGGCCGGCTCACGGTCGAGGATCGCGACCACATCGAGCGGGCGATCGCCGACATGGACCTGCAGCCGTTCCGTCACCGCTTCCTCGACGAACTCTCGGGCGGTCAGCGCCAGCGTGCATTCGTGGCGATGGCGCTCGCGCAGGACACGAAGTACGTGCTCCTCGACGAGCCACTGAACAACCTCGACCCCAAGCACGGCGTCGCGCTCATGAAGCTGCTCGACGACCTCGCCGAACAGCGGGGGCTGAAGATCGTCGTGGTGATGCACGACATCAACATCGCCTCGCAGTTCGCCGACACGATCATCGCCATGCGCGACGGCCGGGTCATCCACCACGGCCGGACCGAGGACGTCGTCACGGTGCCGAACCTCGTGCAGATCTACGAGACCCCCGTGCAGGTCGAGGAGATCAACGGCCGCCGCGTCGTCCTCTGGGACTGACGGGGCTGAGCCCCCGGTTCAGGCCAGGGGAGACGGGCCGAGCGCAGCCGTGGAGCGGCGGAATCGAGGCCGAGGGGCTCGGTCCGGCCCCGTGCTCTCGACTCCGCTTCGCTTCGCTCGAGCCGTCTCCGCTCGCTTCGCTCGGTCGACGAGCCCGGGTGGTTGCACTTCTGACGCACCGCAGGCATCACGGCTCGTCGACCGGAGGCGCGAAGCGCCGGAGCGGAGACGGGTCGAGCGCAGCCGCGGAGCGGCGGAGTCGAGGCCGAGGGGCTCGGCCCGGCCCCCGTGCTCTCGACTCCGCTTCGCTTCGCTCGAGGCGTCTCCGCTCGCTTCGCTCGGTCGACGAGCCCGGGTGGTTGCACTTCTGACGCACCGCAGGCATCACGGCTCGTCGACCGGAGGCGCGAAGCGCCGGAGCGGAGACGGGTCGAGCGCAGCCGCGGAGCGGCGGAGTCGAGGCCGAGGTCGAGCGCTCAGTACCAGTTGACGGCCTGCGAGTGGCCCCAGGCCGCGCACGGGGTGCCGTAGGCGCGCGAGATGTAGTCGAGGCCCCAGCGGATCTGCGTGACCGGGTTGGTCGCCCAGTCGGCGCCGACGGTGGCCATCTTCGAGCCGGGCAGCGACTGGGGGATGCCGTAGGCGCCGCTCGAGGGGTTGGCGGCCTGGTAGTTCCAGCCGGACTCCTTGTTCCACAGGCTCACGAGGCAGCCGAACTGGTCGGCGCCCCAGCCGTACTGGCTCGCCGCGATGTCGGCGGCGGCGGCCTGGGCGCCCTGCGGCGTGGTGGCGGCGGCCGCGGCCTGCGCGGCGGCCTCGGCGGCACGCGCGGCCTCCTCGGCCGCGCGCTTCTCCTCGGCGGCCTGACGCGCCTGCTCCTCCTTGACCGATGCGGTCTCGGCGACGACCTCCTCGGCCTCCGCTGTCGCCTGGTCCACGAGGCTCACGACGGTGACGCTCGGCATCGCGTCGTAGTTGCTCAGGGCGTGGACGTAGTCCTTCAGCTCGCCGGTCTCGACGCCGTCCGGGGCGTCCTCGAGAGCGAGGGTGGCCTGCTCGAGCGTCTGCTCGGCGTCCTCCGCGACGGCGGCGGGGATCGTCAGCTCGGTGGTCGGCGCGGGCGTGAGGTCGGCGGTCACGGCCGAGCGCGGCGCCGTGGCGACCTCGGCCTCGGCGGCGACGGCGGATCCGGTGAGCACGACGCTCACGCCGAGCGCGGCGAGGGCGACGATGCGGTTGCGGCCGGTGGAGCGGGGGTGGCGGGCCGGCGCGATGGCGCGGGCGCGAGGAAGAGTCTGGGGCATCACGGGGTGGTGTCGTGTTCGGGCAACCCGCGTCGAGCGGCCGCGGAGCGGCCCCGCGCGTTTCGGGTCGCGCGGGCGGTCGGGGACGACCGGACGACTCTGTCAGTGCGAACCTGGGCGTCACCGGGCATTTTCCTGGGCGAACCGTGAACGCGGGGTGGTGACGTCGCCCGCCGGGGGATCGATAACGACCAGGTAACGAAGCCCCGCGATCCCCGCCATCATGCGGATCGCGGGCCCTTCGGCGGCTTTGGTAACGGCCAGGTAACGACGCGGTGAACTCCGCTCCCTCCGAGTTCCCTGGGAGAGCGGATCCGCTCCGCTACAGCTCGATCCCGTGGTCCTCGTCGTTGACGCCGGCGTTGCGGCCGCGGCGGCTCTCGAACGCGAGGAACACCCCGAGCGCGATCAGCAGCCCGAGCAGGATCCCGAGCAGCACGTTCTGCAGGATCACGCCGACGACGGTGCCGAGCGCGATCACGCCGAGGGCGAGGAGGATGCTGGCCGTGCGCGTCATGGGATCACCCTACGGCGGCTCAGCGCTCGCGGTGGTCCTCGATGTGCAGGCGCGCGCCGCGACGGGGCTCCACGCGGCCGGCGGCGTAGATCAGCCGGATCACGCGCTGCCGATGGCCGCGCCACGGCTCGAGCAGCTCGAGCATGCCGGCGTCGTCGGTGCGCGCCCCGGTGAGGGCGTAGCCGACGTGGTGCGCGAGGTGGAAGTCGCCCACGCTGACGGCGTCGGGATCGCCCAGGGCCCGGATCCGCGTCTCGGCGATCGTCCACGGCCCGATGCCGCGCAGGCTCGCGAGCGCGGTGTCGAGGTCGGCGGCCCGCTGCAGCGAGGAGGCGCGTGCGGCGGCCTCGACGATCGTGCGCGCCTGCGGGGGCTCGAGCCCCGCGCGGTGCCAGGCCCACGACGGCACGCGGCGCCAGCCCTCGGCGGAGGGCGGCGCGAACATCGGCCACGGCGTGGGGCCCGGAGCGCGCTCGCCGCACCAGGTGACGATCCGCCGCCAGGCGCCGAACGCCTGGCGCAGCGTGACCTTCTGCTCGGTGATCGACTGCGCCAGGGCGTCGAAGAGCAGGTCGGTGCGGGCCATCCGCAGGCCGGGGTGGCGGCGATGCGCCTCGGCGATCCAGCCGAGCCGCGGCTCGAACGAGGCGGGGTCGTCGTCCGCCCCGCACAGCGCCGGGGCCTGGGCGATCGCCCACTCCCGGCCCGGCCCCCAGGCCGCCAGTCGCACGGACCCGTCGGCCGACTGGCGCAGCGCGAGCGTGGCGAGCCCCTCGGGGGTGCGCGTCGCGCGCCAGATGACGGGACCGTCGACGGTCTGCGTGGGGTCTCCCGGCCCGCGCTGCAGCCCGGCGACGGTGGCGAACAGGTCGAGGGGACCGCGCGGGCGGTACTCGCCCTCGAGTCGCGGGCCCGGATCCGGCCGGGGATCGCGCACCGCGTGACGGGGTGCGAGCGCGGCGGCGGGGATCATCCCCTCACGCTACGCCGCGCGTCCGACAATTCTCAGAACCGGTCGGGCGAGGGCGCCCCGGTGCCGTAGCGGATGACGACGTCGGCGTGGCGGTCGAAGCGGTAGCCGGCGCCGCGCACCGTGCGCACGATCTCCTCGTAGCGGCCCAGCTTGGAGCGTAGGCGCCGCACGTGCACGTCGATCGTGCGCTCTCCCGGGGCGCTGGCGTCGCCGGTCTCCCACAGCGAGGTGACCAGCTCGGTGCGCTCGATCGTGCGGCCCTCGCGGAGCACGAGGTACTGCAGCAGCTCGAACTCCTTGAAGGTCAGCGGGGCGGTCTCGCCGTCGATCACGATGCGCTTGCGCGAGAGGTCGACGACGACGCCGGTCTCGGTCTCGGGCTTCGGAGCCTCCTGCTTGGCGCGGGCGGTCGCGCTCGGCTCCTTGAGGGCGAGGCGCACGACGTCGACGTCGCGGCCACCGGCGGACTGCGGAGCGAGGGCGACGGCCGCGTAGGTCTCGGCGCTCGGGGCGAGCTCGGCGATCGTGCGGCGCAGCGCGTCGACGAGGATCGGCAGGCTGACGCCGTCGATGGCGGCCTTGACCTCGTCGAGGCCGACGTAGAGGGCGAAGCCGCGGGGCGAGGTGCCCGCGGGCAGGGCGGCGGCCGACGAGCGGATCGAGGCGGGGGTGGCAGCGGAGGCGGTGCGGTCGAGCGTGGCGGTGTGCGACATGATGACGGTCCTTGAGGGGTGCGACCCGAGACGGGTGTGTGCGTCGATGCGCGATCGGCGAGGGCGCGATGCGCGGAAGCCGCGATCCGGACGGATCGGATCAGAGTGCGGCGGGGGAGAGCCCGAGGGGCTCGGCGCTCAGCGTCCGAGAGAGGACGCGAGCCGGGACAGCGAGGAACGGATTCGACTCAGCTGCACATTCGACAGCACATGACAACGCGACCGGGCATCATGATCCCGGAAACTCCATTCGCCTCCTGGGCGGACAGAATCGTGGCGTTGGCAGACATGTGGACCATTGTGGCCGGGCGTGTCGCCGTGTGTCAAACGATGACGCAATGTGACGACATGCGACGGGCGGCACCGCTCGGAATGCGTCATCGCGCGGCCCTCGCCGGCGCACGCGCGCGTAGCCTGGAGGCGTGACCGAGCTCACCTTCGCCAACGACATCGGCGCCTCGCGCTACACGCTCCACCGCGGCGACGACCTCGTGAGCGTGCTCGACTACCGCGACAACGGCACGACCGTGGCCCTCACGCGCGCATTCACGATCCCCGCCTTCCGCGGCCACGGGTACGCGGGCGAGATCACGGCGCGCGCCGTGGCCGACATCGAGGCCCGCGGCGACCGCCGGGTGCTGCCCGTGTGCTGGTACGTGGCGGACTGGTTCGCCGCCCACCCCGAGCGCGCGGACGTGCTCGCCGCGCGCTGACCGGCGCCGGCCGATCCGACAGGATGGATGCATGACCGTCGCCGCCGTCCGCGAGCACCTGGCCCGTTTCGACCTGCAGGACGCCCTCGTCGAGTTCGCCGAGTCCAGCGCCACCGTGGAGCTGGCGGCGGCGCGACTGGGCACCGACCCGGCCCACATCGCGAAGACCCTCGCCTTCCTCGACCCCGCCGACCCCGCGCGGGCGATCCTCGTCGTCGCCGCCGGCGATGCGAAGGTCAGCGGCGGCGCCTTCAAGCGGCGCTTCGGGGGCAAGGGCACGATGGTCCCCGCCGATCGCCTCGTCGAGCTGACGGGGCACCCGATGGGCGGGGTCTGCCCGTTCGCCAACGCCGATTCGGCCGAGGTGTGGCTCGACGAGTCGCTGCGTCGGTTCGACGTCGTCTACCCCGCGGGCGGATCCGCCGCCTCCGCCGTGCGGATCGAGACGGCGGCGCTCGAGCGGATCTCGGGCGCCCGCGGATGGGTCGACGTCTGCGCCGGCTGGCGCGCCGACGCCCCGGTCGCCTGAGCCCGCTGTTCAATGTCGGACGCCCCGCGTAGCGTTCGCGGCATGGACGTCATTCTCATCGCCGGCTTCTGGCTGGACGGATCATCGTGGTCGGCGCAGGTGCCGGCCCTCGAGGCCGCGGGGCACCGCGTGCACACGCCCACCCTGCCCGGGCTCGCGCCCGGCGACAGCACCGACGTGGGGCTGCCCGATCAGATCGACGCGATCGTCGAGCTGATCGACCGGATCGACGGGCCGGTCGTGCTCGCCGGGCACTCCGGCGGCGGCAACGTCGCGTGGGGCGCGGCCGACGCGCGGCCGGATCGCGTGGCGCACGTCGTCTTCGTCGACTCGTTCCCGCCGCCGGCGGGGCACCTCATCAACGACGAGCTGCCCGTGGTCGACGGGGTCATCCCGTTCCCCTCAGATCGCTCGGCCTACTTCGACGACGCGGAGTTCGCGGACTTCACCGACGAGATGCTCGCCGAGTTCGAGGCGAACGCGATCCCCGAGCCGGCGCGCGTCGCCACCGATCCGCTCATCCTCGAGGACGAGCGCCGCCACGCGATCCCCGTCACGGTGCTGGCGACCGCGTTCCCGAAGGAGCAGATCGAGCAGCTCATCGAGGCCGGTCACCCGATGACGACCGAGCTCGACGCGCTCGCGGAGCTCACGATCATCGGCCTGCCCACGAGCCACTGGCCGCAGCTGACCAAGCCGGAGCAGACCGCGCAGGTGCTCGTCGAGGCGGCGAACCGGGCGGCGGGGACCGACGACTAGGGCGTGTTGATCAAGAGGTTCCGCTCCTCGGTGGGTGAGTCTTGAACGGTGACGCGACAGGAGATCTCTGACGAGGTGTGGGCCGTGATGGAGCCGTTGATGCCGACGGTGACCGGTCGGTCGCGGCCGTGGACGGATCACCGGCTCGCTATCGAGGGGATGGCGTGGAAGTACCGGACCGGTGCGCCGTGGCGTGACGTTCCGGAACGGTTCGGGAAGTGGAACTCGATCTACAAGCGGTTCAACCGGTGGGCCGGGGACGGCACCTGGCAGAAGCTGCTCACCGAGGTGCAGAAGCAGGCCGACGCCGCTGGGGAAATCGACTGGGTCGTCTCGATCGACTCCACGATCGCGCGCGTGCATCAGCACGGCGCGACCCTCGCCCGGGACACAGGGGGCTGTGCCGAATCACAAGAATCCGTGGTCCGAGCCGCCTGATCACGGGATCGGACGCTCCCGCGGCGGGCTGACGACCAAACTGCACCTGGTCTGCGACGGGCGCGGCCGGCCGCTGAGCATGATGATCACCGCCGGGAACATCAACGACACCACGATGATGAGCGCGGTGCTGGAGAACATCCGCGTTCCCCGCGACGGGAAGGGCCGCCCCCGCACCCGCCCCGACCGGGTGCTCGCCGACAAGGGGTACCCCTCAAGGGCGAACCGCGCCTGGCTCCGCGACCGGAGGATCGCGGCGACCATCCCCGAGCGGGACGACCAGATCGCGCACCGCCGCAAGAAGCCGGGCCGGCCGATCGCTTTCGGCGACAAGCAGAAGGAACGCTACAAGGGACGCAACGTCGTAGAACGCTGCTTCAACCGTCTCAAGCAGTGGCGCGGCATCGCGATGCGCTCGGACAAACTCGCCCGCAACTACCGAGCCGCCGTCAGCCTCGCCGCGGCGCTGATCTGGATCAAGACCGATCTCCGCTGAGCGCTTCGCGCTCCTGCAGCGTGCGCTCAAGCTGTCCCACCGTCGGCGCACCCGCAAAGCCGCGCTCGGTCAGATAGACCCTGCACGCCAAGTCGGCAGTGTTCCCCTGGGACGGGAACAAGTCCTGACCGTCCAGAAGAATCGTGGGCGAGCCCGCGAAACCAGAGCTCACCGCCTCAGCCTCGGTGCGGATCAACACGAACTCCACCGGAACATCGCCCCGTCCGATCGAGTCGAGCACCAGCCGTACTCGATCGCCCGCCTCCTGCCAATTCGGGCAATCCTCGATATGCAGCACCTGGATCTTCACACGCCCATTCTCCCGCGCAACTCACGGCGGCTGGCCACCCCGCACCTTCTTGATCAACACGCCCTAGTTGTGATGTCCAGGGACGTTGTTTCGGCGACACGGCTGTGAGGAGCTGATGGGCGAGGGCCTCCGGTTATGAAGTGGAGCTGTTGAGTTCAACCGCTTCACGAACCAGGAGGCCCTCATGTCCCACGCTAACGCTGCCCTGACACCACGCGCTCGTCTTCGGCTGGCGCGCCTGATCGTCGAGGACGGCTGGCCGCCGTCCCTGGCGGCGAAGATGTTCATGGTCTCGCCCGTCACAGCCAGGAAGTGGGCTGCCCGGTTCCGAGCCGAGGGGCCGACCGGGATGACGGACCGATCGAGCCGCCCACGGTCGATGCCGGCGAGGACACCGCTGCCCGTGGTCAAGAAGATCGTGAAAGCGAGGTGGCGACGCCGTCTCGGCCCGGTCCAGATCGCTGGCGAGCTCGGTCTGCCCGCCTCGACCGTCCACGCAGTCCTGGTGCGATGCCGGATCAACAGACTCAGCCATATCGACCGGGTCAGCGGTGAGCCGATCCGCCGGTACGAGCATGATCATCCCGGCTCGCTGCTCCACGTCGACGTCACCAAGTTCGGCAACATCCCCGATGGCGGCGGGCACCGTTACGTCGGCCGAGTCCAGGGCGAGCGCAACCGCGAGGCCACCGCTACCCGTCTGCAGAGCCGGAACCACCGCTATGAGCCGCGCCTGGGCACCGCGTTCGTTCACACCGTCATCGACGACCACTCCCGCGTCGCCTACGCCGAGATCTGCTCGGACGAGAAAGCGGACACCGCGATCGGTGTCCTGCGCCGCGCCGTCGCCTGGTTCGCCGACCGTGGCGTCCGCGTCAAGCGTGTCCTCTCGGACAACGGCTCCGCCTACAAGTCATATGCCTGGCGCGATACCTGCACCCAGCTCGGAATCACGGCGAAGAAGACCCGCCCCTACCGGCCGCAGACGAATGGGAAGATCGAGCGGTTCCACCGCACCCTCGCCGATGGTTGGGCATATGCCCGGTTCTACGGATCAGAAGCCGAGCGCCGCGCGGCGCTTCCGGGTTGGTTGCACTTCTACAATCATCACAGGCACCACTCCGCGATCGGAGGCCCGCCTATCAGCAGGATCGAAAACAACCTACCTGGACATCACACCTAGTAGGCCCGTCAGGCGCGGCGGAGCCAGTCGACGATCAGGTCGGCGGAGGGGTCCGGATCGCGGATCATCGTCTCGTGTCCGCTGCGCGGCACCTCGCGCAGCTCTCCGTGGGGGAGGGTGTCGGCGACGCGGCGGCACCAGTCGTGGGGCGCGACGAGGTCGTCCTCGCCGCGGATCACGAGCGCCGGCCGCTCGACCCGCGGGTACGCCCGTTCGGGGGCGTGCGTGAGCATCGCCCGCATCTTCTGACGCAGGTGCGGGCCGGCGCGCAGGTACTCGCGGGCGCCGATGAGGAGCACCTTCAGGCTCTCGCCGAGGAGATCCGCGCCGAGGAGCCGCAGCTGCGTGAACGCGCGGCGCCTGCCCGCCTCGACCGTCGGACCGATGAGCACCACGCGCGGGCGCAGGGCGGGATGGCGGGCGGCGACCTCGACGGCGACCTGCGTGCCCATGGAGTGCCCGACGATCACCGGCTCGCTCACGCGCTCGGCCCGCACGAACGCCGCCACGAGATCCGCGAGCCGCTCGACCGTGGGGGTGCGGGGCGGCTCGGGCGCCTCGCCGTAGCCGGGCAGGTCGATCGCGATCACGCGGCCGTGGTGCGAGAGCCGCTCGGCGAGCCCGGCGAACACGCTGCGGCCCATGCCGATGCCGTGGATGAGCAGGAACGTGGCGGCGCCGGCACCCCGCTCCTCCCACACGAGCGTGGCCCCGTCGTGCGTGAACGGTCGCGCGGGCGGCTCGGCGGCGGGAAACGGCATGGTGCGAGGGTATTCGGTCGCGGGTCGTCGGCCGGCGCGATCAGTCGTTCGCCACCCGCAGCTCCACGCGCACGTCGTCGCCCTCGCCGATCGCCTCGGCCGTGCGGACGGACTTCTTAATCGGCAGCACGTAGGTCTTCTGCTCGTTGCTCGGGAAGACGCTGGTCCGCCAGGTGGTCGAGCCGACGGTGGCCTCCACCGGCACGCTTCCGAAGCCCGCGCCGGGCATCGCCTCGCCCTCGACGGCGTCGGCGACCTCGAACGGCAGGCTCACGAACCACCAGCCGCCGGGTTCGTTGCGGGCGCTCCACTTCCACAGCGGCGCGGTGAACGTGTGGGTCGACACCCACCCATGATGGCGCGATCGGCGGCTTCGCGGCGGTCCGTCCCGGGAATGTCGGAGGCCGTCCTTAGCGTGGAGGCATGCGGATCCTGCACACCTCGGACTGGCACATCGGCCGGACGTTCCACGGGAACGCCACGCTCGATGCGCTGCGCGGTGTGCTCGACGCCCTCACGGCGCAGGTGCGGGAGCACGGGGTCGACGTGGTCGTCATCGCCGGCGACGTGTTCGACTCCGCGACGCCCGCGGCGGCGTGCTACTCGATGCTCACCGACGTGCTGCGCGGCATCAGCGCCGCCGGCGCGCAGATCGTGCTCACGAGCGGCAACCACGACAACGCGGCGCGGCTCGGCTTCATGGCGCCGCTGCTGCGCGACGGGATCCACGTGGTCACCGATGCGGCGAGCGTCGGCACGCCGGTCACGATCGACGACGCGCACGGTCCCGTCCACTTCTACGGCATCCCGTACCTCGAGCCGATCATGGTCCGCGGCCTGTGGCCCGACGCGGGCATCCGCACGCAGGAGCAGGCGATCGCGCACGCGATGGGCCTCGTGAACGCCGATCGCGCCGCGCGCGGCGAGCGCTCGGTGGTGGCCTCGCACTGCTTCGCGGCCGGCGTCGAGGCGAGCCCGGGGGTGGAGCGCGAGATCCGCACCGACCTGCGGCAGGGGTCGCTCGACGTCGTGCCGATCTCGGCCTTCGACGGCCCCGACTACGTCGCGCTCGGTCACATCCACGGCCGCTCGCGGCTGGGCGAGCACGTGCGCTACAGCGGCGCGCCGCTGCACTACAGCTTCAGCGAGGCCGGTAAGCCCCGCGGGTCCTGGCTGGTCGACCTCGACGCCGGCGGCCTCGCGCAGGTCGCGTGGCTCGAGCTGCCCGTGCCGCGCCCGCTCGTCACGCTGCGCGGCACGCTCGAGGAGCTCCTGTCCGATCCGGCGCACGAGGCGCACGCCGACGCGTGGGTGTGCGCGGTGCTCACCGACGCGACGCCGCAGCCCGACCCGATGCGGCGGCTGCAGCAGCGGTTCCCGCACTGCGCGACGATCCAGCTCGACCCGCAGAATCGCGCCGACGACGACGGGCTCAGCTACCGCGCGCGGGTGGTCGCCGCCCGCAGCGACAGCGAGCTGATCGACACCTTCCTCACGCACGTGCGCGAGGGCGAGGGCGCCACGGCCGACGAGGCCGAGCTGCTCGCCGACGTCATCGCCGCGCGCGCCGCCGCCGACCGCGACGAGACGGTGCCCGCATGAGGATCCACCGCATCGAGATCGAGGGGTTCGGGCCGTTCCGCACGCGGCAGACGATCGATCTCGACGCGTACGCCGCCGACGGGATCTTCCTCATCGGCGGGCGCACCGGGGCGGGCAAGTCGAGCATCCTCGACGCGATCTGCTTCGCCCTCTACGGATCGGTGCCGCGGTACGAGGACGGCGACAAGCGCCTGCGCAGCGATCACGCGCAGCCGGAGGACCCGACGGAAGTGGCCGTCGAGTTCACGACCGGCGGGCGCACGTGGCGCATCGAGCGGTCGCCCGACTACCTGCGCCCCAAGAAGCGCGGCGGGGGCAGCACGAAGCAGCCCGCCGAGGCGCGCATGTTCGAGCGCGTCGGCGGCCAGTGGATCGGCCGCGCCGCGCGTCCCGTCGACGTCGCGCAGCTCGTGGACGAGGTGATCGGGCTCAGCCAGCAACAGTTCCTGCAGGTGATCCTGCTGGCCCAGGGCCGGTTCGCGCGGTTCCTGCTCGCCAAGAACGACGAGCGCCAGGCGCTGCTGCGGACGCTGTTCGGCACCAAGCGCTTCGAGGACTACACGCAGGAGCTCGAGGAGCGGCGCAAGGACGCCATGGCCCGGGTCGAGGCCCGCAGCCAGACCCTCGACGCGCAGCTGGCGGAGGCCGAGCGCACGGCGGGCGAGCTCATCGACCCCGCCGACGCCGAGCCCGCGCTCGAGGAGCGGATCGAGCGACTGGGCCGGGCGGCGCTGCGGGCCCGCCACCTGGCCGAGAGCACCGACGCCGCCGAGCGGACGGCCGCCGCCGCCCTCACGGCGGCCGAGGCCACGCACGCCGAGCGCACCGCCCAGCGCGACGCGCAGCAGCGCCGCGACGCCGCGCGCCTCGCCCTGGCGCAGCTCGAGGCGCGCGCCGACGAGGTCGACGCGGTCCGGGCCGAGCGCGACGCGGCCGTGCGGGCCGAGCCCGTGCGCGGCGCGAAGGAGGCCGGGGAGCGGGCGCTGGCCGCCCTCGCCGCCGCGACGGCGCGGCGCGACGAGGCGCGCGAGGCATGGCGCGCGGCGGGGGAGGCGGACATCGCCGAGGGCCCCGAGGAACTCGACGCGTTCGTCGCCGAGGCGCAGCAGCGGATCGGCGCCTGGCGCCCGCTCGGCGAGGCCGAGGCGCGCCTCGACGCCGCCGCCGCCGCGCTGGCCGAGCTGCGCTCCGCCGCCGAGGCCGCCGCGGCCCGCGCCGCCGAGCTGGACGAGCGCGTGGGCGCGCTCCCCGCCGAGCGCGCGCGCGTGCAGGACGCCCTCGACGCGGCCACCGCGCTCGCGGCGCGCGCCGAGGCGCTGCGCGCGTCGGTCGGCGTGCTCGAGACCCAGCTGGCGGCCGCGCGCTCGATCCCCGAACGCGCCGAGGCGCAGCGGCAGGCGTACGCCGATCTGCAGCAGGCCACGCGGCGCAAGGACGAGGCCGAGGCCCACCTCGCCGACCTGCAGCGCCGCCGATTCGCCGGCATGGCGGGGGAGCTCGCGGCCGAGCTCGTCGAGGGCGAGGCCTGCGCCGTGTGCGGCTCGACGAGCCACCCGGCCCCGGCCGAGCGCGGCGACGATGCCGTGTCGGCCGACGACATCGCCGCCGCCGACGCCGCGCGCCGCGACGCCGCCGCCGCGTACGAGGCCGCGAACGCCGCGCTCGCCGCCGCCGACCGCGCCCACGCCGATGCACAGAAGGACGCCGGCGGTCGCACGGCCGACGACCTCGAGGCCGAGCTCACCGCCGCGCGCGCCGAGCTGCGGACGGCCGACGACGCCCGGGCGACCCGGGAGGCGCTCGTCCAGGAGCGAGCTGCGCTCGAGGCGGAGGCCGCCGAGCACGGCGCGCGCCGCGACGCCCTCATCGCCGAGCGCACGCAGCTCGACGCCCGCATCGCCGCCGCCGCCGAGGCGCTCGAGCGCGACCGTGCGGCGGTGGCCGAGGCCCGCGGCGCCGCGGAGTCGGTCGCGGCGCGCATCCGTGCCGAGGAGCGCCACGCCGCCCTCGCCGCCGCCTCCGCCGAGGCACAGCGCGAGGCGGCGCGCGCCGAGGCCGCCGCCGCGGAGGCCGCCGAGCGGCTGCAGGCCGCCGCCGACGAGGCCGGGTTCGCCGCGGTGGCCGATGCCCTCGCGGCCCTCCGCGGGGCGGGCGAGCGGGACGAGCTCGACGCCCGGGTGCGCGCGTATGATGCGGACCTCGCCGCCACCAAGGCCACGCTCATGGACCTCGAGCTCGAGGTGCTGCCCGACGAGCCCATCGACACCGCCGAGAGTGCCGCCGCCGTCGCCGCCGCCAAGGCCGCGTGGTCGGTCGCCCTCGCCGCGCACACTGAGGCCGCGCAGCGTGCCCGCTCGCTCGAGGACGCCGTCGAGCGGATCGCGGCGGCGCACGCGCAGATCGCCGGCCTCGCCGCCGAGGCCGCCGCCATCCGCCGCCTCGCCGACACCGTCGCGGGCCGCGCGCCCAACGCCAGGCGCATGAAGCTCGAGACGTTCGTGCTCGCGGCCGAGCTCGAGGAGATCGTCGCCGCGGCCAACGTGCGGCTCGCCGAGATGTCGGGCGATCGCTACCGCCTCCAGCACAGCGATGCGCTGGCCGCGCGCGGCGCTGCGAGCGGGCTCGGGCTCGAGATCATGGACCGCTTCACCGGCCGCGCCCGGCCCCCGCACTCGCTGTCCGGCGGCGAGACGTTCCTCGCCTCCCTCGCCCTCGCGCTCGGCCTGGCCGAGGTCGTCACGAGCCGGGCCGGCGGCATCCGGCTCGACACGCTGTTCATCGACGAGGGCTTCGGCTCGCTCGACGCCGAGACCCTCGACGTGGCGATGCGCACGCTCGACGAGCTGCGCCAGGGCGGCCGCACGGTGGGCATCATCAGCCACGTCGAGGCGATGAAGGAGCAGATCCCCGCCCAGCTGCGCGTGGAGCAGACCCCGCAGGGCTGGAGCGTGGTGCGCCAGGAGGCGCTCGCCCCGCTCTGATCAGCCGCCGATCGGCTCGTAACTCTGCCCGTGCGGCCCCGTCCGCGCGACGGGCTCGCCGTCCAGCGCCAGCACGAAGCGACCGTCGGTCACGTCGAGGCCGTGACGATCGGCCCAGTCGGGGTACAGCAGTGGGGCCTCGTTCATCACCCAGCGCACCGGCAGCGACGTCACCAGGTCGCGGAACGCGTCGCGGCCCGCCTGATCCAGGTAGATCATCACGGCGCTGTGGAAGACCACGACCGTCAGCCCCTCGGGCACGCCCGCCACGAGTTCCGGCAGCCGCTCGCGCAGGTCGCCCGCCACGATCGGCGCCGGATGCAGGGCCGCGACCCGCGTCGCCGCGCGCAGTCGTCGCCGGCGGTGCTCGTGCTCGGGCCACACGAGCAGCTCCAGCCACTCCGCCTGCGCGGGATCCGTCGGGTCGACCGGGTCGAGATCGATGCCCGCCCGCCATGCGATCTCGGGGAGGCGATCGGGCACCTGCGCGGCCGGGATCGCGCACTCGAGCACGACCTCGCTCGGGCCGTCGGCAGGGTGCCGCTCCACGATGCCGTGCTCGGTCTCGTACCGGTAGCTGTAGCGATCCGGATGCAGGCACAGCCCCGCCGAGGCGCCCACCTCGATCAGCGCGAGCGGACCGGGCAGCGCCGACAGCACGGGCAGCAGCGTCGCGCAGCGGCCGGCCTCGTTCGTCTGCGTGCGCCGCGACAGGATGATCGGCAGCGTCTCGTCCCAGTGCGCCACGAGCCAGTCGCGCCACGGACGGTACGCGCCCACGGGTGCGCCGGCCGCGCGGGAGGCGGCGAATACGAGGTTCGGCTGGCGCTTCTTCGTCGGCAGCGGCGCGATGAGCGCGAGCACCTCGGGGTCGTCCGCCACGCCGTGCGCCCACTCGAAATAGGTGCGCGACAGGCCCGCCGATTCCACATCGGCCCACCGCCGGTAGTACCGCGCCAGCTCGTCCATGACCGCACGCTACCGTGCCCGCGCGCCGGGCGTCCGGCCCCGCTCGCGCGGCCCCGCCGGTACGCTGGCACCGTGAACAAGAGCAGCCTGTGGACCTGGATCGGTGTGATCGTCGCCGTCGTGATCGCCTGGTTCGTCATCGAACTGCTGTTCCACGTCATGTTCTTCGTCGCGAAGCTCGCCGCGGTCGCCGTCGTCGCCGTGATCGTGTACTTCGTGCTGCACCTGCTGTTCAGCCGCGGCGAGGAGTGAGGATCGGCATGGACCTCGCGTCGCTGCCGCAGAGCTTCACGATCGCGTTGCCCGAGTGGGTGGCCGAGGAGCTCGCCGCGCTTCCTGAGCAGCTTCCCGCCGTCGAGGAGCGCATGGCGCTGGCCCACCGGCTCGCCGACCGCAACTGGCGCGAGGGCACCGGCGGGCCGTTCGCGGCCGTGGTGGCCGAGCGTGCGACCGGCCGGATCGTGTCGGTCGGCGTGAACGCCGTCCTCTCCAGCGGCGTCTCGTCCGCCCACGCCGAGGTCACCGCCCTCGGCCTCGCCCAGGCTCGCCTCGGCGCCTGGGACCTGGGCGGCGCCGGCGTGGCCGAGCACGAGCTCGTCGTCAACGCCCGCCCGTGCGTGCAGTGTTACGGCGCCACGCTGTGGTCCGGGGTGCGCTCCCTCGTCATCGGCGTGGACGGCCCCGAGGTCGAGGCGCTCACCACGTTCGACGAGGGCCCCATGGTCGAGGACTGGATCGAGCAGTTCGCCGCCCGGGGCATCAGCGTCACGACGGACCTCCTGCACGACGAGGGCGTGGCGGTGCTCACCGCCTACCGCCGGGCCGTCGACGCCGGCGAGGTCACGGTCTACAACGCGCGCACCGGGGTCTGACACCCGACGGAAAAGGGTCTTGCCTCCACCCGGCCGGATCGCCATACAGTGGGGCATGGAGAACACGACCGGAACCATCGTGGCCGTCGTCGGATCCGCTTCCGACGAGGTCCTCGCTCGCCTCGAGGGAATCGAGGGCGTCGAGACGCTCTCGCTGCGGGACACCGAGCCCGCGCTCGCCGCGCGTCGCATCGCCGCCACCAGCAGCCCGTGGGTCGTGCACGACGCCGATCCCCTTGAGCACGTCGCCGCGGCATGGGTCGAGCTGTTCGAGGAACGTGCGACGCTCGGCACGCTCGAGCTCGAGATCGACCAGGCGCTCGCGCACTTCTCGCGCGGCGCCCGGATGCCCGATTACTACATCGTGCTCGAGCCCGAGACGGCGCCCGACACGTGGCGGCACTGGTGGTGCGGCGCTCTCGGGTACCGTGCGCCGCGCCGCGTACTGCCGGCGTCGGCGCCGGACTCGCCCACCGACATCGCGATCCGCCGCCTGCTGCGCGCGCTGCCGTCCTCTCGTCCGTGGCCGGAGCCGTCGAGCTGGTTGCCCCGTCTCGCCATGGAGATCCCCGACCGGATCGGGCTGCGCGACCGGTTGCCGGAGGCCTGACCGTCGCGCCGCCGTCGTCCGCGACGCCGCAACCGGACATCGACGTGCCGCAGCTCGGCGGCCGACGAGAGCGACACGCTCAGTCCGCGGCCGGATCCGCCCCCGGGGGCGTCACGAAAAGCGCGCGAATGCCGGTCGCGACCCCCTCCGCGTCGCGTGCGGACAGTGCGTTGCCGATGCGCGCGATCTGCGCCGGGGCGTCGCGGAGGCGTGACGAGGGCATGGAGCCGCCGAGTTGGAAGCGGATCATGAGCCGGGAGCCCTCCCAGAGCCGCGCGAAGTGGCGTCGTCCGCCGACCTTCGCGAGCTCGCCGAGGAATGCATCGGTGTGAAGCAGCAGCCGCGTTGCATCGTGGGCATGGCTCGACATGTCTCCGAGGGCGCGTGCCGGTGCGGTTGAATCGGAGGTTCCCGAGGCCAGTCGCGGCACCGCCGCATGCGCGATCGCGGCTCCCACGTGCGCGGCCAGCTCCGCGGCGTCCGCGGTGGACTCCGGGGTGATGTCCGCGACGCGCGTCCAGCGGCTCGGCTCGACATCGACGAGGCCGAGCGACGCCAGCTGGCCGATCGCCTCGCGCAGCGGGGTGCGGGAGACCGAGAGCGCAGCGGCGAGCTCATTGAGGTTCAGCGCCTGACCCGGCCGGAGGCGTCCCTCGAGGATGTCGTCGGTCAGCTGTGCCGCGATCTCGTCGGGCAGGCGCGTCGGCGCCATCCGGATCGGGCCCCCAAGCAACGAGATGCTCATGTCTTCGTCCGTTCTCACCATTGGTTCCCCCGGAAGGAGACGGGGATACCTGCCCTTTATGACGCGGAAGCGGTCGTTCGTTATCTCATCGTGACCAAATGGGTCTTGCGCGGGACGGAATCCGGAATACCGGTACGCGTTACCCCGCCGGGCGCCTTTCGTCATGCCGCACGCGGCTATGCTCCCTGGAGGCCTCGCGCGTCGCGGCGATCTCACCGTGACCTGCGCGAGGCATCGCCTTGTTCTGGGGAGGGGAGGCGTTCCTTTGGCATGCCATTTTCACGGTCTCATCCGTGCGCGGATCGCAGCGGGAGTCGCTGCGCTCATGCTCCTGCTGACGTTCTTGGTCGCCGTGCCGACCGCTCCGGCGGCGGCGGCGGCGAATCTCGTGTGCACAGCGGGAACGAGCTATTCGCTGCGCCAGGACGGCTCGCTGCAGTCGGTGACCTCGACGGGCGCGATCGCGCAGATCGCGACGCCCGGGAGCCTCACCTGGACGGTCGGAGCGAGCACATCACGCGGCGTCGACGAGGCGAACGGGCTGGGGATCACGGCCGACGGTTCCCGCGCCTACGCGCTGGAGCGCTGGACGGTCGGGACGAACCACTACGTGCGGGTGATGGTGTACACCGCTTCGACCAACACCTGGGCCTGGGCCGATGGGACGGGAGCACAGGGTGGCTTCGACACCCGCGAGACCGGCGGATTCGTCGTCGCGGGTGCCGTTGACACGAGAACCGGGCTGTACCTGTTCGGGCTGTTCAGCGGCTCTCGCTTCCGGCTGTACAGCTTCGATCCGGCCACCGCACAGTACCGATCGCTGGGATCCTTCGCGACCGGCATGAGCGGGTCGATCAACGGAGACATGGCGTTCGACGCGCAGGGCAACCTCTACGTGGTGGGATCGACCAGCACGGCGACCACGATCTTCTCCGTGTCGGCTGAACAGATCGGTGCCGCGATCGCGTCCCCGGCGGGCGACCAGCAGATCACCGCGGCTCGACCCAACTCGGGCAACGTCTCGTCCTACGTCACGTCGGTGAACGGCATCGCCTTCGATCAGGACGGCAGCATCCTGCTCGCGAACGGATCCCGCATGGATCGCTTCAATCCCTCGACCTGGGCGTGGGGTGGCACCGTGACAACCGAGCTCGCTCGCAACAACGTCACGAGCACCGATCTGTCCAGCTGTGCGACGCCTCCCACGCTCACGGTGGAGAAGGAAATCCTCGCGCGGGCAGACGGCTCCGACCAGTTCGTGCTCTCCATCGCCACCGGCTCGACGACCGTCACATCAGCCACCACGACCGGCAGCGCCACGGGCATTCAGGACGTCGCCGCCGGCCCGGTCCCCGTCTCGGTCGGCACGACGTACCGCTTCACGGAGGTCATGGCCGCCGGGTCTGCCACCGAGCTGGGGCGATACACGTCCTCGTGGGCGTGCACCGTCGTCACGGCGGCGGGAGCGACCGAGACGGTTGCCACGGGAACCGGCACCTCCGGCAGCCTGACAGTGACGACCGCCCAGGCGGGGCGGCCGATCACGTGCCTCTTCACGAACGCGCCGAAGCCCACGCTCACCGTCCACAAGCACGTGACCGAGCGCGCCGCCGCCGCCGACCAGTTCACCCTGACGGCGGAGCGCGACGGCCAGACCGTCGCGTCGGCGACGACGACGGGATCGGCGGTCGGGCTCCAGACCCGCGCCGCCGGCCCCGTGGTGGTCGAGCCGGGAGCTTCCTACACGGTCCGCGAGGCGATGGCGCCGGGATCGCCCACGGCAATCGACGGGTACGACAGTTCCTGGACATGCCTCGTGACGGACCGGGCCACGGGTGCGCAGGCCCCGCTCGTCTCGGGTGACGGCACCGATGGGCGCGTCGACGTGCCCTCCGACATCGGCGCGTCCGCGATCGACTGCACGTTCACCAATGCCCCCCGCCCGACGCAGTTGACCGTGGTCAAGGACGTCGTGGCGAGGGTGGACGACACGGATCAGTTCGCGCTCAGCCTCCTCGACCCCGCGGGAGCATCGATCGGCGAAGCCGTCACCCAGGGCCAGGACACGGGCGAACAGGCGCAGCGCATCGATGCCGTCACCGTGGTCCCTGGGCAGACCTACGCCTTCGCCGAGAGCATGGCCTCCGGCTCCGCGTCGGCGCTGGACCAGTACGAGTCCTCGTATCGCTGCACGATCGCCGCCACGGGCGCCGTGATCAGCGAGGGCGACGGCGCGCGCGGCACCGTGTCCATCCCGACGGACGCCATCGGCGAGTCCGTGACCTGCGTCATCGTCAACGCGCCGGCGGAGGCAAGCCTCGTCGTGACCAAGACGTGGGAGGTCAACGGCGAGACCTATCCCGACGGCGAGCAGCCGGAGGGGATCGAGGCGGCACTGCTGCTCGACCTGGGAGAGGGGGCGACGCAGGCGCCGTGGGGCGGCGAGTCGACGGGTCTGACCGCCGGCGACGTCGTCCGGATCGACGAGCGGACGACCATCTCCTCGTCCATGAGCGGGTGCACGCTCACGCGAGCGGTCGCCACGGGCGACGGGATCGACGGCGAGAGCCCCGTTCCTCTCACGGTCGACATCGTCGCCGGTCGTCAGACGGTGGCGATCACGAACACCGTCGAATGCGTGAGCACGTTGAGCCTGCTCAAGGTCGTGGAGTCGCCCTCGGGTGGCACCGCGGAGCCGGCGGACTGGGTGCTCACGGCCGAGTCCGACGACGGCACGCTGATTGAGGTCGACGGTGACGACGAGCTCACCGAGGCCAACACGATCAGCGTGACCCCCGAAGCCGACCACCTCCTCGGCGAGAGGGATGCGGCGGTTCGGTCCTACACGGGCACCTACGTCCAGGTCGCGGTGGAGCGCTTCACGGCTGACCCCGACGAGCCCGGCGCGCTGGCCGACCCGGCGAACTGGACGGCGATCGACGGTCCGGTAGCGGTCGGCTTCGGCGAGCACACGATCGTCCGTTTCGTCAATCGAGAGGTGCCGCTTCCCGCCCTGCCGCTCACCGGCGGCGCTGGCCCCGTCTGGTACCTCGCGATCGGCGGCGCTCTCATCGCGCTCGCGCTGGTTCTCGGCCTGGTGCTGAGTCGGCGGCGGCGCGCTCCCGGCGAAGACTGACGCCACGCGGCGCCCGTCGATCCCACGATCACTCCACGCACACATCACCACCTGATGAAAGGAACGGACACCATGTCCGCACGTCTGACACGCCGCATGAAGGCGCTCGCGACCGGTGCCGGCGCCCTCGCGCTCGGCGTCCTCATCGCGCTTGGCGCCACGGCTCCCGCCAACGCCGCACCCGAGGTCGACCCGGCGGCGACCGGCTCGATCAATGTGCACAAGCTTGCTCAGCCGGACTCCGCCACGGGCCTGCCACACAACGGCACCCAGGTCGACACCACCGGCCTCACACCCCTCGAGGGCGTGACGTTCTCGGTGCAGCGGGTCACCGACATCGATCTGACCGATCCGGCCGACTGGCAGATCCTCGAGGGTCTCGACGCGGCCACTGTCGCGGCGCAGCACACCCTCGGCGCTCCGCAGTCGCAGGTCACCGACGAGCGCGGTGACGCCGTCTTCGCCGGACTGCCGATCGGCGTGTACCTGGTCTCCGAGACGGACCCCGGCCAGAACGGCATCACGATCGCCGGCGAGCCGTTCCTCGTGAGCGTTCCGACGCCGCTCGAGGGCGACTGGATCTACGACGTGCACGTGTACCCGAAGAACACCGTCACGACCGCGCCCGTGAAGACGGTCGACGACGCCGACGCGTTCGTCATCGGCGACGCCGTGGCGTGGACGATCACCGCCAAGGTGCCCGCGGTCGTGGACGGTCAGAGGCTCACCCACTTCGCGCTGACCGACTCGCTCGACTCGAGGCTCGACTACGTCGGGGCGTCGGTCTCGGTCGAGGGCGTCACGCTCGACGCGGCGGACTACACGATCACCCCCGGTCCGGCCTTCGCCGTGAGCTTCACCGCATCCGGCCTTGCGAAGCTCGAGAACGCAGCGGGCGCCACCATCACGGTCGTCATCGACACGACCGTCAACGCGATCGGAGACGGCGCGATCGAGAACAGCGCGACCGTGTTCGTGAACGACCCGGATCACTCCAACGGCCTCGAGTCCGTTCCCGTCACGACCTCGTGGGGGAGCCTGCGGGTCCTCAAGCACGGCGGCGATGACACGGACCTGACGCTGGCGGGTGCCGAGTTCGACGTGCACAACGCCGCCGGCGAGGTCGTGGCGCACATCGTGACGGGAGAGGACGGCATCGCTGTCATCGACCTGAAGGCCGGCGACTACACCCTCGTCGAGACGGCGGCTCCCCTCGGATATGTCCTCGACCCGACGCCCATCCCCGTGACGGTCGTCGAGGGCGCCACGGCGAGCACGCAGGTCACCGTCTCCAACGAGCAGGTGCCCGCGTTCCAGCTGCCGCTGACGGGTGGCGATGGCACGGCCCTCTTCATCGCGGCGGGCGTCGCGATCGCGTTGCTCGGCGCCGGCATCGGTCTCACCCGCCGCCGGACGGCGGCCTGACCTCGGATCGCATTCAAGGGGCCGCCCACGCGGGCGGCCCCTTCGCCACCAGGGAGATGACCGTGACGCGCACGTCGGAGGCACCGCCGCCGCGGTGGGTGCGCACTCGATCGCCCAGCCGCTGGTCGGCCGTGCTCGTCGCCGCGCTGGTGGTCCTCGGCGCCGCCGTCGCCTTGTATCCCGCCACCGCCTCGTGGTTCGCGGAGCGTGCTGCCGTGACGACGGGCGCGCGATACTCCGAGACGGTGGCGGCGCTCGAGCCCGCTGATCGAGCGGACCGATTGCGGGATGCCGACGAGTACAACGCCCTGCTCGGTCGGGGTGTCCTGCCGGACCCGTTCGACGCGAGCACACCCCATACCGTCGTCGACCCCTCCGACCCGTACTGGTCGTTGCTGGACGACGGCGACGGAGTGATGGCGCGCATCCGTATCCCGGCGATCGATCTGGATCTGCCCGTCTATCACGGCACGGCGGACGACGTCCTCCGCCGTGGGGTCGGGCACCTTCAGGGAACGGCGATGCCCATCGGCGGACAGGGCAGGCACACCGTGCTGACCGGCCACCGCGGGCTCGCCGAGGCGGAGCTGTTCACGCGCCTCGACGAACTGGACCGCGGGGATCGCATCGAGATCGAGGTCTACGGGGAGACGCTCGTCTACGAGGTGACGGAATCGGTCGTCGTGCTGCCGACCGACGTCGACGCCCTGCGCCCGGTCGTCGGCCGCGACCTGCTCACGCTCGTGACATGCACGCCGATCGGCGTGAACAGTCATCGCATCCTCGTGACGGCCGAGCGCGTCTTCCCCGACGCGCCGGCGGCGACGGCCGCCGCGGCCGAATGGTCGCTGCCGTGGTGGTCGATCGTGTTCGCCATCGTGCTCGTGGCCGCAGCGGGGTTCGTCGTGCGCGCGTGGCGGCGCGGCTGACCCTGCCGCCGACCCGTCCCCGGAGGCGGGACGGGGCCCGCGACGCCGCGGCGCGACGGATCAGTCCACGAGGTCCGGCAGGGCGCGCCTGAGATCGGCGAGCCAGGCGCGGGCGTTGCCGTCGCTCGGCGCGCGCCAGTCGCCGCGCGGCGAGAGGGATCCGGAGGGCGAGACCTTGGGGCCATTGGGGATCGCCGAGCGCTTGAACTGCGCGAACCCGAAGAAGCGCTTCAGGAACACCTGCAGCCACTTCGCGACGGTCGGCAGGTCGTAGGCGTAGCGATCCTCCGCGGGGAAGCCGGGCGGCCACGCGCCCGCCTCGGGGTCGCTCCAGGCACGCTCGGCGAGGAATGCGATCTTCGAGGGGCGGTAGCCGTACCGCAGCACGTAGTGCAACGCGAAGTCGTGCAGGGCGTAGGGGCCGATCGTCGACTCGGTCGACTGCACCTTCCCGTCCTGGCCGGCGGGAACGAGCTCCGGGCTGATCTCGGTGTCGAGCACCGACTGCAGCACCTCGGCCTCCTCGGGCGAGACGCCCTGCTCCTCACCGTGCGCGATCACCCAGCGGATGAGGTGCTGGATGAGCGTCTTCGGCACGCCCGAGTTGACGCCGTAGTGGCTCATGTGGTCGCCGACGCCGTACGTGGCCCACCCCAGCGCGATCTCGGAGAGGTCGCCCGTGCCCACCACCATGCCGCCGTGGTGATTCGCGAGCCGGAAGAGGTAGTCGGTGCGCAGGCCCGCCTGGACGTTCTCGAAGGTGACGTCGTAGACGGGCTCGCCCTGCGCGAAGGGGTGCTTCATCTGCGTCAACAGCTCGGTGGCCGCAGGTCGGATGTCGATCGTCTCGATCGTGGCGCCGACCGACTCCGCCAGGCGCACGGCGTTCGACCTGGTGTGGTCGCTCGTCGCGAAGCCCGGCATCGTGTACGCGAGGATGTCGCTGCGCGGACGGCCCATCCGGTCCATCGCCCGGGCGATGACGAGGAGCGCGTGGGTGGAGTCCAAGCCGCCGCTCACGCCGATCACCGGCTTCGGATCGCCGATCGCGCGCATGCGCTGCATGAGCCCCGACACCTGGATGTTGAACGCCTCGTAACAGTCCTGGGCAAGCCGCTCGGGATCGTCGGGCACGAACGGGAAGCGGTCCAGGGTACGCACCAGGCCGATGTCGCCCGTCGGCGGCTCGAGCGCGAACGCCACGCGCCGGAACTGCACCTGGTCGTCGAACGTGCGGCGATTGTCGTCGAACGTGCCCTGGCGCAGGCGATCCTGACGCAGCCGGTCCAGGTCGACATCGGCGATCGCGTGGCGCGGTCCGTCGGGGAAGCGTTCCGTCTCGGCGAGCAGGGTGCCCGCCTCGTAGATCATCGTCTGACCGTCCCACGACACGTCGTTCGTGGACTCGCCGAGACCCGCCGCCGCGTACAGGTAGGCCGACAGGTTGCGCGCCGACGACGACTGCGCGAGCAGCTTGCGGTCGTCGGCGCGCGCGATCGTGATGGGGCTGCCCGACAGGTTGAGCTGAACCGTCGCGCCCGCGAGGGCCGCGAGCGACGAGGGCGGGACGGGCACCCAGAAGTCCTCGCAGACCTCCGCGTGCACCACGAGCCCCGGCACATCGGTGGCCTCGAACAGCAGGTCGGGTCCGAACGGGACCGCCTCTCCCGCGAGCTCGATCTCCCCGAACGCGTCGTCGCCGGGGGCGAACCACCGGCGCTCGTAGAACTCGCGGTACGTGGGCAGGTACGACTTCGGCGCCACGCCCAGCACCTGGCCGCGGTGGATGACCACCGCCGTGTTGTAGACGCGGTTCCCGACGGCGAGCGGGGCGCCCACGACGAGCACCGGGAACAGCTCGCGGGATGCCGCGACGATCGTCTCGATCGCGGCGCGCACCGCGTCGAGCAGCGGGTCCTGCATCAGCAGGTCGTCGATCGCGTAGCCCGACAGGCACAGCTCCGGGAAGACCGCGACGGCCACCGACTGCGCGTGCAGCTCCCGCGCGCTGGCCAGCACGGTCTCGGCGTTGGCGGCCGGGTCGGCGATCGCGAGCGGGATCGTGCAGGCGGCGACGCGTGCGAAGCCGTGTCCGTACGCGCTCTCGAAGTCGAAGTCGGTCACGCGTTCAGTCTGGCACGCGCGATCGGGCGCGCACCGGCCCGACCCAGAATGTCGGAGGGGGGGGGGTTGCGGCCGTCAGAGGAGGCGTCGGGCCGACGCCCACGCCGTGAGCTCGTGTCGCGAGGACAGCTGGAGCTTGCGGAGAACGGCGGACACGTGGGACTCGACGGTCTTGATCGAGATGAACAGCTCAGCCGCGACCTCTTTGTAGGCGTAGCCGCGCGCGATGAGGCGCATGACCTCCTGCTCGCGCGCCGACAGCCGGTCGAGCTCGTCGTCGGCCTGCGCGGTCTCGCCGGCAGCGGCGCCGAAGGCGTCGATGACGAAGCCGGCAAGCCGAGGGGAGAACACCGCGTCGCCGTCCGCGACCGTGCGCACGGCGGCCGACACCTCCGGTCCCGACGCGCCCTTGGTGATGTACCCGCGCGCACCGGCGCGGATGACGCGCACGACGTCCTCGGCGGCGTCCGACACCGACAGCGCGAGAAATCGCGTCGCGGGGGAGAGCGGCGCTGCCCGCAGCAGGACCTCCTCGCCGCCCGTCCGCTCTCCCTCGCCGCGCGCGTCGGCGGTGAGCGGCAGGTGGACGTCCAGCAGCACGACATCGGGCAGCGTCTCCGCGATCACCGCGACCGCGGTGGTGACGTCGGCGGCCTCGCCCACCACGCGCAGGTCCGCCGCGAGGTCGGCGCGCAACCCGGAGCGGAAGATCGAATGATCGTCGACGATCACGACCCGCAGCTCAGCCACGCGCGCTCCCGGAGGGGAATCGGATGTGCACCTGCGTGCCCGCCCCGCCCGAGCCGGGCCCGACGGTCGCGGATCCGCCGATGCGGCGCATGCGACCGATGATCGACTCGCGGATGCCGATGCGATCGGCCGGGACATCCGTCAGCGAGAACCCGGGACCGCGATCGCGGACGTACACGTCCACCGCTCCGGGCGATCCCTCGATGTAGACGGAGACCTCGCCGCCGGCGTGGCGGGCGGCGTTGAGCATGGCCTCGCGGGCGGCCGCGGCGACCTCGCCGCTCGCACGCTCGGTGGACGTGCCGGCCGAGACCACGGTCATCGCGACCTCGTAGTCCAGCTCGAGCGCCGAGCCGTAATCGCGCAGGTCGGTCGCCAGGTCGCTGTCGGCCGGCAGGTCGCCGTCGTAGAGCCACGCGCGCAGCTCCCGCTCCTGGGCGCGGGCGAGGCGACCGGCCTCGCTGGACGCGCCCGCGCGGTTCTGGATCAGCGCGAGGGTCTGCAGCACCGAGTCGTGCAGGTGCGCGGCCATCTCGGCGCGGTGCTCGGCGCGGATGCTCGCCACGCGGGCCGCCTGCAGCTCCCGCATGCGCGTGACGAAGGTCGAGGCCCACAGGGCCGCGATGGCCACGAGGATCACGAGCACGCCGAGCATCGCGAGCGGGGTCCGACGCGCGGCGACCGTCAGCGCCGCGAGGAGGTGCACCGACAGCAGCGCGGTGGCGAGGATGCGCACGAGGAGGTCGTGGGTGGCGCCGCGGGCGGGATCGTCGCGATCGATCCACGCCGACCACAGGCCGGCCGTGGTGGCGAGCATCACCGCCGGGACGAAGGCGACCAGCGATGACAGACCGGAGTAGTAGCCCCAGTTGATCATCTCCGCCATGATCTGGACCACCGGCAGCGTGAACACCATCGCCAGCGCCAGCGCGATCCATGCCACGGGCGCCTGCCGGGTGATCCGGCCCGGTCGCGTCGGCGGCGTGAACGCCCACAGCCACGCATACAGCAGCACGCCCGCGCCGAGCGCGGGGGCAAGCACGACGAACAGCGCGCGGGTCGGACCGACGCGCCAGCCGAGGTGATCGGCGAGGCCGCCCGCGACACCGGCGACGACCGCGTCGTTGTGACGCGTGAGCGGCGGCACGGCGACCGCACGGTGCGGTGTGGCGAGTGCGGACACGTCGGGCTCCTCTGATCGCGCGGGATGATGCGAGTCCAGCGAACCACACGCCGGCGACATCCGAACGGGTTCTCAGGGGCGGATCAGGGGAGTCCCTCATGGCCGGCGGCCCGGGGCGCGGGCGAGGATCGAGGCATGACCTCACCGACCGCACCCGTCGCCCCGCCCCGGGCCGAGGCGGCGCCGTGGCGCTGGATCCGCGAGCTCGGTCTCGTCCGCGAGGGCGGCTGGGCCGGCGGCGTCTGCGCGGCGATCGCGCACCGGATCGGCGTCGACCCGATCATCGTCCGCGGGGTGTTCGCCGTCGCCACCGTGCTCGGCTTCCCCGGGCTGTGGCTGTACGCCGCCGGATGGGCGCTGCTGCCGGACGCCCAGGGGCGGATCGCGCTGCAGCTGCGCCACGGATCGGCACCCGCGATCCTCGGCGCGCTCGCCACCGCCGGCCTCGCGATCGTGAGCACGGTCGGCGCGGGCCTCGTGTTCGGGACCTGGGCGATCACGACCGCGAGCTTCCTCGGCCTCGGCGGGGCCATGGCCTTCGCGGTCGTGAGCCTCGCGCTCGCCGCGGTGGTCATCGTGTGGCTGGCCCGGCGCCAGCCGCTCGTCTCGAGTCTCCCCGCGACCGGGGATGTCGGCGGCGCCGTCACGGCGACCGCCGCGGGCGACGGGGTGGCCGTGGGGGCGGCCCCGTCGCCCCTTCTGACCGAGCCCATCGCGCCCGAGCCCTCGGGCGACATGGACGCCTGGCGTGCCCAGTACGCCGAGTGGCGCGTGCAGCACGACGCGTGGCGCCGGCAGCAGGTGGACGGCGAGCGCGCCGCGCGCGAGGAGGAGCGCGCGCGCCGCCGCGAGCAGGTACGGGCCTTCCGCGCCGAGGCCGCCCGCCTGCGCGCCGAGCGCCGGGCCGCCAAGCCGCGCACGTCGATCCCCTTCGTCGCGGTCACCGCCGGGCTGGCGCTCATCGTCGCGGTCGGCACGTGGATGGCGTTCCAGGTGGAGGCGCCCGAGCGCGCGGCGATCGGGGCCGTGCTCGCGGCGGCCGGGGTGGTGGCGCTGGCGATGATCGTCGCCGGGCTGATGCGGCGCCGCAGCGGGTTCCTCGCGTTCGTCTCGGTGGTGCTGCTGGCGATCGGCGGATCGGGGGTCGTGCTGCAGACGTTCGATGAGTTCGTGCCGCCGGGGTCGGCCTACCGCGTGCCCCCCGCCGGCGACTACGAGATCGCGCAGGCGTTCGGCGACCTGACGCTCGACGTGGGGCCCTGGGAGGAGGGCCAGGGCATCACGCGCGTGATCAAGGGATCGGGCACCACGTGGATCACCGTGCAGCCCGACGTCGACGTGAGGATCGAGATCGCCGCGTTCGGCGGATCCGTGCAGGTGAACGACTGGTCTGACGCCGGTCCCACGAGCGAAGACGTGGCGCCGGACCCGGACGGAACCTGGTCCCTCACCTACGACGGGGGAACCAACGTCCCCGCGCGCACGATCCTCCTGGATCAGCGCAGCGGCCAGATCATCATCGACCAGTTCGCCGGAGGAGCGTCATGAGCAACGACACCACCGCACCTTCCCTCCGCTGGCCGGGCATCGTGTGCGGCGCGCTCCTGGCGCTGGCGGCGATCCTCGGCCTCGTCATCATCGCGGTGCCGGACATCTCCGACCGCATCCACGAGGCGCTGTCGCCCGTGCTGCTGCGGGCGGAGCCGGGCTGGATCGGCGCCGCCGTGCTCATGGCGCTGGGCGTGGCGATCGTGATCGGCGGGCTCGTGTTCGCGCTGCGGCACGGGAAGACGCGGGACACCGCGCCGGTCGAGGCCGCGGGCGACACGCCGGCGGAGTGACTGTCCGAGGCCCTCGTTAGCCTCGATCCGTGAGATACATCCCGTCGGAGCAGCGCGTCGTCTGGAGCGCGAGCGACCTCAAGGTCGCCGCCGAGTGCGAGTTCGCGTGGCTGCGGGCGCTCGACGCCAAGCTGGGCCGCGTGCCGGCGGTCGAGGAGCCCGAGGACGAGATGCTCGAGCGGGCCGCGCGGCTCGGCGACGCGCACGAGGCCCGCGTGCTCGAGGCGTACCGCCGCGAGCTCGGCCCGGGCGTGATCGAGATCGCGCCGGCCCGCGCCGGCGATCCGGAGGCGATGGCGGTCGCGCTCGACCAGACCGCGCGGGCGCTGAACGACCCCGCCGCGCGCGTCGTGTTCCAGGCGGCCTTCAGCACGCCCGAGTTCGTGGGCTTCGCCGACTTCCTGTGGCGCGAGGACGACGGCTCCTGGCGCGTGCAGGACTCCAAGCTCGCCCGGCGGGCCAAGGTGACTGCGCTCATGCAGCTGGCGGCGTACGTAGACCAGCTGGATCGGCTGGGCGTGCCCCGCTCCGGCGAGGTCGACCTGCTCCTGGGCGACGGCACCACGAGCACGCACCGCGCCGACGACCTGCTGCCGCTGTTCCGGGTGCGGCGTCGGCGCCTACGGGCGCTGATCGCCGATCGCCGCATCGACCTCGGTGCCGCGGGCGAGCCGATCGCGTGGGGCGACGGGCGGGGCGACCTCGAGGTCGTGGCCTGCGGGCGCTGCGCCACCTGCGAGCAGGAGGCGATCGCGCAGCGCGACGTGCTGCTCGTGGCCGGCATGCGACCGGTGCAGCGCCAGCGGCTGCGCGCGGCGGGCATCGAGACGATCGACGCGCTCGCCGCGGCGACCGAGCCGACCGCCCGCATGAACCCCGAGGTCTTTGCGGGGCTGCGCACGCAGGCGCGCCTGCAGCTCGCCAGCCCCGCCGGTGTGCCCTCCTCGGCCGAGGCCGAGGTCGAGGAGCACCCGGTCCCCGCGTACGAGGTCGTGATGCCCGAGGCCCTCGCCACCATGCCGCGGCCCGACCGAGGCGACATCTTCTTCGACTTCGAGGGCGACCCGCTCTACAGCGAGCCCGGCGCGGCGGGCGACGAGTGGGGGATCGACTACCTCTTCGGCTGGGTCGACATGCAGGAGCGCTACACCCCGCTGTGGGCGCACGATCTGGCGGCTGAGCGGGAGGCGCTCGAGCGGTTCTGCGACTTCGTCGCGGCGCGGCGCGCGGCCCACCCCGACATGCACATCTACCACTACGCGCCGTACGAGCCCACGCACCTGGCGGCGATGGCCGCGCGGCACGGCGTGCGCGAGGGCGATGTTGATCGGATGCTCCGCGACGAGCTGTTCGTCGATCTGTACCCGATCGTGCGGCGCGCGATCCGGGTGGGGTCGCGCTCGTACTCGATCAAGAAGCTCGAGCCGCTCTACATGGGCGACGAGGTGCGCACGCAGGACGTGCAGCAGGGCGGCGACTCGATCCTGCGCTACGTCGAGGCGCGGGCGCTGCTCGAGGAGGGGCGGTCCGACGAGGCGCGCGCGATCCTCGACGACCTCGCCGCGTACAACGCGTACGACTGCGTCTCGACGCGGCGGCTGCGCGACTGGCTCGTCGATCGCGCGCGCGAGGCCGGCGTGCTGCCCGCACCGCCCGACCGCAACGAGGCCATCACCTACGAGCCGTCGCCGCTCGCCGAGCAGCTGCGCATCCTCGCGCTCGACGGCGATCCGGACGACCCCGACGCGGAGGCGCTGCGCCTGGGCGCGGCGGCCATCGACTACTACCCGCGCGAGGCCAAGAGCTACTGGCAGGGGCACTTCCAGCGGCTGCGCGAGCCGCTGTCGCTATGGGCCGAGACGCGCGACGTCGTGGCGGTCGATGCGGCGCGCTCCGCGATCGTCGAGGACTGGCACACGCCCGAGTCGGGCCGCGTCGAGCGTCGCGTCGTGGCGCTGCGCGGCGATGTCGCGCCCGGAACGCGCCTGCGGGAGGGCGCGGAGCCCTACGCGCTCTACGCGCGCCCCGCCCCGTTCGCGGCCGAGGTCTCGCCCCGCTGGATCCATGTGCCGCGCGGCGTGCGGGTGATCGAGGAGCTCGACGACGGCGTCGTCGTGGAGGAGACGGCGATCGGCGGCATGACGTGGGCCGAGCTGCCCGTCGCCCTCGCCCCGGCCCCGCCGCCCCGCGCCGGCAACCAGCAGAAGGCGATCGAGGCGTGGGCCGAGTCGGTCCTCTCCGCCGCCGGCTCGTCGCCGGCGGTACCCCCGGGCTCGTCGACCGCAGCGGCGCAGCCGCGGAGCGGAAACGGGTTGAGCGAGGAGCGCAGCGACGAGCCGAAACCGCCGCACGGGGCCCCGGCACCGCGCCGCGCCTTCCCGTCCGACGCCGCCACCGACCTCCTGCGTCGCGTCCCGCCGCGCGCCGCGGGCGGACTCACCCCGAGCGCCGGCGACGACGTCGCCGCGATCACCGCGTCGATCCTCGCCCTCGACCGCGGCTACCTCGCGGTGCAGGGCCCTCCCGGCACGGGCAAGACCTACGTGGGTTCGCACGTGATCGCCCGGCTCGTCGCCGAGCACGGCTTCAAGGTCGGCGTGGTGGCGCAGTCGCACGCCGTCGTCGAGCACATTCTCGATCGCATCGTCGCGGCGGGGCTCCCCGCCCTGCGCGTGGCCAAGGCGCCCAAGGACGCCGGTGCCGAGGTGTCGTTCACGCCCATCCGCAAGGACGGCGTGGTCGGCTTCGCGGCCGAGCATCCGGACGGGTTCGTGATCGGCGGCACGGCGTGGGACTTCTCGCACACGCAGCGCGTGCCGCGCGGCAGCCTCGACCTGCTCGTGATCGACGAGGCGGGCCAGTTCTCCCTCGCCTCGACGATCGCCGTCTCGCTCGCGGCCCGGCGCCTGCTGCTGCTCGGCGATCCGCAGCAGCTGCCACAGGTCAGCCAGGGCACCCACCCCGAGCCCGTCGACACGTCGGCGCTCGGCTGGGTCATGGCGGGGGAGCAGGTCATCCCCGCCACCCACGGGTACTTCCTCGCGCGGTCGTGGCGCATGCACCCGGAGGTGTCGGCGGTCGTCTCGCGCCTGTCGTACGCCGGCCGGCTGGCCTCGCGGGAGGGCGCGGAGCGGCGCGCGGTCGAGGGCATCGACCCCGGCCTGCACGTCGTGCCCGTGCGGCATCGCGGCAACGCCACCGAGTCGCCGGAGGAGGCCGCGGAGGTCGTGCGCATCGCCCGGGACCTGATGGGCCGGGCATTCACCGACATCCGGATCACCGGCGACGGATCCGCCGAGCCGTGTGATCCGCGACCGCTCGCCCCCGCCGACGTGATCGTCGTGGCGCCCTACAACGCGCAGGTGCTGTGCGTCGAGCGGGCGCTGGCCGAGGCCGGTCTGGACGGCGTCCGCGTGGGCACGGTGGATCGGTTCCAGGGGCAGGAGGCGGCGGTCTCGATCGTCACGCTCGCGGCCTCATCCGGTCGCGATGCGCCGCGCGGCAGCGACTTCCTGCTCCTGCAGAACCGCCTCAACGTCGCGATCTCGCGCGCCATGGTGGCGTCGTACCTCGTGCACTCGCCGGCGCTGCTCGACGACCTGCCGCACACCCCCGAGGGCGTCACCCGCCTCAGCGCCTTCGCCCGCCTCGTCGGCGCCTGACCCGCGCCGTGCGCGCTGCGGCGGGCGCGCAGCTCGCCGCGCCGATCCGGCCCACGGCTCGTCGACCGAGCGAAGCGAGCGGAGACGGGTCGAGCGAAGCGCCCGAAGGGCGCGCAGCCGAGACCTCGCGCCGGCCGCCCGGAGCTGCGGCTGGCGTGCACTTCGGCGGCCGGATCCCGCGCAAGGCCGGAGATCCGCACAAGGTCGGCCGGATCCGGGCCTTTCCGTCCGCCCGAGCGCGATTCTCCTCCGCGGTGCGCAGTTGATCCGCCCGGGCGCGCAGCCGAGACCTCGCCCGGGCCACTCGAAGCCTCCGCCCTGGCGTGCACTGCGGCGGCCGGATCCCGCGCGAGGCCGGAGATCCGCACATGGTCGGCCGGATCCGGGCCTTTCCCTCCGCCCAAACGCGGTTCTCCTCCGCGGTGCGCAGTTGATCCGCCCGGGCGCGCAGCTCGCCGCGCCGATCCCGCCCACGGCTCGTCGACCGAGCGAAGCGAGCGGAGACGGGTCGAGCGAAGCGCCCGAAGGGCGCGCAGCCGAGACCTCCCCCCGCGCCCCCGGAACCTCCGCCCGGGCGTGCACTGCGGCGGCCGGATCCCGCGCGAGGCCGGAGATCCGCACGCGGTCGGCCGGATCCGGGCCTTTCCCTCCGCCCGAGCGCGGTTCTCCTCCGCGGCGTGCGGATTATCCGCCCGGGCGCGCAGCTCGCCGCGCCGATCCCGCCACGGCTCGTCGACCGAGCGAAGCGAGCGGAGACGGGTCGAGCGAAGCGCCCGAAGGGCGCGCAGCCGAGACCTCCCCCCGGCCGCGCGCCCCGGCGCCGGGATCAGTACCCGGCGGAGCCGTAGAGGCGGTCGCCGGCGTCGCCGAGGCCGGGCACGATGTAGCCCTTCTCGTTGAGCTTCTCGTCGAGCGCGCCCAGCACGAGGGTGACGTTCTTGCCGGCCGTGTGCTTCTCGATGAAGTCCACGCCCTCGGGCGCGCCCAGCAGGCAGACGGCGGTCACGTCGACGGCGCCGCGGTCGAAGAGGAAGTCGATCGCCGCGCCCAGCGAGCCGCCGGTGGCGAGCATCGGGTCGAGCACGAAGCACTGGCGGTGGCTGAGGTCGTCGGGCAGGCGCTCGGCGTACGTGGTGGGCTCGAGCGTCTCGTGGTCGCGGACCATGCCGAGGAAGCCCACCTCGGCGGTGGGGACGAGCTTGACCATACCGTCGAGCATGCCCAGGCCGGCGCGCAGAATCGGCACGACGAGCGGTTTGGGGTCGCTGATCTCCACGCCGATGGTCGTGGTGACCGGCGTCTGGATCTCGCGCGGCGAGACCCGCACGTTGCGGGTGGCCTCGTACGCCAGGAGCGTGACGAGCTCCTCGGTCAGCTGGCGGAACACCGGCGACGGCGTCTTCACGTTGCGGAGGACGGTCAGCTTGTGCGTGATGAGCGGGTGGTCCGCAACGTGCAGGCGCATGGAACCAGGCTACCGGGGGCGACCTGAAGGGAGACAATGGATCATGCCGGTCGCCGCGCGGGCACCGTGCAGAAAGGTGTCGCCATGAAGGCTCTCCAGTACGTCGAGGTCGGCAAGCCCCCGGTCGTCGTCGAGGTTCCGACCCCCGAGCCCGGCCCCGGACAGGTGCGTCTGAAGGTGACCGCCGCGGGCGCCTGCCACTCCGACTCGTTCGTGATGGGCCTGAGCGAGCAGGAGTACGCGCAGTTCGGCTACCCGCTGCCGATGACCCTCGGCCACGAGGGCGCCGGCATCGTCGACAAGCTCGGCGAGGGCGTCACGAGCGTCGCGGTGGGCGACGCGGTGGCGGTGTACGGCCCCTGGGGCTGCGGCACCTGCTACCAGTGCGCGCAGGGCAAGGAGAACTACTGCGAGCGCGCCGCCGAGCTCGGCATCACCCCTCCGGGCCTCGGGCACGACGGCTCGATGGCGGAGTACATGATCATCGACGACCCGCGCCACCTCGTGCCGCTGGGCGACCTCGATCCGGTCGCGAACGTCGCCCTCACCGACGCGGGCCTGACCCCGTACCACGCCATCAAGATGTCGCTGCCCAAGCTCGTCGCCGGCAGCACCGCCGTGGTGATCGGCACCGGCGGCCTCGGCCACGTCGCGATCCAGATCCTCCGCGCGCTCACGCCCGCGACGGTCATCGCCCTCGACGTCAACGACGAGAAGCTGGCCCTCGCCAAGGAGGTCGGCGCGCACCACGCGTTCCTGTCCAACGCCGAGGCGCCGGCCGCGATCGAGAAGGCCCTCGGCCGCAAGACCGTCACGGCCGTGTTCGACTTCGTGTCGATCCAGCCCACCATCGACCTCGGCGGCGCGCTCTCGGGCGTCGAGACCGACCAGGTGATCGTGGGCGTCGGCGCCGCCAAGGCCGACGTGGGCATGCTCGCCAAGCCGTACGACTCGACGATCCGCTCGCCCTACTGGGGCGCCCGCGCCGAGCTCATGGAGGTGCTGAACCTCGCCCGCACGGGCCTCGTGCACGTCGAGACCGAGGTGTTCTCGCTCGACGAGGCGCCGCAGGCCTACGACAGGCTCCACGAGGGCACGCTGCGCGGTCGCGCGGTCATCGTCCCGTAACGGATGCGCGAAGGGCCCGGGATCTCGTCGATCCCGGGCCCTCGTTCTACCCTCGAGTCATGACGCCCGCACCCGCCGATGCCGCCGCGATGGACCGAGCGCTCGAGCTCGCCTCCGCCGCGTGCGTCGCGGGCGAGATCCCCGTCGGCGCCGTGGTGCTCGACCTCGACGGCACGGTGATCGGCGAGGGGCGCAACCTGCGCGAGGAGCTGGGCGATCCGTCGGCGCACGCCGAGATCGTCGCCCTGCGGCAGGCGGCGGAGGAAGTCGGCTCGTGGAACCTCGAGGGCCGCACCCTCGTGGTGACCCTGGAGCCCTGCCTGATGTGCGCGGGCGCGCTGCTGCAGGCGCGGATCGGCCGGGTCGTGTTCGGCGCATGGGACGAGAAGGCCGGTGCGGTCGGATCGATGTACGACGTCGTCCGCGATCGGCGGCTGCCGTACCGCGCCGAGGTGATCGGCGGCGTTCTCGAGGAGGAGTCGCAGCGGCTCCTGCGCGCGTTCTTCGAGGCCCGCCGCTAGCGGGTCAGGCCCGCTTGGCCCGGACGCTGGACCACTCGTCGTCCAGCGAGATGTTGCCGTTGAGGGTCCAGCCGAACTCCTGCACGCGGGCCCAGATGGTGTCGCGGTTGATGTCGGCACGATTGCCCTTGGGGTAGCCGATCCACACCGCCCGCGGCGCCGTCAGGCGCGGCATCACGTCGGCGAGCAGGCCGTCGAGCTCCTCGCGGCTGCGGGCGAACATCACGGCGACGTCGGTGGTGTCGCGGTCGATGCCGTTCACCACCGTCACGCCCTCCGGGAGCGGGTCGATCAGTGCCCGCTGTTGCGGGGTCGAGGGCCCGAACAGCACCTCGGTGCCCGGCTTGATCTGGAGCTTCTCGGCGACGGTGCGCGTCATGGTGTCGTCCCCTCAGCGCGGCAGGATCGGCAGGACCTCCTCGCCCAGGTAGGCGAGGTGGTCGAGATCGGTCATGTCGATCATCTGGAAGTAGATGCGCTCGGCACCGCGCTCGCGCAGCCGGCCCACGCGCTCGGCGATCGCGTCGGCCGAGCCGCAGAACGTGTGGCTCTCGCGGAAGGCGGCGAGGTCGACGCCCGTGTTCGCGGCGCGGCGGGCGACATCGGCCTCGGAGGCCCCGGCGAGCACCGTGAGGCCGACCGTGCGCTTGAGGGTGGCCGGGTCGCGGTCGATCGCCTCGCAGGCGCGCACGACGCGCTCCAGCCGATCGGCGATGACGTCCTCGGGCTGGAACACGATGTTGAACTCGGTGGCATACGACGCCGCCAGAGCGGGCGTGCGGGAGGGGCCGGCGCCGCCGACGATGAGCGGCATCGGGCTCTGCACCGGCTTGGGCAGCGCGGGGGCGTCCTCGAGGCGGTAGTGGGCGCCCGCGAACGAGAAGGTCTCGCCGATCGGGGTCGACCACAGGCCGGTGAGGATCTGCAGCTGCTCCTCCAGCAGGTCGAACCGCTTGGCGGGGAAGGGCAGGCCGTAGGCGCGGTGCTCCGCCTCGTACCAGCCCGTGCCGAGGCCCAGCTCGAACCGGCCGCCCGACATCGCATCGATCTGCGCCGCCTGGATCGCCAGCAGCCCCGGGTGCCGGTAGGTGACCGACGAGACGAGCGTGCCCAGGCGGATGCGCGAGGTCTCGCGGGCGAGGCCGGCGATCGTCGTGAGCGCGTCGGTCGGCCCGGGCAGGCCGTCGAAGAAGTCGCCCATCTTGAGGAAGTGATCGGACCGGAAGAAGCCGTCGAACCCGAGCCGCTCCGCCGTCTGGGCGAAGGCGAGCTGGGTGTCGTAGTCGGCGCCCTGCTGGGGCTCGATGAAGACGCAGTACTCCATGCGCCCAGTCTGGCGGATCGGCGTCGCAAGTCCCCAAGTCTGTGTCGAATCCGGGCGTCCGAACGCGCGGACTTCGCAGAGACTTGAGGACCTGCGGATCAGACCCGGTCGGCGAGCACCGCGATCCGCTTGCCGCCCACGCGCGTGAGCAGCAGCGTCGCCGAGGCGTCGCCGCGCAGTCCCAGGCGCGTGCGGAGCGCGGCGGGGTCGACGTCGACGCCGCGCTTCTTGATCTCGAGCGTGCCGATGCCGCGGGTGCGCAGGGCCTTGGCGAGCCCCTTCGGATCGGCGGGCAGGATCTCGCGCACGCGGAAGCTCTGCACGAACGGGCTCGTGATCGCCGCGTCGCCCGTGAGGTACGCGATGCCGGGCGCGACGGGGCCGGCCCGCAGCGCCCGCGCGACGTCGCCCACGAGGCGGGCACGGATCACCGCCCCGTCTGGCTCGTGCAGGAAGGCACCGAGCGGGCGGTCGGGCTCGTCCTCGGTGTCGGCGGGGGCGGTCAGCTCGTGCGCGGCGCCGTCGCGCAGCACGAGCGCCGCCCGGCGCACGCCGTCGCGGGCGAGCGCCCCGGACCACAGCACGAGCTCCACGGTCGAGCCGCCGTCGCTGACCCACTGCGCCTCGGCGTGCGCGGGCAGCGCGTCGCGGTCGTGCGCGGGCCCGAGCTTGATGCCCGTGGGCAGGCGCTCGCCGAGCCCGAAGGCCCAGTCCAGCGGCGGGGAGTAGTCGGCCGCGGTGACGCGCCGGGTCTCCGCGTGGCCCGCCGTGCGCCGGGCCGGGTCGAGCCAGACGGCATCGACGCCCGAGAGGTCGGCGTCCTGCGCGAGCCCCTGCGCCACGGTCGTTCCCGGGCGGAAGGGCGCGAGGTTGTAGGCCGCGAGCGCCGCGGTGACGTCGTCGGCGTCGACGGCCGTCACGTCGATCCCGAGCGCCGCGAACGCCAGGGCATCGCCCCCGATGCCGCAGCCCAGATCGGCCACGCGCCCGACGCCGGCCGCCCGCATCCGCTCGGCGTGGTGGGTGGCCACCGGCAGGCGCGTGGCCTGCTCGAGCCCGGCGCGCGTGAAGAGCATGCGCCCCGCCAGCTCGCCGAACTTCGCCACCGCGCGGCGGCGCAGCCGGGCCTGCCCCACGACGGCCGAGACGAGCTCGGGGGAGTGGCCGGCGGCCCGCAGTCGCGAGACCACGCGGGCGACGTCGGCGGCCGTCTGGACGGGGTCGAGCGTGTCCAGCAGGGCCAGCCCCTCTCGCGTCAGCAGGGCGTCGAGCTCGGGGCGATCCATCCGTCCAGGGTACGGCGGCGCGGCCGAATCGACCGGGGATCGCGATCGTTGGCACTCGCATTGCGAGAGTGCCAACGGATGCCTACACTGGCGTTAGCACTCTCCGCGCGAGAGTGCGAACACTCAGTCTTCCGGACAGCACAGGAAAGAAGAGGTACACCGTGTCGGTTTCCATCAAGCCGCTCGAGGACCGCATCGTCATCAAGCAGGTCGAGGCCGAGCAGACCACCGCCAGCGGTCTGGTCATCCCCGACACCGCCAAGGAGAAGCCCCAGGAGGGCGAGGTCGTGGCCGTGGGCCCCGGCCGCATCGATGACAACGGCAACCGCGTTCCGCTCGACGTCGCCGTGGGCGACCGCGTGCTGTACAGCAAGTACGGCGGAACCGAGGTCAAGTTCGGCGCTGACGAGTTCCTCGTCCTCTCGGCCCGCGACGTGCTCGCGGTCGTCGTCCGCTGACGCACTGACGTCCGCACGAAGGCCCGGATCCCTCAGGGGGTCCGGGCCTTCGTCGTGCCCGGGCGGCGCGGATGTCCCGCGCCGACGGGCATTGGCAGAAATCGCACGCGAGTCGTCCGACGGACGGCCGGCTGCGCGGCTCCCGCGGCGCCGGCGCGGACTAGCCTTTTACAGTGAGCCAGCCTTCCCCCTCCCGTGCGAACCCCATCGATCCGGAGCGGGAGAAGCTCCTCGGCGTCGGGTACGGCGCCGGCGCGTATCTGCTGTGGGGCGTGCTGCCGCTGTACTTCGTGCTCCTCAAGCCCACCGGCGCGTGGGAGGTCGTCGCCTGGCGGATCCTCTTCTCCCTCGTCTTCTGCGCGCTGCTGCTGACCGTCGTGCGCGGCGGCTGGGTCCGCATGATCGCGGTGATCCGCAATCGGGCCGTCGTGGGATGGACGGTGCTGGCCGGCCTGCTCATCTACGTGAACTGGCAGGCGTTCCTCATCGCCACGCAGAGCGATCACGTGATCGAGTCGAGCCTGGGCTACTTCATCAACCCGATCGCCACCGTGCTGCTGGCGGTCCTCGTGCTCAAGGAGCGGGTGCGTCCGCTGCAGTGGGCGGCCATCGGCATCGCCGTGGTCGCCGTCGTCGTGATCGTGGTCGCGTACGGGTCGGTGCCCTGGATCGCGCTGACCCTCACCGCGTCGTTCGGCCTGTACGGCCTGGTCAAGAAGCAGATCGGCGGCGCCGTCGACGCGGTCAGCGGCCTGGCGCTCGAGACGCTCTGGCTCGCGCCCATCGCGGTGGTGCAGCTCGTGATCGTCGCGGCGACCACCGGCCTCACGCTCGGCCAGCACGGCGTCGGGCACACCCTGCTGCTGATCGGCAGCGGCGTGGCCACCGCGGTGCCGCTGCTGCTGTTCGCCTCGGGCGCGCGCCGGGTCACGCTCACGACGATCGGGCTGCTGCAGTTCATCGCGCCGATCCTGCAGTTCCTCACGGGCGTGTTCATCCTCGGCGAGCCGATGCCGGCCGAGCGCTGGGCCGGCTTCGTGATCGTGTGGGTGGCGTGCGCCGTGCTCGTGGCCGACATGCTGCGGGAGGGCCGGCGATCGCGCCGCTCGGCGCCGGGTGTGGTGAGTCTCGCCAGATAACGATTGGGTCGCGCTGAGCAGTTTGCTCAGTCATTCAATGTAGCGAAAACATTCCCGAAACAATCCCTGGGGTACTGTCCTGGAAACCGAGGGCGATTTGTGCAACCCGACCTCGGACCTGACCCCGAAAGGACATACCCGATGGTTCGATCCAGGAAGGCGCTGCTCGGCTTCGCCGCACTGACGGGAACCGCAGCGCTGGTGCTCGCGGGCTGTGCCGCGAGCGACACCCCCGCCGAGGACCCCGAAGAGAGCTCGTCCGGCGCGCCCGTCGAGGGCGAGGACCTCTCGCTCAACATCGGCACCGCGCTGCCCGTGAGCGGTTCGCTCTCGTTCCTCGGCCCGCCCGAGATCGCGGGCGTCGACTACGCCGCCTCGCTCATCAACGCCTATGCCGAGACCACCGGTCTCACCGTCGACATCAACCACGGCGACTCGGGTGACCTCGACAACAAGGCGTACGAGACCGAGATCCCGCGCCTGCTCGCCGAGAACCCGGCCGCCATCATCGGCGCCGCCTCGTCGGGCGTCTCGCTGCAGTTCATCGACCAGGTCACGGGCGCCGGCGTCATCCAGTTCTCGCCGGCGAACACGTCGGACGCGTTCACGACGTACGACGACAACGGCCTGTACTTCCGCACGGCTCCGTCCGACACCCTGCAGGGCGACGTGCACGGCAACTTCGTCGCCGAGCTCGGCCACCAGACGCTCGGACTCATCGTGCTGAACGACGCGTACGGCACCGGCCTGGCCAAGTACATCACCGACGCGTTCGAGGCCGCCGGCGGCGAGGTCGTCGCGGCCCCGACGTTCAACCCGGGCGACACGTCGTTCGACTCGCAGATCGCCGAGGTCCTCGCGCAGGACCCCGACGCGATCACGGTGATCTCGTTCGACGAGGCCAAGACGATCCTGCCGACCCTCATCGGCCAGGGCTTCCCCGCGGAGAACGTCTTCCTCGTCGACGGCAACATGGCCGCGTACCCCGACTTCGAGCCCGGTCTGCTCGAGGGCGCGAAGGGCACCTACCCGGGCCCGACGCCCGACCAGGTGCAGGACTTCATCGACGGGCTCGACGCCTTCGTCGAGGAGTCCGGTGACGCCGCGCTGAGCGACTACACCTACGCTCCCGAGTCGTACGACGCGACGATCCTGCTGGCGCTCGCGTCGCTGGCGGCGCAGTCGACCGACTCGGCCGCGATCGCCGAGAAGCTCATCGAGGTCTCTGGCGGCTCGGGCGACGGCGAGAAGTGCGAGTCGTACGAGGCCTGCGCCGACATCATCCTCGGTGGCGGCACGGCGGACTACGACGGCGCGTCGAGCCCGATCACGTTCGATGAGGTCGGCGACCCGACCGAGGGCTTCATCAACATCTACGAGTACGGCGCCGACAACACCTACACGCCGTACGAGGGCTGATCCGCTCCTGACGACGAACCCCGCCCCTGCGTGCTGCAGGGGCGGGGTTCTTCGCGTGGGGCGAGGGTCAGGCCAGCGAGGGCTGCAGGAGCGCCTTCGCCGAGACCGAGCGGCGCCGCGCCACGGCGATCGTCGAGACGAGGAACGCCAGCACCGCCCAGATGAGCACGCCCGCGATCGCCGCGCCGGCGCCGTCCGTGCCGGTCGCGACGGCCAGGAGGGCGTCGAAGGCCGTGGTCGTGGGCAGGAACGACGTCACGCCGCGCAGCGCATCCGGCAGCGTCGAGACGATGCCGACCGCGAGGGCCAGCGCGCCGACGATCGCCGCGATCCAGCGCCCGGCCCCGCCGAACACCGCCACCAGGGCCTGGTGCACCGCCGCGAAGCCGATGCCGACGAGCATCGACGCGCCCAGGAACGCCCAGGCGGTCGCCGCGTCGTAGCCCGCCGCGAGCTGGGCGACGCCCGCCACGAGCGCGCCCTGCACGGCGCCGATGAGCGCGGCGGGCAGCAGGGCGCCGCCCGCGAGCAGCACCGACGATCGGCGCGAGGTGAGGGCGCGCGCCGTGACCGCCCGCAGGGCCAGGAACGTGGCCAGGGCGCCGAACCACAGCACGACGGCCGCCAGCAGCGGGATCGCCGAGGCGCCGAACAGCGAGTCGTCGGTGCCGTCGGCGCCCACCGGGTCGGCGACGACCGAGGCGAGATCCTGCGCCTCGCTCTCTCCGTACGACGGCACGGCCGCCACGGCCTGGTCCAGGCCGCCGGCGAGGGAGCTCGCCCCGCCCGCGAGCTCGCCGAGGCCGTCGCCGAGCTCGCTCGCCCCCGTCGACAGCTGCGATGCGCCGTCGGCGAGCTGCGGCGTGCCGGCGGCGGCCTGCTCGGCGCCCGTCGTGAGCTGGCCCAGGCCGGACGCGAGGCTGGAGGCGCCCGCGGCGAGCTGGTCGACGCCGTCCGCGCTCTGCGTGGCGCCATCGGCGAGGCCCGACGCGCCCGACGCGAGGTCGTGCGCGCCCGAGGCCAGCGCCGGGGTGTTCGCGGCGAGCGTGCCGAGCCCGCCCGCGAGCTGCTGCGCGCCGCCCACGGCGGGAGCGAGCCCGTCGGCCGTGGCGCCCGGGACGGTGTCGTTGATCGACGTCAGGCCCCGCTGCGTGCCGGCCGCGGCCTGGGCGACGCCCGGGGCGCTGGCGGCGAGGGCGTCGAGCTGGTCGCAGAACGCCGGGGCGGCCGAGACGCGGCACGCGGCCGACAGGCCCTCGAGGCCGTCGGCGAGACCCTGCGCACCCTGAGCCGCGCCGGCGGCGGCCTGCTCGAGCTCGGCCGGGACGATGTCGGTGGCGCGGATCTGCTCGACGCCCTGGGCGAGGCCCGCGGCGAGCTGGTCGGCGCTGGGCGCCAGGCCCGGGTTGGCGGCGGTGCCGTCGCCGTTGAGCCCGGCGTTGACCTGGTCGAGCCCGGTGGCGAGCTGGCCGGCGCCGTCGGAGAGCGCCGCGGCGCCGCCGGCGAGGCCGGGGTTCGCCGGCGTGCCGTCGCCGCGCAGCCCGCCCGCGAGGGTCGCGATGCCGTCGGCGAGCTGGGTCGCGCCGTCGGTAGCCGCCGACGCGCCCGTGGCGAGCTGGCCGATGCCGTCGCCGAGCGTGCCGATGCCGTCCGCCAGCTGCGTGGCGCCGGAGGACAGCTGGTCGGCACCGCCGCGCGCCTCGCCCGCGCCGGTGGCCAGCTGCGCGGCGCCGTCGGCCGCGTCACCCAGCTGATCGCCCATGGTCGTGAAGCCGATGAGCAGGTTCGACAGCGTCGCCTCCGACAGCATGTCGCCGAGGGTCGCCGTGGCGACGTCGGCCACCTGCGCGGTGATCGCGCCGTCCACGAGGCGCGCATCGGGCGCCGTGGTGACCTCGATGGTGGCCTTCTGCGCGGGGTCGTCCGACCCGGCGAGCGACTGGCCCGACGAGGTCGCGGCCGCCGAGAACTCCTCCGGGATCGTGACGATCGCCTGGTAGGTGCCGTCGCGCAGCCCCTCGCTGGCGTCGTCCTCGTTCGACAGCACCCAGTCGAGGTTGCTGTCGAGATCGTCCGAGCCCTCCACGAGGCCGGCCGCCAGCTGCCGCCCCAGCGGCGTGTACTGGCCGTCGATCGTGACCGGCTCGTCGAGGTTCACGATCGCCGCCGACATGTTCTCGAGCCGCTCGGTCGGGTTGTACAGCGCCGCGACGAGCACGCCGCCGATGACGGCCGGCAGCAGCAGCACACCGATCACGGTGAGCCAGGTGATGGGCTTGCGCGAGCGGGCGCGTTCCAGGGTGGTCATGCGTTCACCTCGAGGTCGATGGAGTTCACGTCGACGCGGTGGATGGTGCCCCAGCCGGCGTCGGAGAGCAGGGAGCGGGCCGCGCCCGCGTCGGTCGACGTCGCCACGACCGTGAGCGGCCGGGCCGGATCGGCCACGTAGGCTGCGTCGCGCAGCGCGGCGGCCACCTGGTCGCGCTCGGCCGGGCCGAGGCGATCCACGCCGTCGAGCACGACGATGGCGGGCTTGCCGCGCAGCGCGTGCCGGGCCGCGGCGATCGGGTCGCCCGCACCCAGCAGGCCGAGCCCCACGTGCGTGCGGACCCAGGCCGCGCGCGCCGGGAGCAGGTGCCCCGCCACGCGCAGCAGGCCGTCGGTGGCCTCCGTGCGGCCGGCGATCGCGAGGGCCACCGCGCGCGAGCGGCGCGGATCCTCCGCCGACAGCACGATCGCCTCGCCGGGCTCGGCGCGCAGGTCCACGCCCGACGCCAGCACGACGTCGTCCGCGGCGACCGTGAGGCCCTCGGCGGCGATCGCGGCCGTCGAGCCGGGTTCGGGCCAGTTCTCGAGCGAGCGCTCGCGCTCCACGGCCTCACCCTCGATGTCGAAGTGCGGCAGGCGCCGCTCGAGCCACGCGGGCATGCTCCACGCGTGGCGGCCCAGCAGCGCCATCACCGCCGGCACGAGCGTCATGCGCACGAGGAACGCGTCGACCGCGATGCCCACGGCGAGCGCGAGCGCGATCGGCTTGATGTTGCTGTCGCCCTCGGGCACGAAGGCCGCGAACACCGCGAACATGATGACGGCCGCGGCGGTGACCACGCGGGCGGAGGCGGAGTAGCCGCTGCGCACCGCCTCGACGGCCGTCTCGTTCGCCGCCTCGCGCGCGTCGGGCCGCAGCGAGTCGCCGAGGAGGCCGCGCCGCTTGGCCGCGTGCACGTAGTCCTCCCGCATGCGCGAGACGAGGAAGACCTCGTAGTCCATGGCGAGGCCGAACAGCACGCCCATCACCACGATCGGCATGAACGCGATGATCGGGCCCGTCTTGGACACGTGCAGCAGCTCGGCGCCCCAGCCCCACGAGAACACGGCCGCGACCACGCCGAACGCGGCGAGGATCGACAGCAGGTAGCCGAGGGCGGCCTTGATCGGCACCCAGATGGAGCGGAACACGATCATCAGCAGCACGAACGACAGACCCACGACGAAGATGCCGAACGGCACGAGCGCCTTGCCGAGCTGATCGGAGATGTCGATGGCGACGGCCGTGAAGCCGGTGACCTTGAGGTCGATGTCGTACTCGTCCTGCCACTCGTCGTGGTGGGAGCGCAGCTCGCGCACGAGCTCGCTCGTCGCGGGGTCGGACGGGCCGGTCTCGGGGATGATCTGGACGATCCCGGTGTCGATCGTCTCGTTGGGCGTCGCTATGGCGACCTCCCGCACGCCGGGGATCTGCTCCACCTCATCGGCGAGGTCCTCCATGAGGGCGACGGGGTCGTCGGAGGTGACGATCGTGCCGGTGAGGATCAGGGGGCCGTTGAAGCCGGCGCCGAAGTGCTCGCTCGTGAGGTCGTAGGCGACGCGCGCCTCGTTGTCCTTGGGCAGCACGCCGGCGTTGGGCAGCGCGAGGCCGAGCGAGCCGACCGGCAGGGCCAGCACCCCGAGCCCGAGCACCACGGCGACGGTCGTGACGATCGGGTGCTTGGTGACGCCCGTGACCCAGCGCCGCGCGAAGCCGGGCCCCGCCGCCTTGCGGGCCCGGCGGGGGCGGCCGGCGGCCTTGTCCTTGACGAAGCCGAGCAGGGCCGGGGTCAGGGTGACGGCGATCGTGACGGCGATCGCGACCGAGACGGCGGCCGCGAGCCCCATGGTGGTGAGGAACGGGATGCCCGCGAAGCCGAGGCCGATCAGCGCGATGAGCACCGTCACGCCCGCGAACACCACGGCCGAGCCGGCGGTCCCCGTGGCGCGGCCGGCCGACTCCTGCGGGTCCATTCCGGCACGCACCTGATCCTGGTGGCGGGCCGCGATGAACAGCGAGTAGTCGATGCCCACGGCGAGGCCGAGCATGAGCGAGAGCAGCGGGGTGGTGGCCGAGATCGTGGCGAACTGCGTGGCGGCGACGATGCCGAGCATCGACACGCCCACGCCGAGCAGCGCGACGGCGAGCGGCAGACCCGCGAGGCGGATCGATCGGAACGTGATGATGAGCACGAACAGGGCGATGATCACGCCCAGCGCCTCGGTGGCCGTGACGGTGGGCAGGGCGGTGGCGAACAGGTCGCCGCCGAGGGCGACCTCGCTGCCCGCGGGGAGGTTCTCGCCCAGCTCGTGCACGACGTCGGTGACGGACTGCTTCGTCTCGTCGCTGATCGTCGTCGCCGAGCCCTCGAACTGCACCTGCGCGATCGCCGCCGTGTCGTCGTCCGAGATCAGGCCGTCGACCATCTCGCTGTACGGCGAGGTGGCGCCGCTGACACCGTCGAAGTCGTTGAGCTCGTCGACGGTGTCCTCGATCGCCTCGCGGTAGGCCTCGTCCTCGACGTTGTCGCCGTCGGCGGCGACGACGATGAACTGCGCGGAGGTGCCCGAGACCTGCGGGAACGTGCGGCTGAGCTGCTCGAGGCCCTCCTGGGCCTCGGTGCCGGGAATCGAGAAGGAGTTGTCGAAGCCCTTGTTCAGGCCGAGCGCCCCGCCGCCCATGACGAGCAGGAGCAGGACCCATCCGATCAGCACGCGCCACGGGTGGCGGTACGACCAGCGGCCGAGGGAGTAGAGCAGAGTGGACACAGGCGCCTCCGAGGAGTGAGGGGCAGGACTTCGATACAACGCTGTATCCGATACGTCTGTGTATCGTATTGCACGCATCTGATCCCTCGTCTGAGGATCAGGTGGGAAAGGACCGCCGTGAGCACCGAGACCCCGCAGCCGCGCAGCCGCGAGAACACCCGGGCGCGCCTGCTCGACGCCGCCGCGCAGGTGTTCGCCGAGGTGGGCCTGGGCGGCGCCTCGGTCGAGGCGATCGTCGAGCGCGCCGGCTTCACGCGCGGCGCCTTCTACTCCAACTTCGACAGCAAGGACGAGCTCTTCCTCGAGCTGGCCGCGACGGTGGCGAGCGAGCGGATCGCCCAGGTGCGCCAGCGGATGGGGGAGCTCGTCGAGACCCCCACGCTCGAGGACCTCGGCGCGTTCGTGCTCGGCGCGGTGGGGGATCGGCCGCTCGACCTCATGCTCACGTCGGAGATCCGCATCCGCGCCCTGCGCGACGCGGAGTTCGGCGCGGCCTTCGCCGAGCAGCAGGAGCGGCTGATCGCCGAGATCGCCGGCATCGTGTCCGACGTGGCCGCCGAGCGCGGCCTCTCGCTGCGGGTCTCCGCCGAGGAGGCCGCCCGCATGCTGCTGGCCATGTGGGAGGCCACCTCCGCTCGCGGCGCGATCCTGCGCCTCGACGAGGAGCGGCGCACGGCGGCCTGCGCCCAGGCCGTCGCGAGCGTCGCCGCCCTCATCATCGGCTGAGAGCGAACGCCGCCGATCCCGGCACCTCCGTCGGCCCACGCGGCGGAACCGCCCCGTACGCTGGAGCCCATGGGCCTGTTCTCGCGCAAGAAGAAGGACGACCGCGACCCGAAGAAGGGTGACGCGGGCACGCCGGAAGCCGAGTCGACCCCACCCGCCGCGCCCGAGGCCGAGCCCGAGGCCACCCCGCCGGCCCCCACGGTGGGCATCTCGATGTCGTCGTTCGCGGGGCTCGGGGCCGCCGGCGCGCCCGTCGAGCCGGCCGCCCCCACCGACGGCACCCCACGGCCCGAGCCGCTGCTGGCCCGCGCCGCGGCCGATCCCCGCATCGAGGTGCGCGCCCACAACCGCCCGGCGCTGCCGTTCGCCCCGCCCTCGCCCCCCACGGTGCTCGAGACCGTCCCCGGACTGCGCGACAACGCGCTCGTGCGCGACGCCCTCGCGGCGCTGCCCGACAAGCCCAGCGGCGCTGAGGTGCTCGGCGTCGTGCGGCAGGTCATGCAGGGCAACCTGTACCTGCGCGTGCAGGGTGACGCGCGCGAGCAGCTGAGGGACGGTGGCCAGATCACCTTCGGCGTCGCCCGCGCGGGCGACAAGGACTACATCCTCGCCTACAGCTCCGGCCAGGCGCTGCGCGATGCCGTCGCCGCCGACGGCGACACCCAGACCTCCGCCATCGGCCAGCCCGTCTCCGCCCTCGTGCGGCACATGCTGCAGGGCACGTTCGCCGGCATCATCCTCGACAACCACTCCGCGCACCGGGCAGTGATCCCGCGCGAGGTGCTGCAGAAGGCGTTCGAGCAGGCCGACCCGCAGGCGCGCGTGAAGACGCTGCTTGCCCAGCCCCGCGAGGCCGACACCCCGCGCCGGCTCGCGAGCGTGCTCGCCGAGCGCCCGCCGCTGTGGGTGGCCGTGGGGCCCTCGCAGAACGACAAGGACAAGATGGGCATCGCCGAGGCGCGCCTGGCCGACGGCACGCGGCTGCTGCAGGTGTTCTCGCATCCGCTCGAGATCGCGGCCATCGGGCGCAACGAGAAGGCACTCCCGCTCGACGTCGCCAAGATCGCCAAGGCGCTCGCCGACCACCCGCAGGTCGGCGGGGTGATCATCGACCCCGCCGGGCCGCTGATGACCCTCACGCGCGAGGAGCTCGCGCCGGTGCTCGCGCTCGCCGAGTAGGAGCTCCCCCTTCCCAAGCGACCGCGCGCGCCCCTAACGTCGGACGCATGGCCAGCGAACGCATCACCCTGCAGGCGGGAGATCGGGAGATCTCGCTCTCGAGCCCGAGCCGCGTGCTCTGGCCCCAGGTCGGCGTCACCAAGCGCGAGCTGGCGGAGTACCTCATCGCCGTGGCCGAGCCGTTCCTCGCCCACAACGGCCACCGGCCGGTCTCGCTCGAGCGCTTCCCGGAGTCCGTCGAGGGCGAGAGCTTCTTCTCGAAGAACCCGCCCAAGGGCGCTCCCGACTACGTCGAGTCGGTCACCGTCACCTACAACTCCGGGCGCAGCCACCCCCAGCTCGTGCTCACCGAGCCGGCCGCGATCGTCTGGGCGGCGCAGATGAACACCGTCGTGTTCCACCCGTGGGCCTCGCGCGCCGACGACACCGATCGCCCCGTCGAGCTGCGCATCGATCTCGACCCGCAGCCGGGCACCGACTTCGCCGACGCCGTCGTCGCGGCCCACGGGCTGCGCGAGGTGCTGAACGAGGCCGGGCTGGAGCCGTGGCTGAAGACCAGCGGCAACCGCGGCATCCACGTGTTCTGCCCGATCGTCCCCGAATGGGAGTTCCTCGAGGTGCGGCACGCGGTGATCGCCGCCGGGCGCGAGCTCGAGCGCCGCATGCCCGATCGCGTGACGATGAGCTGGTGGAAGGAGGAGCGGGGGGAGCGGATCTTCGTCGACTTCAACCAGGCCAATCGCGATCGCACGATGGCCGGCGCCTACAGCCCCCGCCCGCTGGCCACGGCGACGGTGTCGACGCCGATCTCGTGGGACGAGCTCAACGGCCTGGAGCCGCACGACTTCACGGTGCGCTCCATCCCGCGGCGCCTGGCCGAGGTGGGCGACCCCTGGGCGGCGATCACGGAGAGCCCCGGGCGGATCGACACCCTGCTCGAGTGGTGGCAGCGCGACCTCGACGACGGCCTGGGCGAGCTGCCGTTCCCGCCGGACTTCCCCAAGATGCCGGGGGAGCCGCCGCGCGTGCAGCCGAGCCGGGCGAAGAAGGACTGAGCGCGTGGACGACACGCGCGAGCCCCGGCCCCCGCGAGCTGGAGTATCCTCGTCAGCGGGTTGGGGGACTCACCGCACGATCAGAAAGATCACGTTGCACGAGGTCTCGTCGCACCCTGCCCGCATCGGAGCCTGCCCGCACCGCGTGGCGTTCCAGCCGATCGTCGACGTCCAGACGCGCGTCGTGGTCGGCTACGAGGCGCTCGCCCGGTTCGCCGACGGCCGCTCGCCGCTCACCCACCTCGACGAGGCGCGCGAGGGCGGACGCCTGGCCGCCGTCGAGATCGACCTCATCCGCAGCGCGGTCCGCGCGGCGCGAGCGCTGCCGGCCGACCTGCTCGTGACGGTGAACGCCTCGGCCGACACCCTCGAGAGCGAGGAGTTCGTGGGGCTGCTGCCGCCGGAGCGTCCGTGGGGCGTGGAGCTGACGGAGCTCAGCGACGTCCACGAGCGCGAGGGCCGGCTGCGCGATCGCACCGACACGCTCGAGGTGAGCCTGCTCCTGGACGACATGGGATCGGCCCGCACCGAGTCGGAGTGGATCGTCGCGATGCGCCCCGACATCGTCAAGATCGCCAAGGAGATCGTCTGGGCGGCCTGCGACGACCGCGCCGCCCGCACGCAGCTCGAGGACTTCGTGGCGTGGGCCCGGCTCATCGACGCGCGCGTGCTCGCGGAGGGCATCGAGACCGCCGTCCACGATGATCTGCTCGTCGAGGCCGGCATCGAGCTCGCGCAGGGCTTCCGGCACGGTCGCCCCGCGTTCGTCTGAGCCCTCAGGCCGACGCGGGCTCCGGCTCGCGGTTGGCGCGGCGCACCGGCTTGGGCGGCTTGCCGCCGAGGTACGACGCGTGCGCGTCGACGAGGAAGCCCTTGCGCAGCAGCTCCCGGCCGATCAGCATGCGGAAGCCCATCGCGTCGCGCCGCGTGAGCGTGACCTCGGCGGTGATCACCTCGTCGAGCAGGCGCACGTCCATGAGCACGACGTAGCGCTTCTGCGAGTGACCGGAGGAGCTGCGCACGCGGCGCCGGTCGTGCACCGGCAGCTCCAGCGTGACGGCATCGGCCGAGCTGCGCTGCCACGGGTGCACCTCGAAGCGCACCCACGGCTGCCCGTCGCGGGTGAACTCCCTGAGGTCGAACGCGTGCAGCGACGACGTCTGCGCGCCGGTGTCGACCTTGGCCTTGAGCCACTCCACGCCCGTCCCGGGCAGACCTACCCATTCACGCCAGCCGACGTGCCGCAAGGGTGGATGATGGGTACGGGGCACAGCACCATCAAACCGCACTGTCACTCCGAATGCCGGGAACCACCACGTGAGAATCGCCATCCTGTCGCGGGCGCCGCGCAGCTACAGCACCCAGCGACTGCGCGCGGCCGCGATCGATCGAGGTCACGAGGTGAAGGTGCTCAACACGCTCCGCTTCGCGATCGACCTCTCCGGCGACGATCCCGATCTGCAGTATCGCGGCCGCCAGCTGCGCGATTACGACGCGATCATCCCGCGCATCGGCAACTCGATCACGTACTACGGCACCGCCGTCGTGCGGCAGTTCGAGCAGATGGACGTGTATACGCCCAACACCGCCAACGGCATCTCGAACTCGCGCGACAAGCTGCGGGCGAACCAGATCCTCTCCCGCCACGGGATCGCCATGCCGCCCACCGCGTTCGTGCGCGACCGCGCCGACGTGCTGCCGGCGATCGAGAACGTCGGCGGAGCGCCCGTCGTGATCAAGCTGCTCGAGGGCACGCAGGGCATCGGCGTGATCCTGGCGCCCGACAACAAGGTGGCCGAGGCGATCATCGAGACGCTGCAGTCGGCGCGTCAGAACGTGCTGATCCAGCAGTTCGTCACCGAGTCCAAGGGGCGCGACATCCGCGCCCTCGTCGTGGGCGATCGGGTCGTGGCGGCGATGCGGCGCTCGGCCAGCGGCGACGAGTTCCGCTCGAACGTGCACCGCGGCGGATCGGTGGAGCGCGTCGACCTGGACGAGGAGTACGAGCGCACGGCGGTGCGCGCGGCGCAGATCATGGGGCTCAAGGTGGCGGGCGTCGACATGCTCGAGGGCGCCGACGGCCCGCTCGTGATGGAGGTCAACTCCTCGCCGGGCCTGCAGGGCATCGAGACGGCGACGCGGCTCGATGTGGCCGGCGCGATCGTGGACTACATCGCGAACCAGGTGGCGTTCCCGCACATCGACGTGCGCGAGCGGCTGGCCGTGTCGACCGGCTACGGCGTGGCCGAGATCGAGGTGCACGGCGACGCGGAGTTCGTGGGCAAGACGCTGAAGGAATCGGGCCTGTGGCAGCGCGACATCTCGGTGCTCACCCTGCACCGCGGCGCCGCCGTGATCCCGAACCCGCCGGGCCGCCAGGTGCTCGAGGCCGAGGACCGGCTGCTGTGCTGGGGGCGCATGGAGGAGATGCGCTCGCTCATCCCCGAGCGCCCCAAGCGCCGCCCGCGCGTGAAGCGCCTGCCGAAGAACCCGCTGCCGCCCGAGGACTGATCCGGGTCCCGGATTCGCGCATCTGCGCCGAGACCGCACCTGCGCGCCGAGACCGCATGTTTGCGCCGAGACCGCGTGTTTGCGCCGAGACCGCGGCGCGTGGACCCGGTTTCGGCGCGCAGATGCAGTCTCGCGGGGCGCGCGGGGGCGGGGTCAGGCGAATACGGCGTCGAGAGTGGCGGGGCGGCCGGCGTCGCGCAGCGCGGTGCGTGCCGCGTGCCAGCCGGGCATGCCGTGCACGCCCGGGCCGGGAGGGGTCGACGCGGAGGCGAGGTACACGCCGCGCACCGGCGTGCGCCACGGCACGGCCGACACGACCGGGCGGCGCACGGCCTGGCGCAGCGTGAACGCCCCGCCGAACACGTCGCCGCCGATCTCGGCCGGGTTCTCGACCTCGCGGCGGGAGGCGGGCACGGCGTGCGAGGCGAGGATGCGATCGCGGAAGCCCGGCGCGAAGCGCTCGATCTGTCGGATCACGAGCTCCGTGGGGTCCAGCGGCGACCCGTGCGGCACGTGGATGTACGCCCACAGCACGGCCCTGCCGCGCGGCGCGCGCGTGTCGTCGAGCACCGAGGGCTGCACGGCCAGCACGTACGGGCGCTCCGACACGCGCCCGCGCGCGACGGCGTTCTCGGACGCCTCGATCTCGGCGCGCGTGCCGCCGACGTGCACGGTCGGCGCGAGCGCCACCTCGGGGTGGGCCCAGGGCACGGGCCCGTCCAGGGCGAAGTCGACCTTCGCCGCGGCGGCGCCGTAGCGGAACCGGCGCAGCGCGCGGGCGTATCCGGGCGGCACGCCCGGCAGCGTGAGGGCCAGCCGCGGCGACGCATCGAGCAGCAGCAGATCCCCCGCCGCGGGATCGCCCCAGTCGAGCGCCGCCAGATCGGTGACGCGGTGTGACGTCTCGACGCGTCCGCCGTGCGCGTGCAGGTCCGCGACGAGCGCATCGGCGATCGCCTGGGCGCCACCGCGCGGGTACGCCCAGCCGCCGGCGTGCCCGTGCGCGGCCAGCAGCAGCCCGGCCGCCGCGGCCGCCGGCGAGGGCAGCGGCGCGTTCGCGTGGGCGACCACGCCGGTCAGCAGCGCGTGTGCCGCCTCCGTGCGGAACGATCGCCGCCCGAGGAACGAGCCCGCCTCGAGCACGCGGAGCCCGAAGCGCGCCGCGGCCACCGGATCCCGCGGCACCCGCAGCAGCTGGTTCCCCGTCGCGTCGACGACGCCGTCGATCCGGCGCGCCAGCGGCCGCAGCATCGCCCGCCACGCCCGGCCGTCCGCGCCGAGGTCGTCGGCGGTGCGATCGATGTCGCGCCAGGCGATCGCCGCCGCCCCGCCGTCGAGCGGGTGCGCGTACGAGGCGTCCGGCACGATCCAGTCGACCTGCTGGTCCAGGCCGATCGCGCGGAACACCGGCGAGGCGATCGCGGCGGGGTGCACGGCCGAGCACACGTCGTGCCGGAAGCCCGGGAGGGTGAGCGCCGCCGTGCGCACCCCGCCGCCGACGTGATGCGACGCCTCGAGCACGGTCACGTCGTAGCCGGCGCGGGCCAGCGCCGCCGCGGCCGTCAGCCCGTTGGGACCGCTGCCCACCACCGTCGCGCGCGCCATGTGACCATCATGCGCGTTCCAGCACGTCGGCCAGGTCGTATCGCGCGGGGACCTCGAGCTGCTCGTAGGTGCACGAGCGGGCGTCGCGATCGGGGCGCCACCGCGCGAACTGCACGGTGTGGCGGAACCGCTGACCCTCGAGCTGGTCGTAGCGCACCTCCAGCACGCGCTCGGGGCGCAGCCGCACGAACGACACGTCCTTGCCCGAGGAGAAGCGCGATCGGTCGGTCTCGCCGGTCACGGCCTCTCCGGACGCATCGCGCTCGACGAGCGGCTCCAGCTCGTCCACCAGCTCGAGGCGCCGGCGATCGCTGAACGCCGAGACCCCGCCCACGTTGCGCAGCTCGCCGTCGGCGTCGTAGAGGCCCACGAGGATCGATCCCACCCCGCGCCCGCTCTTGTGCACGCGATAGCCCAGCGCCACGACATCGGCCGTGCGGGCGTGCTTGATCTTGAGCATCGTGCGCTTGCCGGGCGCGTACGGGGCGTCGAGCGGCTTGGCGATCACCCCGTCCAGGCCGGCGCCCTCGAACTCGGCGAGCCAGCGCTCGGCCACGGCGGGGTCCCGGGTCGTGCGCGTGAGGTGCAGCGGATGCGGCACGTCGGCGAGCAGCGCCTCCAGGCGGACGCGGCGCTCGCGCAGCGGCAGGTGCGCGATGTCCTCCTCGCCGTCGACGAGCAGATCGAACGCCACGAGCAGGGCCGGGAACTCGGCCGACAGCTTGGCGATGCGCGAGGCGGCGGGGTGGATCCGCTGCGAGAGCACCTCCCAGGCCAGCCGCTGCGATCCCGTCTCGCCGATCGGGACGACGATCTCGCCGTCGATCAGGCAGGGCCGGGGCAGCAGCCGCGGCAGCGCCTCGACGAGCTCGGGGAAGTACGGCGTGAGCGGCTTCGCCCCGCGGGACCCCAGCTCGACGCGCTCGCCGTCCCACGAGGCGATCACGCGGTACGTTGACTGAACTCTTTGACGGTCGTGGCGACCAAGTCGTGCTGGAGTTGGCGCGGTTCCTGTGGGACTGTGCCCTTGTGACGAGCAGGCTGAACCGCCCTGGGTTCTGTTCCGATCGCTATGTGAGCGCCGGGGCGGCGTCTCGTGATTGATAGTATGAATCGGCCTGACTTTCGTTCCGTTCTTCAAGTAAGGATGGAACACGATGAACAGGAAGTACTCGCCGGAGATGCGTGAGCGGGCGTTGCGGATGCTCGCGGAGACGCGGCCGTCGCATCCGACGATGATGAGCGCGGTCCGGCATGTCGCCGGGCTGCTGGGGATGAGCCCGGAGACGCTGCGGTTGTGGCAGCGCCGCTACGAGGTCGACGCCGGGGTGAAGCCCGGGTTGACGACGGATGCGGCGGCGGAGATCAAGCGACTGCAGAAGGAGAACGCGGAGCTGCGCAGGGCCAATGAGATCCTCAAGGCTGCGAGCGTGTTTTTCGCGAAGGAGCTCGACCGCCCCTGACCGAGATGATCCGGTTCATCGATGAACATCGGGATCGTTTCGGGGTCGAGCTCATCTGCCGAGTGTTGCGCCCGGCAGTGCAGGGGTTCCTCACCTCCCGCGGCTATCGCGCCGCCGTCGGCCGCGCCCCGTCTGCCCGGCAGCTGAAGGACGAGCTTCTCGTCCCAGAGGTGGCCCGGCTGCATGCGGAGAACTACGGCGTCTACGGGCGGCGGAAGATGCACGCGCTGATGCGTCGGCAGGGGTGGCAGGTCGGCCGCGACCAGACCGAACGCCTCATGCGGCTCGCTGGGGTGCGTGGCGTCCGTAAGTCGAAGCGGGTGTTCACGACCCGCCCCGACAAGACGACCGTGCTGCCGAGTGATCTCGTGAACCGCCGCTTCACCGCGCCGGCGCCCCGGCGGCTCTGGGTCTGCGACGTCACCTACGTCGCGACCTGGAGTGGTTTCGCCTACGTCGCGTTCGTCACCGACGTCTATTCGAGGCGCATCGTCGGGTGGAACGTCGCGGCGACGCTGCGCTCGGAGATTCTGCCGTTGCAGGCCCTCGACATGGCCGCCTGGAACGTTGGCGGGCGTCTCGACGGACTCATTCATCACGCGGATCATGGGTCGAATTACACCGCGATGGTCTACACCGAGAGGATCGTCGAACTCGGCGCCGTCCCCTCGACCGGGACCGTTGGCGACTCGTTCGATAACGCGATGGCGGAGGCCGTGAACAACCTCTACAAGACCGAGCTGATCCGTCAGCGCGGCCCCTGGCGAACGGTTGAGCAGGTCGAGCTGGCGACTCTCGAGTGGGTGTGGTGGTGGAACAACTCCCGCCTCCACGGCGAGCTCGACATGCGCACCCCGGCAGAGGTTGAGGAGGCGTACTACGCTGACCAAGAATCAGGCCAGCCGGCACCTGCTGGACAAGCCTCCCGATAGGAACGAAAGTCAGGCCGATTCAAAGGTCTTCAGCGACCCCCTGCCCCATCTGTTCGCCCGCCTCGTCGGTGCCAGGCAGGAGGTGCTGTCGATGGCATACATCCGCAAGATCCTGCACCAAATCGCGACTCGCGCGGGCACCTCAGACGCTGGCGCGCCTGTGCACTTCACTCCGCACGACTTCCGCCGCCTGTTCAGCACCGACCTCGTCGGCAGCGGGCTCCCGATGCACATCGTCGCCTCACTCCTCGGGCACCTCAACCTCGAAACGACCCGCGGATACACCGCAGTCTTCCCGGAAGAAGTCGTTCAAGCGCACCAGGCCTTCATCGAACGGCGTCGGGGCGCGCGACCCGAGGGCGAGTTCCGACAGGCGACGGAGGCGGAGTGGGGCGACTTCGAGCAGCACTTCCTGCTGCGCAAGGTCGCGCTCGGCGACTGTCACCGGCCGTACGCGACGCCGTGCGTGCACGAAAGCGCGTGCGCGAAATGCCGCTTCCTGGACGTGGACCCGCGACAGAGCCCGCGCCTTGAAGAGATGGCGGTCAACGCCGAGGGACGTCTCGAGGAAGCCAGACGGCACGTCTGGCTCGGCGAGGTAGCCGCCCTCGAGGAGAGCTTGGTGCACATCCGTCGACGCCGAGACGAGGCTCTTGCCAAGCAGCGCGCCAGCGAAGCGGTTCCGGGCAGCTGAGTATCGCGACGAAAGCTGCAGATGCGGCCAGGATGTTTCCATGGACCTGCCAGTGATGCCGCCCGTAGCGCCGATGCTCGCTAAAGCGGTCTCGTCGATCCCCGATCTGGGGCACGTCGAGCCCAAATGGGATGGATTCAGGACCATAGTCTTCCGCGACGGCGACGAGATCATCCTTGGCAGCCGCAACGAGAAGCCCATGACCCGCTATTTCCCCGAGCTGGTCGAGGCACTGAAGAACACGACGCCCGAACGGTGCGTGCTGGACGGAGAGATCGTCATCATCCGCGGTGAGCGGTTGGACTTCGATCTGCTGCAGCAACGCATTCACCCTGCAGCCAGCCGCGTCAAGCTTCTGGCTGCGCAATCGCCGGCATCCTTCATCGCGTTCGACCTCCTCGCCGAGGAGGACGACGACCTCATGGCGCTTCCTTTTGGAGAGCGCCGTCAGCGGCTCGAGGATGCGCTCGTCGATGCCGACGCTCCCATCCACCTGACCCCGAAGATGTCCGAGCTCTCCCGCGCGCAGGACTGGTTCACCCGGTTCGAGGGCGCTGGATTGGATGGTGTCGTCGCCAAGCCGCTCGATGCCGTGTACCAGCCGGATAAGCGAGTGATGTTCAAGGTGAAGCACGAGCGCACAGCCGACTGCGTGGTCGCCGGTTACAGGCTTCACAAGAGCTCGACACCGAGCAAGCCGCTCCTCGGGTCACTCCTGCTCGGACTGTACGACGGCGGGCGACTCCAGCATGTTGGCGTCTCCGCTTCGTTCACGACAGCGCGGCGGGCGGCGCTGATCGAGGAACTGAAGCACCTGGAGGCCGGCACGGACGACCATCCGTGGGTGCAGCCCGGCGCTGCTGGAACTGCGACGGAAGACCGGATGCCGGGCACTCAAAGCCGGTGGAGCCAGGGCAAAGACCTCTCCTTCGTCCCGCTTCGCCCCGAACTGGTCGTCGAAGTGGCGTACGACCACATGCAGGGAGACCGGTTCCGACACACGGCCAGGTTCCGGCGGTGGCGTCCGGACCGAGACCCGACGACATGCACGTACGAGCAGCTCGAGAAGCCGGTCGATTTTCGCCTCACGGAGGTGCTTAACACCACCTGGCTATGTCAACCGGATACGAGACCGTTGTGTCGGTCTGATTCGAGACCACCTCGGGCGCGGCGTTGACCATCATCCGAGTTCATCGAGGTCCCACCGCGGGAGTCAGGCGGCCGGTCGGGTTGCGTCGGGTAGCGCCGACCATGCGGCGTAGCTGCCCTCTAGTTCGGCGATGTCGTAGCCGGCCCGCCGCAGGGCACTCGCGGTGACGCTGTTGCGGACACCGCTCTGGCAGTAAGTCACGATGGTGCCGGTCTCAGGCAGTCCGTCGGTGTGCCACATGACGCGACCGCCGGACATCTGGTCGGCGCCGGGGATGTGGCCGGCGGCGAACTCCGTCCGGTTGCGCACATCCAGCAGAAGCGCGCGATCGATCTGACCGAGCCGATCCGGCGCGACAGTCTTGGGACGCACCAATGAAAGACCCTCGATGGTCGTGATGAAGCCTTGTACGTTGTCGATGCCGACCCGGATGAGGTGGTCGCGGATCCGCTCTGCGGCGGCCCGGGAGTCGGCCAGCAACACGAGGGGCCGGAACTCGGTTTCGGGGTCGTAGACCCACGATCCGTAGGTGGCCGCTTTGGCTTCGCCCGGCACGTTCAGCGAACGCGCGACCGTTCCTTCGTGCACCTGACTGTGATGACGGGTGTCGACGAAGATCACCCGATCCTCTGCCAGGGCGACGAGCAGCTCGGCTGTCGTGTACTCGCTCAGCGTCGGCAACTCTCCGATCACGGCCGGTCCCACACGATTCTGTGTCTTCATCCGCGCGAAGTAGGCGTGGGCATCAGGCTGGTCGCTCAGCAGCGCCTCGACGAAGCCCTGCTCGTCGTCGTTGGCGAGGTACGAACCCCACCAGGAGAAGCGACGCTCGTACCCGACCGTGGAGGCGGCGATCGCTCCCAGCGCCTTTCCGCAGGCGGATCCGGATCCGTGCGCGGGAAGCACCTGCACGTAGTCGGGAAGTGTGAGGAAGTGATCGCGCAGGCTCGCGAACAGTGCGTGGGCGCCTGCGAAGCGGGTGTCTACGCCTCCGGCTGCCTCGTCGAGCAGGTCGGGCCGGCCGACGTCTCCGACGAAGACGAAGTCGCCCGTGAGCATGTAGCCGGGTTCGTTGGTCTGAGCGCCGTCGGTGATGAGGAAGGACAGGTGCTCGGGAGTGTGTCCGGGGGTGTGAACGGCTTCCAGCGTGACGTTCCCCAGCGTGATCTGGTGACCGTGCTTCATGCGCACGGCGGTGTCGAAGCCTGCCCCATACGTCCAGTCCGGGCCGCCCTCGTCGGATACGTACGCGGTCGCGCCGGTGTGCGCAGCGAGCTCGCGCGTGCCGGACAGGTAGTCGGCATGGATGTGCGTCTCGGTCACTGCGACGATGCGCATGCCGTGCTTGCCGGCGAGATCCAGATAAGCGCCGATATCGCGTCGTGGGTCCACCACGACGGCCTCGCCGCTGCGCTGGCAGCCGATCAGGTAGCTGGCCTGTGCGAGGTCTTCGTCGTAGATGCGCTCAAGCAGCATCGCGATCGCTCCTTTCCTCGTGATCCGTGATCAGTTGCATGAGCAGCGCTCGTTCTCGGGGACTCCTGCGAGGGCCTGCTCGATGTGCTGGCCGCAGCCGTCCCACGTGGGCTTGCCGCACGCAGGGCAGATGATTCGTGCGCACATGGTGTTCCTTTCGGGGCTCTTAGTCTGTGTGAGTTGGTTAGGCGGTGCGCTGCGCGAGCTGCCGGTGAACCTCGTCCATGTCGAGTTCACGCGCCTTCTGGATCAGCAGCTCGAGTTGCGGTGTCGGGAGCGCGCCGGGCTGGGAGTACACGAGCACTCCGTCGCGGAACACCATGAGCGTCGGGATCGAGGTGATGCGGTTAGCCGCCGAGAGTTCAGGCTCAGCCTCGGTGTCGACCTTTGCGAACACCACGTCGCGGTGGCGGTTCGAGGCGGACTCGAACACGGGCGCGAAGGCGCGGCACGGGCCGCACCAGGCAGCCCAGAAGTCCACGAGCACGATGCCGGTGGCGGTGACGGTGCTCTCGAACGTCTCAGCAGTCAGGTTCTTTGTAGGCATGCGCGTCCTCCGACCTCAGCGTCCGAACAGGCGTGACCAGAACCCGCCGCGGTTCGCCTGTGCCGCCTCCAGCTCCGCGGCGGTGTGCTGACCACCGCACCAGTCGGAGCTCGCGACGCTGCTCTTCACCGCCGCGACATGCTGGCCGCAGCCGGCCCATGTCGTCTTGCCGCACGTGCGGCACATCACTGCTCGGCACATCTGCGCACCCCTTCGCTATACCCGGGGGAGTATTCGCCGCCGGTAGCCCAACTATACCCCCGGGGGTATGCTGGTTGTCAACTCGGGCTCACGAAAGGACCTCTCATGGCAAGCACACCCACACTCGCGGACGCGGCACCGGAGCACGACCAGGAGGCAAAGCGCAAGGTCGTCAACCGGCTCCGCCGAGCACACGGGCAGCTGGCAGCGGTCATCACCGCCGTCGAACAGGACGCCCACTGCCGCGACGTCGTGCAGCAGCTCGCCGCCGTCTCGAAGGCGCTCGACAGGGCCGGCTTCCTCGTCATCTCAAGCGCCCTCCGCGAGTGCCTCGCCGACCCAGACGCAGAAGATGCCACACGCCCCGAAGAACTCGAGAAACTCTTCCTCTCCCTCGCATAGCCCTAGCGGAAGGAAGGCGTGCTAACGCGCCTCGCGCGTCGCCCTGGTCAGTGGCTGGTTCGCCCCCTGGTGGAGACCAAGTGCGGTCGGATCATCCGGTCTGCGACGATTCCCGTGATGACGGCGAAGACAACCTTGTGAAGCACGTCGACCACCAGCTCGCGTCGGGGCCAGGTGTGCGGTGGGGCGCCGACGCCGGTCGCGTTCTCAACGGTCTGATCGAAGCCGAGGCGCACGAGGCTGTGCCAGGCGTTGGCGTAGACGCCGCGGATGCCGACTGCGGCCCACACGCCGCGAAGCGCGCCGAGGAGCGCGGCGGTGGCGTAGTGCATCAGGTGGTTGGAGATGAAGGGCTTGTCTGCATCGGTCGGCCGCCGGCCGAGCAGAGTCAGCAGCACACGCCCGGGCACGTATGAGTTCGGACGGCGGGTGATCGCTTGCTCTACTTTTTCGCCGACGACCATCGCTGACCCACCGGCCAGTCCGGCGACAGCTCCGATGCCAGCCGCGCGGATCACACCGCTCACTCGTGAAGTCGTACCCATCAGGACTTTCCTCTCTGAGATCGATTAGCGTGTGCGTCCTGGGGACGCGTACGTCGCGCGAGGATGACCGTCATGACGATCCCCGCGACCAGCAGCACCAGACCGCCGACGTTCCAGGCGATGTCGTACGGCAGAAGATCGACGCCGTAACGGATTTGGTGCAGCTGGAGCACTTTGTGGTCGATGAGGCCGTCCCACAGCTGGAACACGCCCAGGCCGACCAGGAAGCCGGCCCAGGCGGCGGCGGCCCAGAACTGCTCGCGCCGTCGTGCGTCCAGCATCAGGAAGAACCCGGCCGCGAACACGAACAGTTCGGCGGCGTGGAGCAGGCCATCGGAGAGCAACGCGATGTCTGCGGTGGCGTTGTCGTAGAAGTGGTGCCACGCGAGGATCTGGTGAAAGACGATCTCGTCGATGGCGGCCATGGTGGCTATGCCGAGCAGCAACGCTGCCCAGTAGGACTTGTTGCGCAGCGCCGAAGTCCGCTGCGTCGTCACCTGCGTATCCGTCTGCGTGCTCGTCATGTTGAACCCCTCGGCTTGATGTCAGGGAACCGGAGCAGGCGCGAGCTTGAGGCCGGGACCGTTTCCAGCGCGGCTGCTGCGCCCGGCGTGCCTGTGCCGCGGAGGCCTCGTCCGGTGGTGCGGTACCACTGCGCCCACAGCAGCATGATGATGGCGAACTCGACAGCGTCGCCGCCGTAGTACATCAGCTGAGAGCCCGCGTGAGCATCCGCGGCCCTCACGCCCGCCAGCGGGTACGCGTACAGGACTTTCGCGAGGACGCTATGCGCGGCCAATGACAGCACGAGCGCGACAGACCGCACGGTGAACGAGGCCCGGTGCGGCGACGGGTCCATCGGCACCAGAGAGACGGTGTAGAGATACCCGGCGAGCAGGAAGTGCACCATCACCAGCCAGTGCACCAGCATGGCCTGCTGCATCAGCTCGTACACCGGTGTCAGATACAGCGCCCAGAGGCTGCCGACGTTGATGATCGCGGCGACGAGCGGGTGCGTGATAATCCGCACGGGGAAGCTGCTCAATCAAGCTGACACAGACACCACCCCTAATCGTTGAGCCGCTCGAGGATGTCCTTCATCTGGTCGATCTCCTCCTGCTGGGACTGAACGATCTGCTCACACAGCGTGACGATCTCGGAGTCGGTGATGTTGGACTGCTCGCAGACGAGGATCGCGCGGGAGTGGTGCGGGATCATCGACCGCAGGAACTGGTCATCCCCGACGAATGCTTCTGCTCGGCCCATGAGGAACGCCACCACGAACAGCGCGGCGAAGCCGACGAGCAGTCCGATGTTGAGTGGCTTGTTGGGGAACATCTTCCACATCACGGCGATCATGATGATCCCCATCGGGAACACCATCATCAGCGCCATGTAGAGGTTGCTGATGTTGGGCAGGAAGTCGGCGAAGACGTTGATCATCGCGAAGGTGAGCAGGTACATCACGATGAAGCTGAGTGCGAGGGAGATGGCGAGCTTGCCGTAGCTCGCCATCCCCCCGTGCTGCATCCCGCCCTGCTTCGAGTGCGGCATGCCCTCGTGCTCGGAGTGGTGCCCGGCCTGGCTCACAGTGCCCCCAACAGCTCCGCGCACGCCTGCTCGCAGCGGCGGCAGGCCTCGGCACACACCCGGCAGTGCTCGTGCATCTGGGCGTGCGTCTCGCACTCGGCCGCGCACGACGCACAGGCCGCGCGGCATGCCTCGAGCTGGGCGCGCAGGACGTCGGTGTTCGAGCCGGTCTGGCGCGACAGGACCGCGGCGGTCGTCGCGCAGACGTCGGCGCAGTCGAGGTTCTTGCGGATGCACGCGGTCAGGTCAGCCACCATCTCTTCGCTCAGGCAGGCATCTGCGCACGCGGTGCACGCCTGGGCGCACTCCACGCACGCCTCGATACAGCGCACCAAGGCCGCGGTGTCGGCGCCGGCGCCCGCCCGGGGGTGAGTGGTCAGCATCTGCTCTGCAACAGTCATATCGTCCTCCTTCTCCTCGATCGGGGCGCTTCCTCGACCCTCGGCACGGTAGGGCCTCGGCACAGATTCCCCCACCGGGTTGCATACCCCGTGGGGGTATGTATCATTGGCGCGTGCACGGGTACGCGGACAACAAGGAAGCGCTGCTGAAGAGGCTGCGCCGCGCGGAGGGACAGGTCGCGGGGATCGCGCGGATGGTCGAGAACGACGACTACTGCATCGACATCCTCACGCAGGTCTCCGCAGCGACGAAGGCCCTCGAAGCGGTGGCACTGTCGCTGCTCGGCGACCACCTCAGCCACTGCGTGGCCGAGGCTACCGCGCAGGGCGGGCCGGTCGCGGAGGAGAAGATCCGCGAAGCCAACGCCGCCATCGCGCGCCTGGTGCGCTCGTGAACCACGTCACCGGAAGGACATCATCATGACGATCGAACGAGTCGAGCTGGGTCTCAAGGACGCCGGCGTCGGATGCGCCTGCTGCGCCGCCCCGAGCGCCTCGACGACGCAACAGCTGCCCGTGGAAGCGGGACTGTCGGCCACGCTGCTGGTGGAGGGGATGACGTGCGCGCACTGCATTGCCAGCGTCACCGAAGAGCTGTCCGCGGTTCCCGGCGTGGACGACGTGTCGGTCGCGCTCACCGCGGGCGGCACCTCGACCGTCACGGTCCGAAGCTCCGCTCCCGTCGACGCCGATGCGCTGCGCGTCGCCGTCGCTGAGGCCGGCTACACCGTCAGCGACGCCTGACACGGCCGAGCATCCACCCACTCCTGCCCTCCCGGCCGTCCAGCGGCGGCAACTCGCAGAGGAGGCTCCGATGAGCCAGCACGATCACACCATGCACCGGCACACCGGCCACAACCGCGCCGGACACGACAGCACCACGGAGCACACGGATCCCGAGGCAACCGCCGAGGGTATGCGCGAAGCCGTCGCGACCGAACCGGCAGCGCACGGCAGCCAGGACCACAGCGGTCACGATCAAGCGGAGCACAATCACGGCGCGCATCCCGGTCAAGCCGCGCACGCTGGTCATGGCGGGCACGTCGGCCATGGCGGGCATGCCGGTCACGGTGATCACGTGGGGCAGTTCCGCCGCCTGTTCTGGATCATGCTCGCCCTCGCCGTGCCGGTGGTGGCGTTCTCGAGCATGTTCGCCATGCTGCTCGGGTACGCGCTGCCCGACGCCGCATGGGTGAGCTGGATCTCACCCGTGCTCGGCACGGTGATGTACGTGTGGGGCGGTGCGCCCTTCCTCACCGGCGCGGTCAGCGAGCTGCGCACCCGCAAGCCCGGGATGATGCTGCTGATCGGTCTGGCCATCACGGTCGCGTTCCTGGCTTCGTGGGGCGCGAGCCTGGGCGTCCTGCACCATGAGCTCGACTTCTGGTGGGAGCTCGCGCTGCTGATCGTCATCATGCTGCTGGGGCACTGGATCGAGATGCGCTCCCTTGCCCAGACGACGTCCGCGCTGGACTCCCTCGCCGCGCTGCTGCCGGACGAGGCCGAGCGCATCGAGGGCGACACCACCGTCACCGTCGCCCCCGCCGACCTGCGTGTCGGGGACGTCGTGGTGGTCCGCCCGGGCGGCCGCGTGCCCGCAGACGGGCGGGTCGTGCAGGGCTCCGCGAGCATGGACGAGGCCATGATCACCGGCGAATCCCGCCCGGTCCGCCGCTCCGAGGGCGACCAGGTCGTCGCCGGCACCGTCGCGACCGATTCGGGCCTGCGCGTGGAGATCACCGCGATCGGAGAGAACACCACCCTCGCCGGCATCCAGCGGCTGGTTGCCGAAGCGCAGAACTCCTCGTCCCGCGCGCAGCGAATCGCTGACCGCGCCGCGGCGCTGCTGTTCTGGTTCGCCCTGATCGCAGGCGTCATCACCGCGCTGGTATGGACGCTGCTGGGCCTCCCAGATCAGGCCGTGGTCCGCACCATCACCGTCCTCGTGATCGCCTGCCCCCACGCTCTGGGCCTGGCGATCCCGCTGGTGGTGTCCATCGCCACCGAGCGGGCCGCGCGCGGCGGAGTGCTCATCAAGGACCGGTTGGCGCTGGAGAGTATGCGCACCATCGACACGGTCCTGTTCGACAAGACCGGCACCCTGACGAAGGGCGCTCCGGCGGTCACCGCGGTGCACCCCGCCGGCGGGATCGACGCCGATCGGCTGCTCGCCCTCGCTGCGGCGGCCGAGGCGGACTCTGAGCACCCCCTGGCACGCGCGATCGTGAACGGCGCGAGCGAGAAGCGACTGGCGGTGCCGGGATCCTCCGGGTTCGAGTCCTCACCGGCGGTCGGCGTGCGCGCCACCGTCGACGGGCACCTGGTACAGGTCGGCGGCCCCTACCTGCTCGAGCAGGAGGGATCCGCCGAGTTGCCCGTCGCGGACGAGTGGCGCCGCGAGGGGGCGATCATCCTGCACATCCTGATCGACGGTCAGGTCGCCGGGGCGCTTCGCTTGGCCGATGAGATCCGCAGCGAGTCCCGGGAGGCGATCGAGGCGCTCCACGTCCGCGGCGTCCAGGTCGTGATGATCACCGGCGATGCGGAAGCGGTCGCCGCCTCCGTGGCCGAGGAGCTTGGCATCGACCGGTTCTTCGCCGGCGTGCGTCCCGAGGACAAGGCCTCCAAGGTCAAGCAGCTGCAGGAGGAGGGCCGCAAGGTCGTGATGGTCGGCGACGGCGTCAACGACGCTCCCGCCCTCGCCCAGGCCGACGTGGGTATAGCGATCGGTGCGGGCACCGACGTCGCGATCGCCTCCGCCGGTGTCATCCTCGCCAGCGACGACCCGCGATCGGTGCTGTCGGTGATGGAGCTGTCGCGGGCAAGCTACCGGAAGATGAAGCAGAACCTGTGGTGGGCTGCCGGTTACAACCTGATCGCCGTCCCGCTCGCCGCCGGGGTGCTCGCCCCGTTCGGGTTCGTGCTCCCGATGTCGGTCGGGGCGATCCTGATGTCGCTGTCGACGATCGTCGTCGCGCTGAACGCGCAGCTGTTGCGCCGGCTGGACATGCGCCCCGAGATCACCGCTGCAGCGGTCTTGCGTGGTGCCTGACAGGCGGGTTTCGTAGATTGTGAGCGGGAAGGGAGGTGCGCTGATGAGCGTGATGACGCTGCGCCAGGCGATGCGTCCGAGCGCCACACTGGCGCGCACCTTCCTACTCACCGCCGCGGCCGTCATCGGGGTGCTGATTGGCCTAGTCGGCATGCACGTGCTCAGCAGCGGCAGCACCCACCACGCTCCCGTGGTGATCAGCGAGAGCACGCACCATGGCGGTGAGCCCGCGATGGTTGACGTCGCGAGCCCGGACGCGGCTACAGCCGGTGATCATTCCGCGGCGGATCCCTGCGCTGAGGGCGACTGCGGGGGCGGCATGGACGCGATGGCGTTCATGGCGTGCGTGCTCGCCCTGCTCGCCGTCAGCATCGTTCTCGCCATTCGCCCCGGCCGGGTCGTCACCATTGCGCGCGCTCAGGCGCCGCCACATGCCACGGCGACGCTCACGGAGGCGCCGCCGGTTCCTCCCGATCTGAACGTCCTCTCCATCAGTCGCACCTGAGGGTCATCTGCTGTCGCAGATCCCGTGCTTCGGCACGCCCCTCAACAACGACTTAGGAGACAGACCCTCATGAAGATCCGCACGATTGCATTCCACGCCGGCATCCTCGCGACCGCGCTCGTCCTGACCGGTTGCAGCGACACCGGTGGCTCCGATATGGAAGGCATGGACCACGGCAACGGCACCAGCAGCTCGCCCAGCGCCTCCGCTGAGGCCAGTGGCGCGGTGTTCAACGACGCGGACGTGACGTTCGCGATGGAGATGGTCATGCACCACCAGCAGGCCATAGAGATGTCCGACACTCTGCTGGCCAAGGACGGGGTTCACCCGGACGTCGTCGCGCTTGCCGAGCGCATCAAGGCCGCTCAGGGCCCGGAGATCGAGACCATGAACCAGTGGCTCGAAGACTGGGGCCAGGACACCGACATGGGTGGGATGGACCACGGCGGCGGCATGATGTCCGAAGAGGAGATGGCCGCCCTCGAGGAAGCCGACGGCGAAACCGCATCGAGCCTGTTCCTGGAGCAGATGATCATGCACCACCAGGGCGCGATCGACATGGCTCAGGCCCAGATCGACAACGGCCAGAACCCCGACGCCGTCGCCCTCGCGCAGAAGATCGTCGAGGACCAGACCGCCGAGATCACCGAGATGCAGGAGCTGCTCGCCCAGCTGTGAGCACCCGCCACGCCGGTGGCCACCCCGTCCGGGTGGGTCACCGGCTCCGCCCTGCCCAAACCATCCCGGAGATCTCCCATGCCTTTCACCCCCGCCATTCCCCGACGGCGCCTGGCCGCCTTCGCCGCCCTTGCCCTGACTGCGCCCCTCTTCACCGGCTGCGCTCTGATCCGAGCCGAGGACCCCGACCACGACACCAAGGTGGCCCTCGAGCACATCCACGGGCTCGCCTCCGACCCCGAGACGGGCGGTCTGCTCATCGCCAGCCACGGCGGCATCTACCAACTCGACGCCCTCACCCGCTCGGCGGAGCTCAGCGGACCGGTCGCCGGCAACGACTTCGACGCCATGGGGTTCACCGCCGTCGACGGTCAGCTCTATGCCTCCGGACACCCCGGGCCGAACAGCCCCGACCACTTCGCCGGCCAGAATCTCGGCCTCATCCGCTCCGACGACAACGCCCGCACCTGGACGAACGTCGCATTCACCGGTGAGGCCGACTTCCACGACCTCGCCATCAGCGAATCCGATCCGAATCGCATCTACGCGAACAACTTCGGCATCGTCTACCGCTCCGACGACGGCGGGCGCACCTGGAACGACGGAGTCGGCGTCGACGCACGCGACATGCTCGCCGACCCCGACGATTCCGACACCGTCTACGCGACCACTCCCGAAGGGCTCTATGTCAGCCGTGACGCGGGTGCGACGTTCGAGCTCGACGAGACTGCGCCGCGGATGGTTCTGATCGCGACGAACAGCCTGGGGCTACTGGTCGGCACCAGCTTCGACAACACACTCGTCTACCAGCTCCCCAGCGGCGAGTGGGCCACCGGAGGCGAGTACGAAGGTGCCGCCCAGGCCCTCACCGTCACGCCGGGCGACGAGATCGCCCTCGTCGACCAACGTGGCGTGGTCACGACACGTGACTTCGGTACCACCTGGGAAGAGATCTTCCGCCCGGAGCCGCACACTTGACGTCCAACCGGGCCTTCCCGGGTTCAGTGAAGGAAGCCGTCCCACTTCGGCTCGAACAGCAGGCCGCCCGGATGCTTCGCGGGATCGGGGATCGCCGGCACGGCCTTGGCGAGCATCGGCGCGGGGATGTCGTGGGGCATGCGCTCATCCTGCCGCCGCCGCGCGCGCCTCACCAGCCCCGCCGGGACGACCCGCGATCGGACGGCTGGGAGATATCGTCGGATCACGCGTCGAGAGGGGTCCCGTGGAGCTGAACCGCGTCCTCCCCGAGTTGCGCGGGCCGATGAAGCGCGCACAGGTGTCGATGCCCCGCTGGCTCGTCCGGATCGCGGTGCGGCTGCTGATCGTGCCGAGGTCCGACGCCGTGCGCGTGACGCGGGCCCGCGCGGGTGCCGCGACGGTGCGCGTGTACGTGCCGACGGGCGCCCGCGGCGGCGGGGGTCTGCTGTGGATCCACGGGGGAGGCCTCCTGTTCGGCGATGCCAAGCAGGACGAGGCGCTGTGCCTGTCGACGGCGGAGCGGCTCGGGCTCGTCGTCGTCTCGGCGAACTACCGGTTCGCGCCCGAGCATCCGTTCCCCGCCGCGCACGACGACGTCCGCGGCGCGTGGCACTGGTTCCTCGACCACGCCGATGAGCTGGGCGTGGATCCGCGGCGCATCGTCGTCGGCGGCGAGAGTGCGGGCGGGGGACTGGCAGCGGCCCTCGTGCAGCGCCTCCACGACGACGGCGGCGTGCAGCCGTGCGGGCAGTGGCTGTTCGCTCCGATGCTCGACGATCGCACCGCCGCGCGCCGCGAGCTGGACGCCGAGCGGCACTTCGTGTGGGACAACGAGGCCAACCGCGAGGGCTGGTCCGGCTATCTCGGCACGTCGCCCGGCGCCGACGCCGTCCCCGCCTACGCTGCGCCGGCCCGGCGCACCGACCTGAGCGGGCTGCCGCCGGCGTTCCTCACCTGGGGCGACATCGAGCTGTTCGCCGCGGAGGATCGCGCCTACGCCGAGGCGCTGCGGGGCGCGGGGGTGCCGGTGACGACCGATGTCGTGGAGGGCGCCCCGCACGGGTTCGAGAACTGGGCGAGGACGACGCCGGCGGCGCGGGCGCTCCTCGACCGTGCGCAGGAGTGGCTGCGCGCCGCGACCGCGTGACGGCCGGGCCGGCGCGCCGGGCTCAGACGAAGGCGCTTATGCCCGTGACGTCGCGGCCGATGAGCAGCGCCTGCACGCTCTCGGTGCCCTCGTAGGTGTGGATCGCCTCGATGTCGGCGAGGTGCTGGATCACGCGGTTCTCGAGCAGGATGCCGTTGCCGCCGAGCACGTCGCGCGCCGTCTGGGCGATCCGGCGGGCCGTGCGCGTGTTGTGGTACTTCGCGAGCGAGGCCTGCGTGGGGCGCAGCGCGCCGGCGGCCTCGATGTCGGCCAGGCGGCGGCAGAACAGCTGCATGCCCGTGAGGTCGGCGAGCATCTGGGTGAGCCGCTCCTGCACCATCTGGAACTTCGCCAGCGGCTTGCCGAACTGCACGCGCTGCGTCGCGTACGACAGCGCGGCCTCGTAGCAGGCGGTGGCGTGGCCGAGCGCCGACCAGGCCACGCCGGAGCGCGTGGCGAACAGCACGCGCGAGGTGTCGGCGAAGGAGTGGGCGCCGGGCAGGCGGGCGTCGTCGGGCACGCGGACGTCGTCGAGCTGGATGTGGGCCTGGTGGATCGCGCGCAGCGACACCTTGCCCTCGATCACGCTCGCCCGGTACCCGGGGGTGTCCTGCTCCACGAGGAAGCAGCCGACCTTGCCGTGGTCCGGATCGGTGGCGTCGTCGATCCGCGCCCATACGAACGTGATGCCGCCGGAGGCGCCGTTGCCGATCCACTTCTTGCCGCCGGAGATCACCCAGTCCGCGCCGTCGCGGCGGGCCGTGGTCTCGAGCGAGGTCGAGTCGGACCCGTGCATCGGCTCGGTCAGCGCGAACGCGCCGAGCACCTGGCCCGTCGCGAGGGGCGTGAGCCATCGCTGCTGCTGCTCCGGGCTGCCGTAGAGGGCGAGCGTGCGCAGCGCGAGGCCGCCCTGGACGGCGAGGATCGTGCCGAGCGAGCCGTCGCCGCGCGAGAGCTCCATGTTCACCAGGCCGGCGGCCAGCGGCGTCATCGGCGTGATCTCGGGGTGCTCGATGCCGTCGGCGTAGAGGTCGAGCTCGCCCATGCGCGGCACCACCTCCAGCGGATACTCCGCGCGGTCCCACGCCTCGGCCATGCGGCCGGAGACCTCGCCCACGAGCGTGCGCGCGCGATTCCAGGCCTCGCGGTCGGCGCCGGAGACATCGGCGAACACCGCGTAGTAGTCGGTGTCGAGGGGCGAGGTCACGTCGTACGGCTCGGTACGGTCGCCGGGGAGGTCACGGGTCACGTCGGTTCACTTCCTTCGCTCGGGGAACGCCACGCCACACGGTAGACGCCGCGCCGCGGGGCGGGCATTCCGTTGTGAGGATCCGACAGCCGTGGGCCGGGGCGGGGGCACGGTAGGATCGTCGGAGACTTCCAGAAAGGCTCGCGATGTTCCTGATCAGCCTCATCCTGTTCCTCGCCGGTTTCGCGGCGTTCGCCGTGGCATTCATGATCACGTCGTTCCAGGGCGTCGTCTTCGCCGCCGGCATCCTGCTGATCTGCGCGGCGATGGCGCTGCCGATCCACGCGCGCTCGGGAGCCAAGCACCAGCGCTGACCCAGACGTTCCGAACGCACCCGCGCCCCTCGGGCCGGGTGCGTTCGTCGTCTCCGGCGCCGCCGCCCCGGGCGCTGCCCGGTGCGCGATTCGGGGCGGTCACCGGCCGGTAGTACGCTTGCCTCTTGGTCGAGTTCGCTCGACGTCGAGACGTTTTCCGCGCCTCCGGCCCCACGCTCCCCACTGAAGGATTCAACGTGGATCTCTACGAGTACCAGGCTCGAGACCTTTTCGAGAAGTACGAGGTGCCAGTTCTCGCCGGCATCGTCGCCGACACCCCCGAGGAGGTGAAGGCAGCAGCGGAGAAGATCGGCGGCGTGGTCGTCGTCAAGGCCCAGGTGAAGACCGGTGGCCGCGGCAAGGCGGGCGGCGTCAAGGTCGCGAAGACCCCCGACGAGGCGTACGAGGCGGCCCAGGCGATCCTCGGCCTCGACATCAAGGGCCACGTCGTCAAGCGCGTCATGGTCGCCCAGGGCGCCGACATCGCCCAGGAGTTCTACTTCTCGGTGCTGCTGGACCGCGCCAACCGCTCGTACCTGTCGCTGTGCAGCGTCGAGGGCGGCATGGAGATCGAGCAGCTCGCGGTCGAGAAGCCCGAGGCGCTCGCGCGCGTCGAGGTCGACCCGCTGCAGGGCATCGACAAGGCCAAGGCGCTCGAGATCGCCCGCGAGGCGAAGTTCCCCGAGGAGCTCGTCGAGAAGGTCGCGGACGTCTTCGTCAAGCTCTACGACGTCTACAAGGGCGAGGACGCCACGCTCGTCGAGGTGAACCCGCTCGTGCTCACCGGCGCCGGCGACATCATCGCCCTCGACGGCAAGGTCACCCTCGACGACAACGGCACCGAGGTGCGCCACCCCGAGCACGAGGAGCTCGAGGACAAGGACGCCGCCGACCCGCTCGAGGCCAAGGCCAAGGCGAACGGCCTCAACTACGTCAAGCTCGACGGCCAGGTCGGCATCATCGGCAACGGCGCGGGCCTGGTCATGTCGACGCTCGATGTCGTCGCCTACGCGGGCGAGAACCACGGCGGCGTGAAGCCGGCGAACTTCCTCGACATCGGCGGTGGCGCGAACGCCCAGGTCATGGCCAACGGCCTCGACGTGATCCTCGGCGACGAGCAGGTCAAGAGCGTCTTCGTGAACGTCTTCGGCGGCATCACCTCGTGCGTGGCCGTCGCGGAGGGCATCGTCAAGGCTCTCGAGATCCTCGGCGACGCGGCGACCAAGCCGCTCGTCGTGCGCCTCGACGGCAACCAGGTCGAGGAGGGTCGCGCGATCCTCGCCGCCGCCAACCACCCGCTCGTCACCCTCGCCGCAGGCATGGACGAGGGCGCCGACAAGGCCGCCGAGCTGGCGAACGCCTGAGCCGCGGATCGGATAAAGGACTAGAGAGATGTCGATCTACCTCAACAAGGACTCCAAGGTCATCGTCCAGGGCATCACCGGCGGCGAGGGCACCAAGCACACCGCCCTCATGCTCAAGGCGGGCACCAACATCGTCGGCGGCGTGAACGCGCGCAAGGCCGGCACCACCGTGACGCACGAGAAGCCCGGCGCGGGCGAGGTCGAGCTGCCGGTCTTCGGATCGGTCAAGGAGGCCATGGAGAAGGCCGGCGCCGACGTGTCGGTCGCCTTCGTGCCGCCGGCCTTCACCAAGGACGCGATGATCGAGGCCATCGACGCCGAGATCCCGCTGCTCGTCGTGATCACCGAGGGCGTGCCCGTCGGCGACACCGCCGAGGCGTGGGCCTACGCCAAGGCCAAGGGCAACAAGACCCGCATCATCGGCCCGAACTGCCCCGGCATCATCACGCCGGGCGAGGCGCTCGCGGGCATCACGCCGGCGAACATCACGGGCAAGGGCCCGATCGGCCTCGTCTCGAAGTCGGGCACGCTCACCTACCAGATGATGTTCGAGCTGAAGGACTTCGGCTTCTCGACCGCCATCGGCATCGGCGGCGACCCGGTCATCGGCACCACGCACATCGACGCGCTCGAGGCGTTCGAGAGCGACCCCGAGACCAAGGCGATCGTCATGATCGGCGAGATCGGCGGCGACGCCGAGGAGCGTGCGGCCGAGTACATCAAGGCGCACGTCACCAAGCCGGTCGTCGGCTACGTGGCGGGCTTCACCGCCCCCGAGGGCAAGACGATGGGCCACGCCGGCGCGATCGTCTCGGGCTCGGCCGGCACCGCCGCCGCGAAGAAGGAGGCCCTCGAGGCCGCCGGCGTCAAGGTCGGCAAGACCCCCAGCGAGACCGCCGCGCTCATGCGCGAGATCATGCAGTCGCTCTGATCCGACTCGCTGCCCGAAGGGCGTCGCTCCTCCCGGGGCGGCGCCCTTCGGCGTTCGCGCCGGTCGCGCTTCGTCTCGGCGCGCTCAGGCGACGGGCGTGAGCGCGAAGACCGGATGCCGCGGCGCGATCGCCTCGAAGGCCGCGAGGTCGTCGTCGGGGCCCGCCGCGACGTGCGGGCGCACGATCGGCACCTTGCGCACGTACGCACGGAGCACCGGGGCGGCGGCGCGCGGGTCGAGCTCCTCGGCCCGCACGCGCTCGGCGCGCGATCCGCGCTGCAGCAGGCCCTCGCCCGCGGCCCGGAGGTTGTGCACCCAGCCCACCGGGCCGTACGGCGCCACGAGGTACCGGCGCCCGTCCCACACGATGGGCGTCACCGGCACCGTGCGCGGCGCGCCGGTGGCGCGGCCGACGACGGTGAGCGACGCGATCCCGCCGGGCGCCAGACCGCGCCGGCCGAGCGCGGCCATGAGGCGATCGATCGCGCGGCGCAGGGGAGTGGATCGGTAGGTGCCCGCCATGGCGCCCAGGCTAGGGCACAGGACGGATTCGCGGCATGGGCGACGGGGATCCGCGCCTCGCGCGCCTAGGCTCGAGAGCGCCCATGCATCGCCTTCTCGTCGCCCTGCTCGCCGCCGTCGATGCCGTCGTCGCGGCGGCCGTCGGCATCGGCGCCGTGCTCGCCCCGCTCACCCTGCTGTGGATCTTCACGTTCGGCGGCACGGCCGACTGGCACGCGCTGTGGCCGGCCTCCGCGCGGATCTGGCAGCTCGGCAACCTCGTGCCCTCGCAGCTCGCGCTCGACGAGACCTACCTGCGCGACGCGGGCCTGCCCGACGAGGCCGGCGCCTTCGCCGTCTCGCTCGCACCGCTCGCCTTCGCCGCCTTCGTGCTGCTGTTCGCGGCGCGCTCCGGCCGCCGCGCCGTCGCGGTCGGCGCCTGGGGCACGGGCGTGGCGGCGGGCGTCGCCACCACCGCCCTGCTCTCGCTCATCGTGATGCTCACCTCGGGCAACCCCGTGGCCTCGGTGCCCGGCTGGGCCGCCGTGCTCGCGCCGACCGGACTCTACGCGGCCGGGGCGCTCGGCGGCGTGATCGCGGCGGCGTGGGACGAGGGCGACACCGGCCCGATCGACCGCCTCCACGATCTCGTCGACCGGCTCCCTCCGTCCTGGCGGGAGCTGCCGGCGCTTGCCGTGCGGGGCGCCGCGATCGTGATCCTCGGGCTCGTCGCGGCCGGCGGCGCCCTCGTGGCGCTGCGCGCCTTCACGCGCGGCGGCGACGTGATCGCCCTGTTCCAGGCCGCGCAGGTCGACGGGCTCGGCGCGGCCGCGCTGACGCTCGCGCACCTCGCGTACCTGCCGACCTTCATCGTGTGGGCGATCTCGTGGATCGCCGGGCCCGGCTTCGCCCTGGGCGCCGGGGCCACGGTCTCGCCCGTGAGCAGCACGGTCGGCCTCGTGCCGGGGATCCCCGTGTTCGGGCTGGTCCCCGAGTCCGGTCATCCGCTGCTGCTGCTGGCCGCGCTCGTGCCGGTGGCGCTCGGCGCGCTCGCCGGGTGGGCGCTGCGGGCGCGCATGGCCGGCGCGCGCGAGGCGGGCGAGGAGCCCGTCGGGCCGCGCGCGCTCGCGGCGGTGGGTGTCGCGGCGCTCTCGGGCGCGGCGGCGGCCCTGCTGGCCGCGGCGGCCTCCGGATCCATCGGACCCGGCCGGCTCGCGCACCTCGGGCCCGAGCCGGGCGCCGTCGCGCTCGCCGTGGGCATCGAGGTGCTCATCGGCGCCGGGATCCTGCTGCTCGGGCCGGTCGTCGGCCGGCCGCGGCCGGACCGCGCGACCGACGACGGCGACGCGTGGCTCACGGCCGACGAGCGGGCGGTCGCCGAGCGCGAGGCCGACTGAGTCCGGGACGGGGGTTCGGTGAGCCGCCGCGCGGCGAACTAGACTGATCCGGTGCTCACCGTCGCCGTCCTCATCTCGGGCACGGGCAGCAATCTCCGCGCCCTCCTGGAGGCCGCGAGCGACCCCTCGTACCCCGCCCGCGTCGTCGTGGTGGGTGCGGACCGGATGGCCGAGGGCCTGCAGCACGCCGCCGACTTCGGGGTGCCCTCGTTCACGGTGCCGTTCCGCGAGTTCGCCTCGCGCGAGGAATGGGGCGCCGAGCTCGCCGATCAGCTGCGGGCGTGGCAGCCCGACCTCATCGTGCTGAGCGGCCTCATGCGCCTGCTGCCGCGCGACGTCGTGGCCGAGTTCGCGCCAAACATCATCAACACCCACCCCGCCTACCTGCCCGAGTTCCCCGGCGCGCACGGCGTCCGCGACGCCCTCGCCGCCGGTGCCGAGCAGACCGGGGCGAGCGTGATCCTCGTCGACGACGGCGTGGACACGGGGCCGATCCTCGCGCAGGAGCGCGTGCCCGTGTTCCCCGGCGACACCGAGGACTCGCTGCACGACCGCATCAAGCCCGTCGAACGACGCCTGCTGATCGACGTGGTCCGCCGCGTCGCCACGGGCGAGCTCGACCTCTCCCACCCCGCCTGACCCAAGGAGCACTCATGGCCGGTCCCCGTCACGACCCCTCGCTGTACCGCGAACGCGATGTGGTGCCGATCCGTCGGGCCCTCATCTCGGTGAGCGACAAGACCGGCCTTCTCGAGCTGGCCGGCGCGCTCGCCGAGGCGGGCGTGGAGATCGTCTCAACCGGCTCGACCGCCGCGATGATCCGCGACGCGGGCCACGCGGTCACCGACGCCGCGGCCGTGACCGGTTTCCCGGAGATGCTCGACGGGCGCGTCAAGACGCTGCACCCGCACGTGCACGGCGGTCTGCTCGCCGACCTGCGCCTCGAGCACCACGAGAGCCAGCTGGCCGAGTTCGGCATCGAGCCCTTCGAGCTCGTCGTCGTCAACCTGTACCCGTTCGTCCAGACCGTCGCCTCGGGCGCGACCGGCGACGACGTGGTCGAGCAGATCGACATCGGCGGCCCCGCGATGGTGCGCGCCTCGGCCAAGAACTTCGCCAACGTCGCGATTGTCGTGGGCCCCGAGTCGTACCCGTCGGTGATCGAGGCGATCGGCCGCGGCGGCACCACCCTCGCCGAGCGCCGCGAGCTCGCCGCGCGCGCGTTCGCGCACACCGCCACGTACGACACCGCCGTGGCCCAGTGGTTCGCGGAGGAGACCCTCACGGGCGAGGCGGTGCTGCCCGATCACCTCACCATCCAGGCCGAGAAGATCAGCGACCTGCGCTACGGCGAGAACTCGCACCAGCGTGCCGCGATCTACTCGCGGGTGGGCGGTCACGGCATCGCCCAGGCCACGCAGCTGCAGGGCAAGGAGATGTCGTACAACAACTACGTCGACGCCGACGCCGCCCTGCGCGCCGCGTACGACATGGTCAAGCCAGCCGTGGCGATCATGAAGCACGCCAACCCGTGCGGCATCGCGGTCGCCGACCCGAAGGCCCTCGACCCGATCGCCTCCGCCCACCTGCGCGCGCACGAGTGCGACCCGCTGTCGGCGTTCGGCGGCGTCATCGCGGCCAACCGCACCGTCACCCTGAAGATGGCCGAGAACCTGCGCGACATCTTCACCGAGGTGATCGTGGCCCCCGGCTTCGAGCCGGCCGCGCTCGAGGTCTTCAAGGAGAAGAAGAACCTCCGCCTGCTGCAGCTGCCCGACGACTGGCAGCAGGAGCGCATGGACGTTCGCCTCGTGTCGGGCGGCCTGCTGCTGCAGGACGCCGACCTGTTCGATCGCAACATCGAGGCCATCCCCGAGAAGTGGCAGCTCGTCGCCGGCGAGAAGCCCGAGGACGTGCGCCTCGAGGACCTCGTGTTCGCCTGGAAGGCGTGCCGCGCGGTCAAGTCGAACGCCATCGTGCTCGCCAAGAACGCCGCCACGGTGGGGATCGGCATGGGTCAGGTCAACCGCGTGGACTCGTGCAAGCTGGCCGTCGAGCGGGCCGGCGACCGGGCCGAGGGATCGATCGCCGCCTCGGACGCGTTCTTCCCGTTCTCGGACGGCCCCGAGGTGCTCATGAACGCCGGCGTCCGCGTCATCATCCAGCCCGGTGGCTCGGTGCGCGACGAGGAGACGATCGCCCTCGCGAACGAGCGCGGCGTCACGATGTACTTCACGGGCGAGCGCCACTTCTTCCACTGAGGCCGGTTGCGGCGGTCGCATCATCTGCGGCGGAGCGGCCGCGGGCCGCGATGTCCGATTCCCGCGAGGGCGGGGTGGGGTGGCGTGACAGGCTGGGGACATGACCCTGGCGATGACGTTCGAGGAGCGGTACCGCGCGATCGATGCGCGTGACGCCCGCTTCGACGGGCAGTTCGTCACGGCGGTGCGCTCGACCGGCATCTACTGCCGGCCGAGCTGCCCCGCCCGCACGCCGAAGCCGTCGAACGTGACGTTCTACCCGACGAGCGCCGCGGCGCACGAGGCGGGGTATCGGGCGTGCAAGCGCTGCCTGCCCGAGGCGGCGCCGGGGTCGCCGCAGTGGAACCTGCGCGGCGACGTGGCGGCGCGCGCGATGCGCCTCATCGCCGACGGCGTGGTGGAGCGCGAGGGCGTGGCGGGGCTCGCGGCGCGGCTCGGATACTCCAGCCGGCACCTGACCCGGCTGCTCACGGCGGAGCTCGGCGCCGGCCCGCTGGCGCTCGCGCGGGCCCACCGCGCGCACACGGCGCGCCTGCTGCTCGTGGGCACCGACCTGCCAGCGACGGACGTCGCGTTCTCGGCGGGGTTCGCCAGCGTGCGGCAGTTCAACGACACCCTGCGCGAGGTGTTCGCGATGACGCCCCTCGAGCTGCGCGCCCGCCGCCGCGGCGGGCCGGTGGCCACCGGGATCGACCTGGCGCTGCCGGTGCGCGCGCCCTTCGACGCCGCGGGCCTGTTCGCGTGGATGGGGGCGCGCGCCCTTCCCGGCATGGAGGAGGCGAGCGCGACATCGTTCGCCCGGACCCTGCGGATGCCGCGCGGCGCCGCCTGGTTCCGCGTCCGCACCGAGGGCGCGCGCGTGCGCCTGGAGGCCCGGCTGCAGCACCCGGGGGATCTCGCCGCGCTCGTCTCGCGCGTGCGCCGCCTGTTCGACCTCGATGCCGATCCCCACGCGGTCGACGCGGCCCTCGCCGCCCACTCCGAGCTCGCGCCCCACGTGCGCGCGGTGCCGGGCATGCGGCTCCCGGGCGCCGCCGATCCGCACGAGATGCTGATCCGCGCCATGATCGGCCAGCAGATCAGCGTGCCCGCCGCCCGCACCCACCTCACCCGCCTCGTCGAGGCGCTCGGCGAGCGCGTCGAGCTCGCGGGGGAGCAGCGGCTGCTGTTTCCCACCATGACGGCGATCGCCGAGCGCGGCCACGAGGTCCTCCGCGGACCGGCGGCGCGCATCCGCGCGATCGTCGCGGTGGCCGGCGCGCTGGCGTCGGGCGAGGTGGTGCTCACGGGAGCGGACGATCCGGCGCAGCAGCGCGCGTCGCTGCTCGCGCTGCCCGGCATCGGGCCCTGGACCGCCGACTACGTGCGCATGCGGGTCAGCGGCGACCCCGACGTGCTGCTGCCCGGCGACGTGGCGCTGCGCGCGGGTGCCGCGGCCGCGGGCGTGCCGGCCGATCCGGCGGGCCTGGTCGCCTGGGGCGAGCGCGTGGCCCCGTGGCGCTCCTACCTGTCGATGCACCTGTGGCGCCTGGCCGCCCCACCGAAGGAGAACACCCATGTCTGATGCCGTCATCGAGACCATCGACACGGCCGACGGCCCGTTCACGCTCGTCGCCGCAGACGGCGCCGTCCTCGCCTCCGGATGGACGGACGATCGGGCGGCGGTGCTGGGGCGCATCCATGCGTCGCTGCGGCCGGCCGCGGTGCGCGACGGCGAGACCGGCGCGGGCGAGGCCGTCCGCGCGTACTACGACGGCGATCTCGCCGCGATCGACACCGTCGCGGTGCGGCAGCGCGCCACCGCGCTGCAGGCGCGCGGCTGGGAGGCGCTGCGCCGCATCCGGCCCGGGGCCCCGCTCAGCTACACCGACTTCGCCGCGGCCCTCGGCGCGCCGAGCGCGGTGCGAGCCGCGGCGTCGATCTGCGCCCGCAACGCCCCGGCGCTGTTCGTGCCCTGCCACCGCGTGCTGCGCGGCGACGGCTCCCTCGGCGGCTTCGCCTGGGGCCTCGACGTCAAGCGCTCGCTGCTGCGGCGCGAGGCGGCTCAGCGCCCCACGGCGTAGCCGTAGCCGCCGCGGGGGTTCGCCGCCGCGCCCAGCCATCCGGTGGCCGGGTCGCGCGTGACGGCCGAGAGCCGGCCCTGCGTCCACGATCCCGTGACCGTCACGCGGTGGCCTCGCGCCTTGAGCGCGGCGATCGTGTCGGCCCCGAGGCGGTCCTCCGCCACGGCGCCGGCCGGCTCCCACGTGCGGGGCCAGAACGAGCCGTGGAACGACGTCGAATGGATCGCGGGCGCGTCGATCGCCTGCTGGGGCGTGTACCCGCCGACGATCGTGCGCAGCAGGTAGAGCAGCTGCCACTGGTCCTGCTGGTCGCCGCCCGGCGAGCCCAGCGCGGTCACGGCCGCGCCGTCGCGCAGCACGAGCGTGGGCGTGAGCGTCGTGCGCGGCCGCTTGCCCGGTCGCAGCGTGGAGGGCAGGCCCTCCTCGAGCCACGTCATCTGCAGCCGCGTGCCGAGGCAGAAGCCGAGCTCCGGGATCGTCGGCGACGACTGCAGCCAGCCGCCGGACGGCGTGGCTGAGACGATGTTGCCCCAGCGGTCGACCACGTCGATGTGGCAGGTGTCGCCACGCGTCTCGCCGGTGGGCATCACCACCGGCTCGCCGTCGCGTCGCGCGTCCCGCTCCTCGCGGGTCTGCGCCATGGTGGGCTCGCCGAACACCCCGGCGGCGGCACCGGCCGGCGGCGTGTAGGTCTCGCGCAGCGGCGGCAGCGCCTCGTCGAGCCCGGGGCGCACCGCGGTCGAGGCGGTGTCGCCGATGAGCGCGCGGCGCTGCGCGAGGTATTCGTCGGACAGCAGCCGCGCGAGGCGGGCGGGGTCGAGATCGTCGCCGAACGAGGCGTCGCGGTCGGCGAAGGCGAGCTTGATCGCCTCGAGAATCGTGTGGGCGCCGTCAGGATGCGACGGGTCGAGCAGCTCGTCGTCGAGCGGCTCGAGCATGCCGAGGACCTGCAGCAGCGCCGGCCCCTGGGTCCACGCGCCCGCCTTGGCGATCGTGTGGCCGCGGAACTCGCGCGTCACGGCGGGCTCGTACGATGCGTCGAACGCCGCGATGTCGTCCGCCGTGATCACGCCCGCGTGGTCGGTGCCGGGGGAGTGGCGGTGGGGCGTGCGGACGAACGCATCGATCGCCTCGGCCACGAAGCCCTCCTTCCACGCGCGGCGGGCGGCGTCGACGCGCTCCTCGCGCGTGCCGGCGCCCTCGCCGGCATGGACGAGCCGATCGAGCACCGCGGCGTAGGCCTCGTTGCGCACGATGTCGCCGCCGGCCGGGGCGGCACCGCCGTGCATCCACAGCTCGGCCGAGGTCGCCCAGTGCTCGCGGAAGAGGTCGGAGACGCGATCGATCGCCGCCGCGGCGCCCGCCGCGATCGGGTGGCCGTGGCGCGCGTAGCCGATCGCGAAGGCCAGCACCTCGGCGAGCTCCCACGTGCCGTGATCGCGCAGCAGCAGCAGCCAGGCATCGACCGCGCCCGGGACGGCGGCCGCGAGGGCGCCGGCCCCCGGCACGAGCTCGAGCCCCTCGGCGAGGAAGTGCTCGCGGGTGGCGCCGGCGGGCGCCGGGCCCTGGCCCATGAGCACGACGGGCGTCCCCGGCTCCTCGGCCGTGGCGAACATCGCGACGAGGTCGCCGCCCGGGCCGTTCAGGTGCGGCTCCACCACGTGCAGCACGAACGCGCCGGCCACCGACGCATCGAACGCGTTGCCGCCGCGCTCGAGCACCGCCATCGCCGCCGAGCTGGCGAGGAAGTGCGTCGAGCCGACCATGCCGAAGCTCCCCGCGAGGTCGGGGCGGGTGGTGAACGGCTGCGGCGGCGTGTACGTCATGGCTCCACCCTATGCAGGCCCGCGCGGCGGGGTTGCGGCCCGAGCTCTCGACTCGTCGCTTCGCTCCTCGCTCGAGCCGTCTCGGCTCGCTTCGCTCGCTCGACGAGCCCGGGTGGTTGCTGCTCGGCTCGCGCGCTCCACGAGCCCGGGTGATCACGGCTCGTCGACCGGGGGCGCGCAGCGCCGGAGCGGAGACCGGGCCCCTGGAGTTGGAGGCTCCGCGCGTCGCGAATGCGACGTGTGGAGGGACGACAGGGCCGAGCGCAGCGCCGAAGGCGCGGAGTCGAGACCGCGGCTTCATCTCTGCTGCCGCGCGGCGCCGAAGGCGCGGAGTCGAGGCCGCGGCAGAGACCCCACGCGCCTGTTGCAGGCGTTCATAGCGGGGGCATAGTCTGGAGGGCTGTCGCGTTCGCGACCATCCCCCGCACCGCTGCGTCGTGCGCCTTCCGCGCGCATTCCCGCGCTCCGCTCGAACGAGGATCATGTCCGCAACGCCCTCCCCGCAACGACTGTCGACTCCGCGCGCGCTCGCCCGGCTGCTCACGTTCGCCCGCCCCGTCCTCGTCCGGCTCGGCCTCGGCGGCCTCAGCGCGCTCGGCGCCGCCGTCGTGGCCCTGCTCATCCCCATCACGCTGGAGTGGGTGGTCGCCGGGCCGATCGCCTCGGGCGCGACCACCGCGGTGATCGGCGGCGCCCTCATCGTGCTCGGGCTGGGGCTCGCGGAGGCCGGGTTCTCGTACCTGCGCCGCTGGCTCGTGCTCGGCCCGGCCACGTCGGTGGAGTTCACGATCCGCCGCACGTTCTACGACCGTCTGCAGCACCTCCCGGTCGAGTTCCACGACCGCTGGCAGGGCGGGCAGCTGCTCAGCCGCATGATGCAGGACATCGGCCTCATCCGCCGCTGGACCGCGTTCGGTCTGATCATGCTCGTGGTCAACATGCTCACGATCGTGATCGGCTACGTGCTGCTGTTCCAGTGGCACTGGCTGCTCGGCGTGATCTTCATCGTCTCCGCCGTGCCGCTGTGGATCCAGGGCTTCCTCTTCGAGCGCACCTACGGGTCGCTCTCGCGCCAGAGCCAGGATCAGCAGGGCGACCTGGCCACGAGCGTCGAGGAGTCGGTGCACGGCATCCGCGTGCTGAAGGCCTTCGGCCGCGGCGGCCACGCCCTGCGCAGCTTCGTGCGCCAGGCCGAGAGCCTGCGCCAGATCGAGATGCGCAAGGCGCGCTCCATCGGCGTCATCGACTTCTGGCTCGTGCTGATGCCGGAGCTGTCGTTCGCTGTCTCGCTGCTCGTGGGCATCTGGCTCGCGGTGCAGGGCGAGGTCACCGTGCCGCAGCTCGTGGCCTTCTTCGCGATGGCCGCCACGCTGCGGTGGCCGATCGAGTCGATCGGCTTCCTCTTCTCCTTCCTGCTCGACGCGCGCACCGCCACCGACCGCATCTTCGAGGTGTTCGACGCGCACAACGCGATCACCGATCCGGAGCACCCCGTCACGATCGACGAGCCGAGGGGCGCGCTCGCGTTCGAGGGCGTGCACTTCCGCTACCAGGACGCCGGGGAGGCGGAGCCCGACCTGTTGAATGGGATCGACCTGTCCCTGCGCCCGGGCGAGACGATGGCGCTCGTCGGCCTCACCGGATCGGGCAAGACGACCCTGACCACCCTCCCCACGCGCCTGTACGACGTGACGGGCGGGCGGGTCACGCTCGACGGCGTCGACGTGCGCGACCTGCGGCTGGTCGAGCTGCGCCGGCACATCGCCACGGCGTTCGAGGACGCCACGCTGTTCTCGGCGTCGGTGCGCGAGAACGTGTTGCTGGGCCGGGATGACCTCGACCCCGCCTCGCCTGAGGCCGAGCGCGTGCTGCGCGAGGCGCTCGATGTCGCGCAGGCGTCGTTCGTCGACGATCTGCCCGACGGCGTGGAGACGCAGATCGGCGAGGAGGGGCTGAGCCTCTCGGGTGGCCAGCGCCAGCGGCTGGCGCTCGCCCGCGCGGTCGCGGCGCGACCGGTCGTGCTGGTGATGGACGATCCGCTGTCGGCGCTCGACGTCGACACCGAGGAGCGCGTGCAGACCGAGCTGCGCCGGGTGCTCGACACCACCACCGCGCTCATCGTGGCCCATCGCCCCTCGACCGTGGCGCTCGCCGACCGCGTGGCGCTGCTCGAGGGTGGGCGCATCACCGCCGTGGGCACGCACAGCGAGCTGATGGCCACGAGCGACCACTACCGCTCGGTGATCTCCAGCTTCGAGCGCGAGGTGCAGGAGGAGCGCGAGCTGATGTCGCCGAACCCGACCTCGGAGCTCGATCTGCTGGCGGTGCAGGAGGCGATGTCCGCGCGAGGAGCGGACCGCGACGACGAGGAGAACGCGCGATGAGCGGCACCGTGCACGGCGTGGGCGGCGAGGACCGCACCGACTACACGCGCGAGGAGTCCAAGGCGATCCGCCGGCGGTCGCTGCGGCTGCTGGGCTCCCTCATCGCGCCCCTGAAGGCCCGCGTGGCGGTCGTGGCGATCGTCGTCGTGGCGCAGACCGCGCTGCGCGTGCTGGGCCCCGCGCTGCTGGGGCTCGGCCTGAACGAGGCCCTGCCGGCGGTGCGCGATGGCGGCGACTGGACGCTCGCGTGGGTGGTCGGGGTCACCTACGTCGTCACGGCCGTCCTCGGCGCCGCGCTGCTGATGTGGTACGACGTGCTCGTCGCGCGCGTGACGCAGGACATCCTGCTCGAGCTGCGCACGCGCATGTTCCGCCACACGCAGCGGCTGAGCATGGAGTTCCACGAGACCTACACCTCGGGGCGCATCATCTCGCGCCAGACGAGCGATCTCGAGACGATCCGCGAGTTGCTGGGCGGCGGCCTCACCGACCTCATCAACGGCGTGCTCTACGGCGTCTTCACGCTCGTCGCGCTGACGATCTGGGACTGGCAGTCCAGCGTGATCATCCTGCTCGCCGGCATCCCGCTGGCCCTGCTGATGCGCTGGTTCTACAAGCGCTCGCAGGAGGCATACCGCTTCTCGCGCGTCGCCAGCGCGCGCCTGATCGTGAAGTTCGTCGAGACGATGACGGGCATCCGCGCGGGCAAGGCGTTCCGCGCCGAGCCGCGCAACGAGGTGGAGTTCGGGCAGCTCGCGAGCGACTACCGCGACGCCAACATGCGCTCCATCCGCATCTTCGGCACGTTCGAGCCGGGGCTCATGGCGATCTCGGCCTTCGCGATCGGCACGGTCGTGCTGTGGGGCGGCGTGCGGATCACCTGGGGCGAGTTCACCGTGGGCGCGCTGCTGACGGTGGTGCTCTACACCCGCAACTTCTTCCTGCCGCTGCAGGGCGTGGCGATGTTCCTCAACTCGTTCCAGGCGGCCGCCGCCGCGCTCGAGAAGGTGTCGGGCGTGCTCGAGGTGGAGCCCACGGTGCCCGACCCGACGCACCCGACGCCGCTGCCCGACGCGCGCGGTCACGTGGTGCTCGACGAGGTGACCTTCGGCTACGGCGCCGGCCGCACGATCCTGCCGGAGTTCACGCTCGACATCCCGGCCGGGCAGACGGTCGCCCTCGTGGGCACGACGGGCGCGGGCAAGTCGACGCTCGCCAAGCTCGTCTCGCGCTTCTACGACCCGACCGAGGGGCGCGTCATGCTCGACGGCGTCGACCTGCGCGAGCTCGACGCCCGCGACCTGCGCCGCGCGATCGTCATGGTCACGCAGGAGGCGTACCTGTTCAGCGGCACGGTCGCCGACAACATCGCGCTCGGCCGCCCGGACGCCTCGCTCGACGAGATCGTCGCCGCGGCCGAGGCTGTGGGTGCCGACGGCTTCATCCGCAGCCTCCCCGACGGGTACCACACCGACGTCAACAAGCGCGGCGGCCGCGTCTCGGCGGGCCAGCGCCAGCTGATCTCGTTCGCGCGGGCGTTCCTCGCGAACCCGGCGGTGCTCATCCTCGACGAGGCGACGGCGTCGCTCGACATCCCGTCGGAGCGGGCGATCCAGGAGGCGCTCCAGACGCTGCTGGCCGATCGCACGGCGATCATCATCGCGCACCGGCTCTCGACCGTCGCGATCGCCGATCGCGTGCTCGTCATGGAGCACGGCCGGATCATCGAGGACGGCGCACCCGAGACGCTGATCGCCGGCACGGGCAAGTTCGCGCAGCTGCACGCCGCCTGGCGCGAGTCGCTCGTCTGATCCGGCGGGGAAAAGCGGCGACGGAGTCTCGTTGGGGGAGGGGGATACGAGACCCCGCCGCCGGTCGGAGCCAGGACGCGCGCGAACACACGGCCTGAAGTCGGGTGCGGAGGGCGCGGCGGTCAGAAGCGGATCGCCGCGACTACCTCACCGTACTCGGTCTCGCCGACCGGCGCGAAGCCCACACGCAGGAAGAACGCCTCCGGGCCGCCCTCGCCGGGCTCGTAGATGACGTTGACGTGGTCGAGGCCCCGCGAGCGGGCCTCGTCGACCAGCGCGCCGACGGCGAAGCGGCCGATGCCGCGACCCTGGTCGTCGGCGTCGACGTTGATGCGCCACAGCACCGAGTCGAACAGGTCGACGGGGGATTCCGGGTCGAAGTTCGCGCTGATGAAGGCGACCACCTCGTCGCCGTCGAGCACGACGCGCTGCCACGTGGTGCGCGGATCGAGCACGGTGGCGGCGATGCCGTACGACACCGGCGCGAGGAACTCCTCCTGCCCCGGTCGGAGGGACAGGTTGTTCACCGCGACGATCGTGCCGGCGGAGAGCTCCTCGAGGCGCAGTTCCGTCATATCCACAGGGTAGGGGATGCGCGGGCCCCGCGGGCCGGTCAGTTCTGGACGGTGACCTCGGTGCCGGTCTGCGCGAAGTAGTACATGAATTTCGCGGCCTCGATGGTCATGTTGACGCAGCCGTGGCTCATGCGGGCGCCCGGGCCGAAGTTGCTGTGCCAGTACGTGCCGTGGAAGCCCTGGTCGCCGTTGAAATACGTCACCCAGGGCACGTTGCCCGTGCAGTAGTCGAACTTGCCGCCGGGCACGAAGTTGCCGTTCGCGTCGCACGAGCCCATGTGCTGGATGGTGAGCTGGCCGTAGACCGTGAAGTTGCCGTTCTGCGTCTCGTAGATGCCGCCCGTGCCGAGCGCGATCGGGTCGGAGCGCACCAGCTGGCCGTTCTCGTACGAGTACGTCATGCCGTCGCTCTTGTCGACCACGACGCGGCGGAACAGCTCCTGCGTCTGGTAAGGCACGACCTCGCCCTCGAGCTCGAAGCGCAGGTCGCCCTCCTGCAGCGAGGCGGCGATCTGGTCGGCGAGGCCGTCGGTGCTCGTGATCCCGAAGCCGTCCTGGCCCTCCTGGATCACGCGCAGGTGCGTGCCGGCCGAGTTCGTGACGACCTTCTCGTCGACGACGTCCTGGTTCACCCGCTCGGGCAGATCGGTGATCGACTGCTCGATCTTGGCCGTGTCGGCGGTCACGACGAAGCCGCCCGTCGCGGGGTCGGCCTCGATCGTCGTCCACCCGGCGATGGTCTGCAGCGGCAGCTCCTCGGCGCGCTTGTCGCCCAGGTAGAAGCCGGCGTCCGCGGCCTGCGCGTTGAGCGCGGCGGCGAACTCGTCGGCGGCCGCCGTGGTGACCGCGGCGGGGACCTCGACGGTGCCGACCTCGACGGAGATCGCGTCGTCCCCGGCGGCGAGGGCCGCGCTGAGGTCGGCCGCGAGGGCGTCGAAGTCGGGGCCGGAGCCCGGCTCGGCCGGGACCGTGACGTAGGCGGTGGACTCGAACACGACCTGTGCGTCGACGGGCTCCACGAACAGCTCGGGGGCGGCCGTCTCGAGCGCCTCGGTCGCCACCTCGGCGTCGATCGTGACGGGCGCCTCGATGCCCTCGGGGTTCCAGGCGCCGACGTTCCACAGCGGGTGCTCGGAGAAGGCCTGCTCGGCGGCGGCCTTCGCGTCGACGGAGGCGCCGATCTCGGCGCCCGTGAGCGTGACGCCGCCCACCGTGACCTCGGCGTCGGCCACGCGCTTCGCGATCGCGTCGGCGGCGGTGCCCACGGTGTGGAAGCCGACGGGGGCGCCCGCTACGACGACGCCGGGCGCGATGAGGATCGCGGCGGCGACGGCGGCGCCCGCGGCGATGAGTCCGGCGGGGATGCCCAGGCCGAGCCACAGGCCTTTGCGGCTGCGCTTCTCCGGCTCGTGCGCGCCCGCGTCGAACGCCGCTGCGTCGAGAGCCGTCGTGGCCCCGTCGTCCGCCGAGTCGATCGGCTTCGTCGCGAGGTCGGTCATGTGTGTCCCCCCGTGTGGTCCCGCCGCGCCTGTGGGCGCAGGAGTGTACCGGTCTGTCAATGGTAGGTCCGCCGGGCGCGCCTGAGGAGGGCGGGGAATCACGATCTTGCGACGATCGCGCCCTGTCCGGAGGGTGCCCATGCAGCCCCGGACAGAGGGGTTCGACCGGGATGAGAGGATCGGAGCGCGGGGAGCCCCGCGTGCGACGTCGAGGAAGGAACGCAATGGCCGAGGTCGTCATCGTCTCCGGTAAGCAGCAGGCCGGTCAGCTCGTGGCGGAGGCGATCGCGCGGCTGGTGCGCTCCCGGCCCGATGCGGTCCTGGGGCTCGCGACCGGGTCGACGCCGCTGCCGGTCTACGAGGCCCTCGGCACCGCGCTTGCGGGGGCCGACGTCTCCCGCGTGCGCGGTTTCGCCCTCGACGAGTACGTCGGCCTCGATCCCGCCCACCCCGAGAGCTACCGCTCCGTGATCACGCGCGAGGTGGTCGAGCCCCTCGGCCTCGACCCCGACCGCATCCACGTGCCGGACGGATCGCCCGAGGGCATCGAGACCACCGGCGAGCGCTACGAGGCGGCGATCGCGGAGGCCGGCGGCGTCGACTTGCAGATCCTCGGGATCGGCACCGACGGCCACATCGGCTTCAACGAGCCCGGGTCGTCTTTCGCCTCGCGCACCCGCGTGAAGACCCTCACGCAGCAGACCCGCGAGGACAACGCGCGCTTCTTCGACTCGATCGACGACGTGCCGATGCACTGCGTGACCCAGGGGCTCGGCACCATCCTCGAGGCCCGTCACCTCGTGCTGCTGGCCTTCGGCGAGGGCAAGGCCGACGCCGTGGCCGGCGCCGTGGAGGGCCCGCTGACGGCGTCGCTGCCCGGTTCGGCGATCCAGCTGCACCCGCGCGTGACCGTGGTGATCGACGAGGCCGCCGCCTCGCGCCTGCGCTACGCCGACTACTACCGCTGGACCTACGACAACAAGCCCGCCTGGCAGGTCATCTGACGCCTCCAGGCACGGTCTCGACTCACTTCGTTCGCTCGACCCGTCTCCGCTTCGCGGCTGCGCCGCTGCGGTCGACGAGCCGCGACCACCCGCGCTCGTCGACCGAGCGAAGCGAGCGGAGACGGCTCGAGCGGAGGCCCCGAAGGGGCCGGAGTCGAGAGCGGCGCGCTCAGGCCCAGTCGATCTCCGGCGAGCGGTGGTAGCCGATGCCGGCCTCGTCCCACAGCGGGCCGAGCCGCCCCACGCGTGATCGGAACGACTCCCACGTGCGCTCGGGGGTGCCCACCGGACGCGACCACGCGGCCTCGGCGGCCGAGCAGATGCGCGGGAACAGGAGCAGATCGATCGCGGCCAGGTCGCGCACGGTCTCGGTCCACAGCGGCGCCTCGACGCCGAGGATCGCCTCCTCGGGCACGCCGGCGATGACGTCGGCGGGTTCCCAGCGGTAGGAGCGCTCGACGCTCGTGGGGCCGTTCGCCCAGCGCAGGCCGATCGGCGTCGACTCGTCGTACTTCATGTCGAGGTAGATTGCATCCGCGGGCGAGAGGATGAGCGATCCGCCGTTCGCGACGAAGGCGCGCGCCTTCTCGTCGGCGCCGTCGGCGGGAGCGACGAAGCCCCAGTACTGGCCGACGCTGCCGCGCGGCAGCGGGGCATCGCCCGCCTCGTGCCAGGCCACGGGCGTCTTGCCCGTCTCGGCGACGATGCGCGTGGCCAGCCCGACGACGGCGCGGAAGTCCTCGCGGCTCGTGCCGAGGGCCTCATCGCCGCCGATGTGCAGGTAGGGGCCGGGGGTGAGCTCCGCGATCTCGCCCAGCACCTCGCGCAGGAACGGCTCGAGACCGGGGGCGTCGGCCCGCAAGGACGAGAATCCCACGGCCGCGCCGATGTAGGGCACGCCGCGCGCCGGAAGCTCCCGCTGGCCGGGGAACATCGCGTGCACCTCGCTCATGTGGTCGCTGAGCACGGGTTCGGCCGACAGCTCGGGGTGGCTCAGGCTGAGGGCGTGGGTGTGGCCGGGCAGGTCGAACTCCGGCACGACGATCAGGTGACGCTCCGCCGCATATTCCACGATGCGCATGTAGTCGTCGCGCGTGTAGAAGCCGCCGGGGTCGCCCAGGATCGACGTCGCCGAGCCCTCGGCGGCGAGCTCGGGGTGCCGGTCGAGCGCCAGGCGCCAGCCCTGGTCATCGGTGAGGTGCAGGTGCAGGGCGTTGAACTTCAGCGCCGCGGTCCGATCGATCACCGCCTCGATCGTCGAGACCGGGTGGAAGTGGCGGGCCACGTCGAGCATGACACCCCGGTAGGCGAAGCGCGGCTCGTCGCGGATCTCGACGGCGGGCACGAAGGGCCCCTCGGCGTCCGCGTCGACGAGCTGGCGCAGCGTCTGCTTCGCGTAGAAGAAGCCGGCCTCGGTGGCCGCCGTCCGCGTCGCCCCGGCCGCGGTGACGCGCAGCGCGTACGCCTCCGCGGCCAGGGTGGGGTCGACGCGGCGCTCCGCCTCGGCCACGACCTGCGCGGCGGCCGCGGAGCGGGTCGCGGCGGCGGGGGAGAGGCGCAGGGGCGGCGCGTCGAGCGGGCTGACGGAGGCGGGCCAGGGGAGGACGGCGAGCGGCATGGCTGGGACCGTAGCACGCGCCGCACGGCACCGTCACGCCGCGTTCATGGCCTGATTACGGATTTGTAAACTTTCCTTTCAAATTGCGACACGGGATTGTGCCCCGACGGGTTCGTAAGGTCTGCTAACAAACATGTCCGAGCTCGGAGCGATGTCCCGACCGGCGTCCACGGGGCGTCGCGGCAAGGTGCTGCCCGAGCACGCCCGCGCCCACAACCGCGCTCTGGTCGCGTCGACGATCTTCCACGGCGGGGCGATGAGCCGCGCCGACGTGGCCCGCGCGACGGGCCTCACGCGCGTGACCGTCTCGGACCTCGTGGCCGAGCTGATCGACGCCGGCATCGTCACCGAGCACGGCACCCGCCCCGACGGGCGCCCGGGAAAGCCCGCGATCCTCGTCGATCTCGACCGCACCGGCCTGCAGTGCGTGGCCCTGGACCTGTCGGAATCGGGGGAGTACCGCGGCGCCGTGATGGACCTGGCCGGCACGGTGATCGCCCGCCGCAGCGTGCCGCGCCCGCCCGATCGCGACGGCGAGGCCGCCCGCACGGCGGTGCGTGCGCTCGCCGCGGAGCTGATCGGCGCCGCAACGGCCCGCGTGCTCGGCGTGGGCGTGGCCTCGCCCGGCGTGATCTCGCCCGAGGGCGTGGTCGTCACGGCACCGAACATCGGGTGGACCGACCTGCCGCTGCAGCGCCTGCTCGGCGCGGAGCTTCCCGCGCCCGTGCACGTGGTCAACGACGCCGACGCGGCCACCCTCGCCGAGCACACCCTCGGCGGGGCCGGCGACGACTTCATGCTCGTCAAGGTCGGCCGAGGCGTCGGCGCCGGGGTGTTCATCCGCGGCGGCCTCGCGCAGGGCAGCCGCTTCTCGCCCGGCGAGATCGGCCACGTCACCGTCGGCACCGACGAGGGCCCGGAGTGCGGCTGCGGCCGCCGAGGCTGCCTGGAGTCGTGGCTGTCGATCCGGTACCTCGACAGCCGGATCGCCGAGGGCGCCGAGCGCGACGAGGTGCTGCGCGACGCGGGCGAGCGGCTCGGGATCGCGCTGGCCCCGGTCGTCGGCGCCCTCGATCTCGACGAGATCGTCGTGGCCGGCCCGGCCGCCTACCTCGACGGCGTCCTGCGCGAGACGGCCGTCACCACGCTTCGGCACCGCACGCTGCTCCACGACGACGTGCGGGTCCGGATGTCCGCGCAGGGCGACGACATCGTGCTCAAGGGCGCGCTCGTCATGGTCCTGCGCGGCGAGCTCGGGGTCTCGTAGCGGGGCCCCACACGGGGCGACGGAGCCCCTGTGCACAGCAGCACCACCCCATCCCCACCACGGAAGTTAGGAATGGTCACATGAAGAAGAAGGCACTGGCAGGCGTCGCCCTGCTGGGCGCGGGCTCGCTGGCCCTCGCCGGCTGCGGCGGCGGCACCTCGGGCGGCGACGGCGGCTCGGCCGACTCCGGCGAGATCACCGTCTGGATCGTCGGCACCGACACGCCCCAGACGGCGCGGGACTACCTCATCGACACGTTCGAGTCGGAGAACGAGGGCTGGACCCTCAACCTCGAGGAGAAGCAGTGGGCCGATGTGGGCGAGACCTACGTCGCCGCGCTCCAGTCGAACGACACCCCCGACGTCGTCGAGGTGGGCAACACGCAGGCGATCGGCTTCATCGATCAGGGCCTGTTCGCCGACCTCAGCGACGTCGAGGGCGACCTCGGCGAGCTGAACGCGGGCCTCGTCGAGGCGGGCACCTACGACGGCACGTTCTACGCCGCCCCGTACTACGCCGGCGGTCGCGTGGTGTTCTACTCGCCGTCGATCGTCGACGCCGCGAACCTGCCCACCACGCTCGAGGAGTACGTCGAGCAGGGCATCGCCTACCGCACCGACACCGTCTCGGGCATCTACGCCCCCGGCCGCGACTGGTACAACATGCTCCCGTACGTCTGGGCGCACGGCGGCGAGATCGCGGTGCAGGACGGTGACGAGTGGGACGCGCAGTTCTCGAGCCCCGAGTCGCAGGAGGGCCTGAAGCTGCTGCAGAAGGTCTACTCGGAGGCCAACAACGCCCCGGCCGACGCCCTCGAGACCGACGCGAACGTGCCGTTCTGTGCCGGCGAGACCGCGTTCCTCTCGGCGCCCGCGTGGATGCAGTGGTCGATCCTCGCCGAGGCCGACGCGGAGGTGCCCGGCTGCCCCGACACCTTCGGCAAGGACCTGGGCGCCTTCGCGCTGCCGGGCCTGGAGGAGGGCACGACCGCCCCGATCTTCGCCGGCGGATCGAACCTCGGCGTCGCCGCGCTGTCGCAGAACCAGGACAAGGCCAAGGAGGTCGTGAAGATCATGCTCTCCGAGGGCTACCAGGACCTCCTGGCCGAGGGCGGGCTCACCCCGGCGCTGCTGTCGTCGAGCGACAAGCTGCCCGACACCCCGGTCGCCCAGGCGCAGGCCGAGGCGCTGGCCAACTCGCGCGGTGTGCCGACGTCGCCGAACTGGGCCGAGGTCGAGTCCAGCCTGATCATCCAGGACGCCCTCACGCGCATCGCGCAGGGCGAGGACACCGCCGCGGTCGCCGAGGAGCTCGACGCCCAGATCGAGGACATCCTCAACGGCTGATCACCCCGGTCGGGCGGGCGCAGCGTGCGCCCGCCCGGCCTCCCCGCCCCACCCGCGAGGAAGCGAGACCACGTGACGACGATCACCGCCGAGACCCGGCGACCGACCCCGGAGGAGCGCGAGCGGCGCCGACGGCGCCGCGACGCGATCTCGTCGTGGACGCTGCTGGCGCCCTCGATCGCCCTCATCGGACTGCTCACCGGCTACCCGCTCGTGATGATGATCTGGCAGTCGTTCACCGACTACCAGGTGCGTCACAAGATCCAGGGCACGGCGCCCGAGTTCGTGTGGTTCGACAACTACATCGACGTCATCACCGACGACCAGTTCCTCGCGACGCTCGGCCGCACCCTCGCGCTCATGGTCGTCACCACGACCGGCATCATGATCGGCGGCGTGCTCATCGCGCTGCTGCTGACGAAGCTGCGCACCGGCATGCGGCTGCTCGTGTCGGTGGGGCTGCTGCTGGCCTGGGCGATCCCGCCGCTGACGGCCAGCGTCATCTGGGGCTTCATCTTCGACACGCAGTACGGCGTCGTCAACTGGGCGCTCAACGAGGTGACCCAGAGCAACACCTTCCACAACCATCCGTGGCTGCTCAACCCGCTGTCGTTCATGATGATCGTCACGATCATCGTGGTGTGGGGAGCGATCCCGTTCGTCGCCTTCACGACGTACGCGGCGCTCGGGCAGATCCCGCGCGAGACGCTGGAGGCCGCCGAGATCGACGGCGCGGGCGGCTGGCGCCGGTTCTGGGGCGTGATCCTGCCCGCCGTGCGCCCGGTGCTGGCCGGGCTGCTGATCCTGCAGATCATCTGGAACATGAAGCTGTTCACCCAGGTGTTCGCGCTGCAGAGCCGCGGCGGCATCGCCAGCGAGACGAACGTGCTGCCCGTCTACCTCTTCCGCCAGGGCATCGGCGAGTTCGGCGCGACGAGCGCCATCGGCATGCTCTTCGTGCTGATCATGCTCGCGATCAGCTGGTACAACATCCGGATGCTCCTCAAGGAGGACGAGTCGTGAGCTCGGTCATCGTGCCCAAGGCGCCCGCCGCCGTCGTTCCCGAGACCGTCGCGATCGTCGCCCCGCCCGCGAAGCGGCCCAAGGCGCAGCCGCTCGGCCGCGTGCGCAGCCCCTTCGCGCGCGTCGGGTACAACCTCATCGCGGTGGTCGTGTTCGTGTGCTCCGCGTTCCCGGTGTACTGGATGATCAACCTCTCGTTCACGCCCGGCGACCAGATCGTCGCGCGCGACCAGTCGCTCATCCCGCGCGAGCCGACCTTCGTGAACTACATCACCGCGTGGACGCGCCCCGCCAACCAGGGCCAGACGGACTTCCCGAACGCCATGCGGATGAGCCTGACGATCGTCATCATCGTGGTGCTCGCGGCGCTGCTGATCGCGTTCGTCGCCTCGATCGCGCTGGCCCGGTTCCAGTTCCGCGGTCGCAAGGCCTTCATCGTCGCGATCCTCGTGGTCCAGATGATCCCGGGCGAGGGCATGATGTTCACGGTCTACAACCTGATCGACGACATGCACCTCATGAACACCCTGATCGGGCTGAGCCTCGTGCACACGGCCGCCGTGATCCCGTTCACGATCTGGACCCTGCGCGGGTTCGTCGCGGGCGTGCCGGCGGAGCTCGAGGAGGCCGCGCAGATCGACGGCTGCTCGAAGCCCGGCGCGTTCTGGCGCATCACGTTCCCGCTGCTCGCGCCGGGGCTGGTCTCGACGGGCATCTTCGCGTTCATGCAGTCGTGGAACGAGTTCCTCATGGCGCTGCTGCTCATGAAGGGCCACAACCTCACCCTCCCGGCCTGGCTCAACTCGTTCCAGTCCGCCACCGAGGCCACCAACTACGGCGCGGTGATGGCCGCGTCCACGCTCATCTGCATCCCCGTCGTCATCTTCTTCCTCATCGTGCAGGGGCGCATGACCGGGGGACTGGTCTCGGGCGCGGTGAAGGGATGACCGCTGCGCGCATCGGCGTCGACGTGGGCGGCACCAAGGTCGAGGCCGTCGCGATCGGTCCGGACGGCGCGGAGCTCGCGCGCGTGCGCCGCGACACCGTGCGCGGCGAGGCGGGCGTGCTGGCCGGCGTGCTCGAGGCGATCGGCGCCGTGCGCGCGGGGGTCGCGCCCGCGGGCGTCGGCATCGGCACCCCGGGGCAGGTGCAGGGCGGCGTGGTGCGCAACGCCGTCAACCTCGGCGTCACGGCGCTCGATCTGGCGGGCGCGGTGTCGGCGCGCACCGGCCTGCCCACGCGCCTGGAGAACGACGTGAACGCCGCGGCCGTCGGCGTGCACGCGCTCCGCGGCGGCGACGGGCCGCTGGCCTACCTGAACCTCGGCACCGGCATCGCCGCCGGCATCGTGATCGACGGCCGTCCGCTGCGCGGCTCCGGGGGGACGGCCGGCGAGATCGGGCACCTCTCGGTCGATCCGAACGGGCGGTCCTGCCCCTGCGGGCAGCGCGGCTGCATCGAGACGCTCGCCGCCGGCTGGGCGATCGCGCAGCGGTGGCGGCGCGGCCGCGAGCACCCCGTGCGCGAGGTGTTCGCGGCGGCCCCGGGCGATCCCGACGCGGCGGAGATCCGCGACGACGTGGTGCGGGGGGTGGCCGCCGCGGTGCGCGCGCTCGCGCTGGCGGTCGATCCGGTCGCGGTCGTGCTCGGCGGCGGCGTCTCGCGCATCGGCGCGCCGCTGCGTGATGCCGTGCGCGAGGAGCTGCGCACGAGCGCCGCGGCTTCGCCGTTCCTCTCGTCGCTGCGGCTCGAGGACCGGGTGGAGCTGCTCCCCGCCGACGCGCACCCGGGCGCGCTCGGCGCGGCCCTCCTCGCCGGCTGAGCGGCGCAGCGCTTCGCGGTGGGGTGACGGGTCGTCGACCGGAGCGCGAAGCGCGGAGCGGAGACGGGTTGAGCGAAGGCCGCGAAGCGGCCGGAGTCGAAACCGTGATCCCGGGGTTGCGGCGGGTAGCTCTCGACTCCGCGCTTCGCGCTGCGCTCGAGCCGTCTCGGCTCGCTGCGCTCGCTCGACGAGCCGCGGAGGTCGCTGCCCGCGCGGGATTCGGGCCGTACGGGTGACGGCTCGTCGACCGGAGCGCGAAGCGCGCAGCGGAGACGGGTTGAGCGGAGGCCGCGAAGCGGCCGGAGTCGAAACCGCGGCCCCCGCGGCTTTGCGGCGGGTACGCTCTCGACTCCGCGCTGCGCGCTGCGCTCGGCCCTGTCGCCCCTCCACACGTCGCATTCGCGACGCGCGGAGCCTCGGGCTCCAGGGGCCCTCGTCTCGGCTCGCTGCGCTCGCTCGACGAGCCGTGGGGGTCGTTGCCCGCGCGGGATTCGGGCCGTACGGGTGACGGCTCGTCGACCGGAGCGCGAAGCGCGCAGCGGAGACGGGTTGAGCGGAGGCCGCGAAGCGGCCGGAGTCGAAACCGCGGTCCCGGGGTTGCGGCCCCAGCCCCGGGTTCAGCGGGTGAAGACCTTGCCGGGGTTGAGGATGCCCTGGGGGTCGAAGACGCGCGTGATGCGGCGCTGCAGCTCCCACTGATCGTCGCCGAGCTCGTCGGCCAGCCAGCGCGCCTTCAGCACGCCGATGCCGTGCTCGCCCGTGAGCGTGCCGCCGAGGCGGATCGCCGCGCGGAACAGATCGTCGGCGGCCGCCCAGACCACCTCGGGCACGGCGTCACCGGTGTAGATGAAGTTCGGGTGCAGGTTGCCGTCGCCGGCGTGCGCCACCGTGGGGATCGCGACGCCGTACTCGCGCTCGATGCGCACGATCTCGTCGAACATCTCCGGCATCCGGCTGCGCGGCACCGACACGTCCTCGACGAGCACCGTGCCCGTGGCCTGCAGCGAGGGCAGCAGGGCGCGGCGCACCGCAAACAGCCGCTCGCCCTCGGCGCGGTCGTGCGTGACGGCGACCGTGCCGCCCGCGCCGGTGAGCACGGCGGCGACGGCGTCGGCCTCCTCGCGCGCGGCCGGGCCGTCGGTCTGCACCGTCAGCTGCGAGGCGCCCGCCAGGGGAGCGAGCAGGCCGAGGTGGCGGTGGATCGCGTCGAGCGAGGCCGCATCGAGCAGTTCCATGATCGCCGGCTGCAGCCCCGCCGCGGTCACCGCCGCCGAGCCCGCCGCCGCGGCGCGCACGGAGGGGAAGGTCGCGGCCACCGTGCACACATCGCCGGGGACGAGGCGTCGCAGCTTGAGGGTCGCGCCGACGACCACGCCGAGCGTGCCCTCGGAGCCGATCATCAGCGCGGTGAGGTCGAGGCCCGTCACGCCCTTCACGCTGCGATGCCCCAGACGAACCAGGCGCCCGTCGGCGAGCACCACGTCGAGCCCCAGCACGGCATCGCGCACGACGCCGTACTTGGCGCACAGCAGCCCGCCCGCGCCCGTGGCGATGTTGCCGCCGACCGTCGCGATGTCGCGGCTGGCGGGATCGGGCGCCCACCACAGCCCGTACGCCGCGAGCTGCGCGTTGAGCTCCGCGTTGAGGAGGCCGGGCTCGACCACCGCGAGCAGATCGTCCGGCCGCACCTCGAGGATTCGCGTCATGCGGCGCACCGAGAGGGCGATCTCGCCCGCGCCGGCGTTCGCCGCTCCCGCCAGCCCCGTGCGGGCTCCCTGCGTGACCACGGGCGTCGCCGTGGCCGAGGCGATCCGCAGCGTCGCCTGCACGTCCTCGACCGACTCGGCGTACACGACGGCGATCGGGCGGCCCTCGGCGACGTGCCCGGAGCGGTCGGCGCGCGCGGCGTCGAGGGACTCGGGGGACGTGTCGACCCGCGGGCCGAGCGCCTCTCGGAGCAGCGAGAGGACGTCGCTCACGCCAGCGCCCGCCGGCCGTGCAGCACGCCGATCACCACCGCCGCGACACCGAAGACGAGACCGCCCCAGCCGAGGCCGAGATCCCACAGCGCCATGGTGGCCGAGAGGAACACGAGCAGCTCCACGAGCGCCCGCACGAACGGGTGCACTGCGAACACGGCCTTCGGCGAGACGAACAGCGCCCACACGAGGATCGCCAGCGCCGGCGCCAGCAGGCCGAACAGGATGTTCCAGGCGAACGGCCACGCCACGAAGCCCCAGATCAGAAGGATCGCGACGGCGACGATCTCCGACAGGAGGCGCAGCACGTCGAGCGCGGTGATGCGGGGGCGTTCGGGAGACGACATGGGTTCCAGTCTAGATCCGGGCGCCCCGGGGCCCCGGGGGCGAGGCCGCGCCGCACGGCCGGGCGATATACCCAGTGTTCACCGGCCGGTCACACGCGTCACCCCGGGGTGACCCACACGGGATACCGGCGGTTCCTAGGTTCGCCCTGTTCCCGAAACACCCACAGCTGGGCCGGTGCGCACCGCGCTGCCCACAGAAAGGCCGCTCACATGCGTCTTCGTCACCCCCGCCTTGCGACCGCCTTCGCGGGCGTCGCGCTGATCGCCGCCCTCGCCGGCTGCTCGAGCAGCACCGCCGCCGAGGAGCCCGCGGGCGGCGCCTCGGACGCCCCCGCCGCGGACGAGGGCACCTTCGCCAAGGACGAGAACACGATCGTCTTCGCCACCCTCCCCGACCACGAGGGCGCCGACCAGGACGCCGAGCCGATCGCCGAGTGGATCGGCGCCATCACCGGCAAGGAGGTCGAGTTCTTCCCGGCCACCGACTACACCGCCGTCGTGCAGGGCCTGGCCTCGGGCCAGATCGACGTCGCCCAGATCTCGGCGTTCACCTACTACCAGGCGCAGGCCGCCGAGGCACAGATCGAGCCCATCGGCGCGCAGATCACCGAGGAGGGCGCCGCCGCCGGTTACTACTCGGTCGCCATCGCCAACCCCGAGTGGGACGGCTCGACGATCGAGGACTTCGCCGACGAGCCCGTCTGCTTCGTGAACCCCACCTCGACCTCGGGTCGCGCCATCCCCGCCTCGCAGCTCAAGGCCGCGGGCGTCGAGGTCGCGCCGGAGAACGTGCTCGCCCCCGAGGGCGGCTCGCACGACCTCAACGCGCTCAAGGTCGCCGAGGGCACCGAGTGCATGGTCGGCTTCGCGCAGGACATCGACGCCGACCCGCTGATCGAGGCCGGTGACCTCGTCGAGGTCGACCGCTACCTCGTCCCCGCCGCGCCGATCGTCATGCAGGCCGCCCTGCCGCAGGAGGTCAAGGACGCGCTGGTCGACGAGATCGCCGGCTCGACGCAGGAGACCCTGACCGCGCACGGCATCGAGCTCAACGACTTCCTCAAGGAGGGCTGGTTCGGCTTCGAGGGCGTGGACGACGCGTACTACGACTCGATCCGCACCGTCTGCGAAGAGGTCGCCGACGAGGTCGAGGCCTGCCAGGCCTGATCGATCCTGATGGGGGTCGCGGAGTCCCGCGGCCCCCATCATCCGTATCCCGCGTTACCCGCACACCACACGGAATGAAGTGAGATGACCCCCACCGACGCCCCCGCCGTCCAGATCGCGGATCTGGGAAAGACCTATCCCGGAGCCGCCGGCCCGGCGCTGACCGGGGTGTCGCTGTCGGTCGCCCGCGGCGAGATCGTCGTGCTGCTGGGCCTGTCGGGCTCGGGCAAGTCGACGCTGCTGCGCCACATCGACGGCCTCGAGACGCCCACCGCGGGCACCGTCACCTCGCTCGGCCAGCCCGTCGCGCAGCTGCGCGGCCGCGAGCTGCGCGAGCTGCGGGGCAAGATCGGCTTCATCTTCCAGCAGTTCGAGCTCGTGGGGCCGCTCACGGTGCTCGAGAACGTGCTCACGGGGTCGCTGTCGACCCTGGCCGGCCCGCGCGTCGGCATCTGGATGTACCCCAAGGCGCTGCGCCGCAAGGCGCTCGAGCACCTCGACCGCGTGGGCCTGCTCGAGCGCGCCTACCAGCGCGCCGACACCCTCTCGGGCGGCCAGCAGCAGCGCGTCGCGATCGCCCGCGCGCTCATGCAGGACCCCGAGATCCTCCTCGCCGACGAGCCCGTCGCCTCGCTCGACCCCGAGTCGAGCAGCCAGGTGATGGGACTCATCCGCGAGATCGCGGCCGAGCGCGGGCTGACCGTCGTGTGCTCGCTGCACCAGGTCGATCTGGCTCTCGGCTGGGGCGACCGCATCGTCGGCCTGCGCGCCGGCGAGGTCGTGCTCGACACCACCACCGACGGCCTCACCAAGGACCAGGTCATGGAGATCTACGGCCGCGTGGCCGTGTCGACCAGCGAGCTCACCGCGATCGAGGAGGAGCTCGCCGAGGCGCGCGAGCAGGTGCTCGCCACCGAGCTGCGCCGCAACGCGGCCGCCGAGCGCCTCGCGCAGGACGCCACCAACGAGGAGCCCGCGTGACCACCCTCGCCCCGGCCCCCGCGGCGGCGACGACGATCGCCGAGCGCATCGCGTCGCTGCCTCGCCCGAGGCCCCGCGTGTCGTCGATCGTCAGCGCGGCCACGCTCATCGGCATCGCGGTGCTCGGCGTCGTGTCGTTCATCGGGCTCGACTACAGCGTCAAGAACCTCGAGACGACGTGGTTCAACCTCACGCGTTTCATCGGCATGGCCACCCCCATGCAGTGGCCCGGCTGGGAGGTGTCGGGCGTCCGCGGCGCGGACGGCACGACGTACACCACCACGTGGGTCGGCTTCGAGCCGATCTGGGCGATGGGCGGCGTGATCCTCACCACCCTCGCGCTCACGATCGCCGGCACGGCGGTCGCCGTGCTGCTGTCGGTCCCCGTCGCCTACGGCGCCGCCGCGAACACGTCGCCGAACGTCGCCGTGCGCATGATCTGCCGCGGCATCGGCGTGGTGGCCCGCGCGATCCCGGACGCCGCGATCGCGGTGTTCCTCATCTTCCTCTGGTACGGATCGGGCATCCTCCCGGCGATCGTCGCGGTCGGCCTGCACTCCGTCGGCATGATCTCGAAGATGTTCGCCGACGCGATCGAGCAGACCGACGAGGGTCCGCGCATGGCGATCCGCTCGGCCGGCGGATCCAAGCCGCAGCAGTTCTGGTCGGGCATCTTCCCGCAGGTCCTGCCGGCCTGGATCGCCGTGGGCCTGCACCGCGCCGACATCAACCTCCGCGGCACGGTCATCCTCGGCTACGTCGGCGTGGCCGGCATCGGCGCCGAGCTCAGCGGCGCGATGCACGCGGGCCCGGCCGGCATGCGCCGCGTGATCCCGCTCGTCGTCATCATCATCGCCCTGTGCATCGTGTTCGAGATCGTCTCGTCGTCGATCCGCGCGAAGCTGCTGGGCGTGCGCCCCACCGGCAGGGGCGTCGGCGACACCGTCGTGCGCGGCGCGATGAAGCTCGCCGCGCGGGCGCAGGCGGCGCGGTCGGAGGACCGGGCGGTGCGGGTCGAGAACGCCATGACCCGGCCGTGGGACCGCGATCGGCGCAACACCACGCTGTGGATCTGGACGGGCATCGTCATCGTCATCGCGTCGTTCGTGTACGTGCAGCCCGACTTCACGCGGCTGTTCTCGGACTGGCGGTTCGATCAGGTCCAGAACGAGCAGCTGGATCGCGCCGTGTGGCCGATCACGTTCGGCGACCGCGAGTTCGCCAGCGTGCTCGAGGCCGCGTTCGTCACGCTCGAGGTGGCCTTCGCCGCGACGCTGATGGGCGCCGTCATCTCGGCGGTCGTGGGCCCGCTGTCGGCGCGCAACGTGGCGCCGAACGGGATCGTGCGCAACACGTTCCGCGGCATCGCGCTCGTCATCCGCGCGATCCCCGACCTCGTCGTGGCCATCCTCTTCATCATCGCGACCGGCTTCGGCCCGCAGGCCGCCGCGCTCGCGCTCGGCATCGGCGGCGTGGGCCTGCTCGCCAAGCTCATCGGCGACTCGATGGAGGAGGTCGACCGCGGGCCGGAGCGCGCCCTCACCGCGGGAGGCGCGACCCGGCCGCAGGTGTTCTTCTCGTCGACCGTGCCGATGTCGGTGCCGGCCATGGTGAGCCACGTGCTGTACCTGCTCGAGCAGAACATCCGCTCGGCCACCGTCCTCGGCATCGTCGGGGGCGGCGGCATCGGCTTCCTGCTGCTGAACGCCATGAACGGCCGCCACTTCGACCAGATGCTCGCCTACCTGCTGGTGATCATCGCCATGGTGGTCGTCGTCGAGGCCGCGGCGCTGCTCATCCGCCGCGCACTGAAGTGAGCGACGGGTACGACCTCGCCGTCGTCGGCGCGGGGATCGTCGGCCTCGGCCACGCCGCCGCCGCGCTCGAGCGGGGGCTGAAGGTGGTCGTGATCGACCGCGCCACGGCCGTGGCCGGCTCGACGATCCGCAACTTCGGCCACGCGGGCTTCTCGGCGCACGCGGGCGAGGCGGGGGAGTACGCCCGCGTCGCCCGCGAGGTGTGGCAGCGGCTCGCCGCCCGGGCGGGCTTCTGGGCGCGCGAGACCGGGACGCTCGTGGTGGCGCGGCACGAGGACGAGCTCGCCGTGCTGCGCGAGAGCGGCGTCGGCGACCTGCTCTCGGCGGCCGGCGTCGAGGAGCTCGCGCCCGTGCGCGGCGCCGTCGGCGGGGCCCTGCGACGCGGCGACATGCAGATCGATCCCCGCGAGGCCGGCCCCACGATCGCCGCCTGGCTGCGGGAGCAGGGCGTGGAGTTCCGCTGGCGCACGGCGGCGCTCGGCGTGGAGCCGGGCGTGCTGCACACCTCGCGCGGCGAGATCCGCGCCGAGGCGATCGTCGTCGCCGTGAACTTCGACGTGGATCACCTCTTCCCCGACATCGCCGAGGAGCACGGCGTCGTCCGCTGCGGCCTCGACATGATGCTCACCGACGGCGTGGGCCTGCGGATCCCGGTGCTCACCGGCTCGTCGATGCTGCGCTACTCCGCCTTCGCCGCGGCGCCGTCGATCGCCGACGTCCGCGCCCGGATCGCGGCCCAGGAGCCGGGCATCCTCGAGCGCGACGTCAACCAGATGTACACCGAGCGCCCGGACGGCACGCTGCTCGTCGGCGACACCCACTACGGCGGCGAGACGATCCTGCCGTTCCAGGACGAGGACGCGTTCACGCTGCTGGGGCGCCTGGGCGAGGAGCTGTTCGGCCGGCCGCTGCGCGTCCGCCAGCGCTGGCAGGGCATCTACGCGAAGGCGCCGGGGGACTTCCTCCGCGTCGCGCCGAGGGACGGGGTGCGCGTGGTGAGCGTCACCACCGGCATCGGCATGACGACCGGCCTGGGACTGGCCGAATCCGTGATCGCAGAACTGTTTGGAGAAGCCCGATGACCACACGCATCGAGACCGTCGTGCTCGACATGGCGGGCACCACCGTGCTCGACAAGGGCCTCGTGACCGGGGCGTTCACGCGGGCGTGGCAGCGCGAGCAGGGCGCCGAGCGGTTCGACGAGGCGATGCGGCACGTCATCGACACGATGGGCATGTCGAAGATCGAGGTCTTCCGCGGGCTCGTCTCGGAGGACGAGGCGCAGGCGCTCAACGTCGCGTTCGAGGCGGCGGTCGCCGAGCTCGTGGCCGAGGGCGTCGTCGAGCCGATCCCGGGTGCGGAGGACGTCATCCGCGGGTTCCAGGCCGAGGGGCGCCGCGTCGCGCTGACGACGGGCTTCTCGCGCGAGACGGCCGACCTCGTGCTGCGCGCGCTGGGCTGGGAGCACCTGCCCGACCTCACGATCACTCCGGCCGAGGCCGGCCGCGGACGCCCCGCGCCCGACATGCCGCTGATGGCGCTCATCCGCACCGGGGCGTCGTCGGTCGCGGCGCTCGCGGTCATCGGCGACACCGAGTCCGACGTGCTCTCGGGCCGCAACGCGGGCGCCGGCGTGGTCGCCGCCGTGATGACGGGCGGGCACGCCTCGCGCGAGGCGCTCGAGGCCGCGGGGCCGACGCGCGTGCTCGCGTCCGTCGTGGAGCTTCCCGCGCTGCTGGCCGAGCTCGGGGTGTGACGGCGGTGGGCGCCGAGCCCGCCGAGATCGCGGGGGTGCTGGAGACCGAGATCGGCGGCCTGCCGTCGGGCGCCCGGCTGCCCAGCGAGCACGCGCTGATGCAGCGTTTCGGCACCACGCGCGCCATCGTGCGCCGGGCGCTGGCGGATCTCGAGGCGCGGCACCTCGTGCGCCGCGTGCGGGGCGCGGGGAGCTTCGTCAACCGCCGGATCGACTTCGTGCTCGCGCCCGGATCGGCGCCGTCGCTGCACGAGGTCGTGCGGGCGGCGGGCGCGACGGCGCGCACCTACGTGATCGCGGCCGCGACCCTGCCGGTGCCGGCCGACGTCGCGGCGCACCTGGGGGTCGAGGCGGGCGTGCCCTGCCAGCGTCTGCGGCGGGTTGGGTGCATCGATGACGTCGAGTCCAGCGTGGCGGAGGAGTGGATCGCGCCCGGCGTGCTGGATCACGTCGACGTCGGGCTGCGCGCGATCGAGTCGCTCGCCGATGCGCTGCGTGCCGGGCGGCACGACCCCGTGCGCGCGTGGTCGCGCGCGGTGACCGACCTGGCGCCGGCCGAGGTCGCCGACCGGCTCGGCGTCGCGCGCGGGGCGGCGATGTGGTCGCTCGAGACCCTCACCCGCGAGGGCGGCGACGGGCGCGCCCTCATGTACAGCCGATCCTGGCTGCGGCAGGACCGGGTCCGCCTCGTCGTCGAGCTCTGACCCGCACCCCCGGCGCACCTGCGTTTCGGCGCAGATCTGCGTTCGAGCGCAGCCGACGCGCGATCGGCTGCGCGGAATCGCAGATCTGCGCGGAATCGCCGGGCGTGCCGCACGAACCGCGCGACAAGTCACCGGTGGTTTACCTGGCGATTCACCGGCCGTCCACGTTCGCTCCGGGTCCGCGTCACCGCCGGCTCGCACAGTGGTCGCATGCAGACGACCCAGCGGGACCCGAGCGAGCGGCGCCGCACGGCGCGCGTGCTCTCGGGCGCCACCGAGGCGGAGCTCGCCGAGCTGTGGCGCACCTGGCCCGAACGCCCCGAGGTCGAGTACCTGCGCGGCCCGGAGGCCGGGCTCGTGATGGTGCAGGCCCGCACGGGCGGCGCGGGGGACCGGTTCCACCTCGGCGAGGCCACCGTCACGCGCGCGACTGTCGCCGTGCGCGGTGCGGGCGACGAGGCCGTCGGCACCGCCTACGTGCTCGGCAGCCACCCCGAGCACGCCGCGCTGGCCGCGATCTTCGACGCGATGCTCGGATCGGGCGCGCGGGAGCGGGTGCTGGCCGGGGTGATCGAGCCGCTCGAGCGCGCCCAGCACGAGCGCGACCTGCGCGCGCGCCGCGACGCCCGCGCCACCGTGGTGGACTTCTTCACCGTCGCGCGCGAGAACGACGGCTCCGACGACGAGGACGACGAATGACGATCGCGGCCCTGCAGACCCCCGGCTTCGCCGACCCGGTCGGCGACGCGCAGCGCGTGTTCCGCGCGGCGCTCGAGGCCCTCGCCCGGCCCACGCTGCCGCAGCCGGTCGACGCCCGCGTCGCCCCGCCCGCACCGCTGGCCCTCGTGGTCGGCGCGCTCGTGCTCACCCTCTGCGACGAGCAGACCCCGGTGTGGCTCGGATCCGCGCTGCGCGCGCCGGACGTTGCCGCGTGGATCCGCTTCCACACCGGCGCGCGGATCGTGGACGACGCCGGCGACGCGGCCTTCTGCCTGGCGTCCCCGGGCGAGGTCCCGCCGCTGGCGTCGCTGCGGCAGGGCACGGACGAGGAGCCGCACCTCTCGGCGACGGTGATCGTCGACGCCACCGGCGCGGCGCCCGCGGGCGAGCTCATCGCGACCGGGCCGGGCGTGAACGGATCGGCGGCGTGGGACGGGGCCGGGCTGCCGTGCGCCCTCGAGGACTGGTCGGCGAACGCCGCCCGCTTCCCGCGCGGCGTCGATCTGCTCCTCGCGGGCGAGCGCGAGGTCCGCGGCCTGCCGCGCACCACCCGGCTGAGGGGAGCCGCCTGATGTACGTGGCCGTGAAGGGCGGCGAGAAGGCGATCGCCAGCGCCCACGCCCTGCTGGCCAAGCGCGGCGCGGGATCGACGGAGCGGATCGACCACGGGCAGGTCGCGGATCAGCTCGGCGTGCTCGTCTCGCGCGTGATGTCGGAGGGGTCGCTCTACGACCCGGAGCTCGCCGCGAAGGCGATCCTGCAGGCCCAGGGCGACGTGCTCGAGGCGGTGACCCTGCTGCGCTCGTACCGCACGACGCTGCCGCGGTTCGGCACCACCGAGCCGCTCGACACCGCCGGCCTGCCGTCGGAACGGCGCGTGTCGGCGACGTTCAAGGACGTCCCCGGCGGGCAGCAGCTCGGCGCCACGTTCGACTACACCCACCGCCTGCTGGCCGACGAGCTCACCACACCCGAGATCCCGGATCCGGATGTCGCGGTCGACGAGCCGATGCCGCGCGTCACCGACCTGCTCGGTCACGGCGCGCTCATCGAGCCCGACCGCCCCGAGGGATGGGCCGATCCCGACCCCGGCGACCTCACGCGCGAGCCCACGACCTTCCCGATGACGCGCGCCGAGCGGCTCCAGGCCCTCGCGCGCGGCGACGAGGGGTTCCTGCTCTCGCTCGGCTACTCCACGCAGCGCGGCTTCGGCAACACCCACCCGTTCGTGGGCGAGGTGCGCGTGGGCGAGGTCGAGGTGCTCTTCGATGCCCCCGAGATCGGCCACGACGTGCCGATCGGGCGGATCGAGGTCACCGAGTGCCAGATGGTGAACCAGTTCGTCGGATCGTCGGATCGGCCCCCGCAGTTCACCCGCGGCTACGGGCTCGTGTTCGGGCGGGCCGAGCGCAAGGCGATGAGCATGTCGCTCGTCGACCGGGCGCTGCGCTCCGACGAGTTCGGCGAGCGGCGGGTGTCGCCGGCGCAGGACGAGGAGTTCGTCATCGCGCACAGCGACAACGTGCAGGCGACGGGCTTCGTCGAGCACCTGAAGCTGCCCCACTACGTCGACTTCCAGGCCGAGCTCGGCCTGATCCGCCGCCTGAACGCCGAGTTCGCCGAGCGAGAGGAGGCGCGCGATGAGTGAGCCCCGCATCGTCTACAACGAGGGCTACCTCGACGAGCAGACCAAGCGCGTCGTGCGCCGCGCGCTGCTGAAGGGCGTCGCGATCCCCGGCTTCCAGGTGCCGTTCGCCTCGCGCGAGGTGCCCATGCCGCGCGGCTGGGGCACCGGCGGCGTGCAGGTGACCGCGGCCGTCCTCGGTCCCGATGACACCCTCAAGGTGATCGATCAGGGCGCCGACGACACCACCAACGCGGTGTCGATCCGCCAGTTCTTCGAGAAGGTCGCCGGCTCCCGATCGACGACGAGCACGGTCGAGGCCACCGTGATCCAGACCCGGCACCGGATCCCCGAGACGCCCCTCGTCGAGGGTCAGATCATCGTGTTCCAGGTGCCGATCCCGGAGCCGCTGCGGTTCCTGGAGCCGCGCGAGACCGAGACCCGGCGCCTGCACGCGCTCGAGGAGTACGGCCTCATGTACGTCAAGCTCTACGAGGACATCGCCCGCTACGGCCACATCGCCAAGACCTACGACTACCCCGTGCGCGTGAACGGCCGCTATGTGATGGCGCCGAGCCCGACGCCGAGCTTCGACAACCCCAAGATGCATCAGTCGCCCGCGCTGCAGCTGTTCGGCGCCGGCCGCGAGAAGCGCATCTACGCCGTGCCGCCGTACACCGACGTGGCCTCGCTGGGCTTCGAGGACTTCCCCTTCGAGCCGCAGCGGTTCACACAGCCGTGCGAGATCTGCGGCTCGGAGGGCGTCTACCTCGACGAGGTGATCATCGACGATGCCGGCGGGGCGATGTACGTGTGCAGCGACACGGACCACTGCGAGCGCACCGCCGCGGCGCGTGCGGGCGGTGTTCAGGTGGTCGCTTCAGCTTCGGCGCTGCGCGCCTCCGTTCAGCAACCGGGCGGTTCCGCCCCTCCGGTTGCTGAACGGAGCGGCGCAGCCGCGGAGCTCCCTCCGGTTGCTGAACGGAGCGGCGCAGCCGCGGAGCTCCCTCCGGTTGCTGAACGGAGCGGCGCAGCCGCGGAGCTGAAGCGACCACAGCAACCGGCCGAGACGGGTCGAGCGGAGCGCGACGCGCGGGGCCGAGAGCTCGCGGAGCCGCTCCTGTCCGTCACGGGCGCGGGCCACCGCTACGGTGACCGCTTCGGCTGCCGCGACGTGTCGTTCGACCTGTGGCCCGGTGAGGTGCTCGCGGTGGTGGGCGAATCGGGGTCGGGCAAGTCGACCCTGCTCGGGATGCTCAGCCAGCGCCTCACGGTCGACGAGGGATCGATCCGCTACCGCCACGGCGACGACCTCGTGGAGCTGTCGAGCCTCAGCGAGCGCGAGATCCGCCGGCTGTGGCGCACCGAGTGGGGCTTCGTGCATCAGAACGCCGCCGACGGGCTGCGCATGCACGTGTCGGCGGGCGGCAACGTGGGCGAGCCGCTCATGGCCAACGGCGCCCGGCACTACGGCCGCATCCGCGAGCAGGCCGCGCAGTGGCTGGAGCGGGTGGAGATCCCGCGCGAGCGGATGGACGAGACGCCCGCGACGTTCTCGGGCGGCATGCGGCAGCGGGTGCAGATCGCCCGCAACCTCGTGTTCGGGCCGCGGCTCGTGTTCATGGACGAGCCCACGAGCGGCCTCGACGTCTCGGTGCAGGCGCGGCTGCTCGACCTCATCCGCTCGCTCGTCGCCGACCTCGGGCTGGCCGTCGTGATCGTGACGCACGACCTCGCCGTCGCCCGCCTCATCAGCCACCGCACGCTCGTCATGAAGGACGGCGGCGTGATCGAGTCGGGCCTGACCGATCGCGTGCTCGACGATCCGCAGGCCGCCTACACGCAGCTGCTCGTCAGCTCGATCCTGCAGGGGTGATCATGAACGTGCTCTCGGTCGAGAACGTCGACAAGACCTTCACGCTGCACCTGCAGGGCGGGCTCGTGCTGCCCGTGCTGCGCGGCGTCACCTTCGCGGTGCCGCCCGGTGAGTGCGTCGTGCTGGGCGGGGAGTCCGGGGCCGGGAAGTCCACGATCATGAAGATGGTCTACGGCAGCTACGCGGCCGACCGCGGGCGGATCGCGCTGGCGCATCGCGGCGGCGAGCTCGACCTCGTGACCGCCGCCCCGCGCGAGGTGATCGCGGCGCGGCGTGATTCGATGGGCTACGTGAGCCAGTTCCTGCGCGCGGTGCCGCGCGTCTCGGCCCAGGACGTGGTGGCCGAGCCGCTCGTCGAGCGCGGCGTGGAGCGCGAGGTCGCCCGCGATCGGGCCGCCGAGCTGCTCGCGCGGCTGAGCATCCCCGAGCGGCTGTGGGCGCTGCCGCCGGCGACCTTCTCGGGCGGCGAGCAGCAGCGCGTCAACATCGCGCGCGGCTTCGCGGCCGAGCGCCCGCTCCTGCTGCTCGACGAGCCCACCGCCTCGCTCGATGCCCGCAACCGCGCCGTCGTGATCGAGATGATCCGCGAGCGGCTGGCGGCGGGCACCGGCATGCTCGCGATCTTCCACGATCACGACGTGCGCGATGCCGTCGCGGATCGCGTCGTCGACGTGGCGGCCTTCACGCCCGCCCGCGAGGCGGTCGCCGCGTGACGCGCTACGCCGTCTACGGGGTGCCCGGCATCGAGCCGGACGCCCCGGCGATCGCCATCGCGCTGCGCCGGGCCGTGGCGGACTGGTACGCGTCGCACCCGGCGATCACGGTCGATCCGCGTCGCTACGGCTTCCACGCCACCCTCAAGGCGCCGTTCCGCCTCGCCGACGGCGCAACCGCCGAGGGCCTCGTCGATCGCGTCGCCGCCTTCGCCGCCGCGCGGGCCGCCGTGACGATCCCGGCCGTCCGGCCCCGAGCGATCGGGACGTTCCGCGCGCTCGTGCCGACCGGTGACACCGCCGAGATCGACGCGCTCGCCGCCGACGTCGTGCGCGCGTTCGAGCCGTACCGGGCGCCGCTGACCCCCGCCGAGATCGCCCGGCGCCGTCCCGAGCGGCTGAGCGAGCGCGGGCGCGAGCTGCTCGAGCGCTACGGCTACCCGCACGTGCTCGACCAGTTCCGGTTCCACATGACCCTGACCGACTCGCTGGACGATCCGGGCGACGTGGACGAGCGGATCGCCGCCCACTTCGCCGCCTTCAACGGCGCCGACATCCCGCTGACCGCGCTCGCCGTGTTCGTCGAGCCGGAGCCGGGCGCGCCGTTCGCCGTCCACTCCGTCCACCCCTTCCGTCAGGAGCCGACGTGACCGAGACCATCCTCCGCAACGCGCAGATCGTGCTGCCCGACGAGGTCGTGCGCGGCTCGGTGCGGGTGCGCGAGGGGCGCATCGCCGACGTGGCGCCGGGCGACGCCGGGGTGGGAGAGGACCTCGGCGGCGACTACCTGATGCCCGGGCTGGTCGAGCTGCACACCGATCAGGTCGAGAGCCACTTCCAGCCGCGGCCGAAGCGGTACTGGGACCCGATCCCCGCCGTCGTCGCCCACGACGCCCAGATGGCGGCCTCGGGCATGACGACGGTCCTCGACGCGCTGCGCATCGGCACGGGCCCCACCGACGGCAACGCGATGGCCGCCAACGCCCGCACGCTCATCGCGGCCGTCGTCCACGCCGCCGAGGCCGGGCTGCTGCGCGCCGACCACTTCATCCACCTGCGCTGCGAGGTGTCCACGCCCGACGTCGTGGCGGTGTTCGACGAGGTGGGGGCGCACGAGCGCGTGCGCATGGTCTCGCTCATGGACCACACCCCGGGCCAGCGCCAGTACGCCGACGTTGAGGCGTTCCGCACCTACATGCTCGGGAAGGGACGGCTGACGTCGGATCAGTTCGACACGCACGTGGCCACGCTCCACGAGCTCTCCGCCCAGTACGCCGCACCGCACCGGCAGCTGATGGCCGAGCGTGCACTCGCCCGCGGGATCACGATGGCCGCCCACGACGACGCCACGCAGGAGCACGTCGACGAGTCCGCGGCCCTCGGCGTGCGGATCTCGGAGTTCCCCACCACCGTCCACGCCGCCCGCGCGGCGCGCGAGGCCGGCCAGCTCGTGGTGATGGGCGCGCCCAACATCGTCCGCGGCGGCTCGCACTCCGGCAACGTCGCGGCGGTCGAGCTGCTGCGCCACGGCCTGCTCGACATCCTCTCGAGCGACTACGTGCCGGCCAGCCCGCTGCAGGCCGTGTTCGGCCTCGTGGCGGCGGGGGAGATCACGCTGCCGCAGGGCGCGGCGCTCGTGGCCGCCAACCCGGCCCGCGCGATCGGGCTCGACGACCGCGGCGTGATCGCGCCGGGCCGCCGTGCGGACCTCGTGCGGGTGCATGCCCACGAGGTGGGCCCCGACGCGCACCACCCCACCGGCGCCCCCGTGCCGATCGTCCGCGCGGTCTGGCGCGAGGGTCGGCGGGTCGCATGACGCTCGTCGCGGTCGTCGGCCCGAGCGGGGCCGGCAAGGACGCCGTGATCGACGGGGCCCGGCGCCATTTCGCCGCCGACCCTCGGGTGATCTTCCCGCAGCGCGTGATCACCCGCCCGGCCGGCCCGGGCGAGGAGCACCGGCCCGCCACCGAGGACGAGTTCGCCGCGCGCGAGCGGGCGGGCGGCTTCGCGGTGCATTGGGACGCGCACGGCCTGCGCTACGGCATCCCCGCCGCCGTCGCCGGCGCCGTGCGGGAGGGCGCCGTCGCCGTCGTGAACGTCTCGCGCGGCGTGATCGCGGCACTGCCCGAGGTGTTCGGCGACGTGCGCGTGGTGCGCATCAGCGTGCCCGAGGACGTGCGCCGCTCCCGCATCCTCGCCCGGGGGCGCGAGGGCACCGCCGACGCCCGCGCGCGGCTCGAGCGCCCCGATCCGGCGCCCGAGGCCGGGGTCGACCTCGAGATCGTCAACGACGGCCCGCTCCCCGACGCGGTCGCCTCGCTCGTGCGGTTCCTCGAGGGCATCGGCCGCTGATCGGCGCCGGCGCCGATCCCGGGAACGACCGGGTTTCGGGTCGCCCGAAGCGCCTACCCTGGAGACGTGACGCGATCTCCCGAACCCGCCGACTCGGCGCGCAAGAACCCGGGCCGCGCCACGCGCTACGCCTCGCTCGATGAGGCCTTCGAACGGCACGGCACCCCCGCCGCCAACCAGGAGCTGATCCGCCGCATCGTCGACGGCATCGACGCCGCCGGGTTCGTCGGCTTCAGCACGCACTTCCGCATCGAGCGGCGGGGCGGGTCGCCCGCGCTCGAGGTGCATCCCGGTTACACGAACGGCTTCCGCACCGAGCAGGAGATCGTGCGCCGGCTCGGCGAGACCGTCGAGCGCTGGCCGAGCCGCCGCTTCCACGGCGCGTGGGGAGTCACCCACCCCGTGGCGCGCCCCGCGGCGCCGGCTCCGGCCCCGCGTGCGCCGCGGGCGCGCCGGTCGTCCGAGCCCGAGGCGCCGCCGAAGGTCTGCCCGACCTGCTTCATGGTGCTGCCGATGAGCGGCGTCTGCCAGAACTGCGACGGCTGAGCCGGGTCAGATCTGCTCCACGCCGGGATCGGTGACGTCGGTCTCGCCGTTCTCCACCTGCCGCGTCAGCTCGTCCAGCCGGGCGTCGTCGATCGGGATGCCGGCGTCGGTGAGGCGCCGCTCGAGCGTGCTGCGCACATCGCCGTGCACGGTCTCGACCATGAGGTCCGCGCGCGTCTGGGCCACGATGCCCGCGATGCGCTCCGAATCGTCCGTCTCGTGCATGTCCTCGAGCGGGGCGTCCTGCGTGCCGTCGTGATCAGTAGCCATCCGCGTGCTCGTCCTCCTCGAAGGCGGCCAGTTCGGCCTGCCAGCTCGGGTCGATCGGTGTGGGAATGATCGTTCCGTTGGGCATCGGTGCTCCTCTCGTCCCCTCGCCGGCTCGCGGCGAGGTACCCGCCAGCTTCGGCAGGTCCCTCCATCGTGCGCGAGGCATCGCGCCGTCGCACAGGGGTTGACAACCCCGCGGCGGTCCGTCCTCGCGCCGCACGCACGAGTAGATGGCGCCGTCGGGGGTGTCAACCCCCTGGAACGAGGCGCCGGCGCGGCGCACCCTGGATGTGGAGGTCGACATGAAGACGGTTCATCAGCTGGAGCTGGTGCCGCTGGGCAATGACGCCTGGCGCCTGTGCGACGGCAATGTGGAGGCAACCGACGCGACGAGCGTCGTGGCGTATGTGGAACGGCGCGGTGTCGGCTACGAGGTGGTGTGGGTGTCCGCGCGCCGCGGGGTCGAGCGCCTGGCCACGCTCGGCGACGTGCTGGAGCGCGCGGCCGAGGTGCTCGCGGACATCCCGCCGAGTGGCGCGACGCGGCCGATCGAGATCCCGCACTTCGCCCCCGTACCGCCCGCGATCGCGGTGTGACGCGGGCGGCGGCCCGGGGCGCTCGACGAGGCGCGCCGCGGGCCGCCGCCGCTTGACAAGCATTCGAACGGATGTTCGAATGAATCCGTGAGGTGGAGCGGTCAGGCGGTGAACGGGTCTGCGGACCCCGCGCTCATCGGGCTGCGCGGCCTGGTCCGTTCGGTGCGCACGCCGGAGTTCGCCGGCATCACCTTCCACGAGGTGGCCGCCAAGTCGGCGCTCAATCGCGTGCCGTCGGGCAGCCCCATGCCGTTCCACTGGACGGTCAACCCCTACCGGGGCTGCAGCCACCAGTGCGTGTACTGCCTGCACCCGGACACGCTCGTGCTGATGGCGGACGGGCGGCAGCGGCCGATCGGCCGACTGAGCGTGGGGGATGAGATCGTCGGCACGCGCGTCGACGGCCGTTACCGCCGCTACGTCACGACCCGGGTGCAGGCGAAGTGGGGCACGCGCAAACGCGCGTACCGGGTGACGCTCGCCGACGGAACCGAGCTGATCGCGAGCGGCGATCATCGCTTCCTCAGCTCGCGCGGGTGGAAGCACGTCACCGGCACCACGAGCGGAGGGGCGAGGCGGCCACACCTCACCACCGCGAACAGTCTGCAGGGGTTCGGTCTGGGCGGCTCGCCGACCGCGGAGCAGCGATGGACGACGACGTCGTTCCGGCGAGGGTACCTGTCGGGGATGATCCGGGGCGATGGCTCGCTCTTCCACGGCCGATACGTTTACGGCACGAGGACCACCGAAGCGCACGTGTTCCGGTTGGCCCTCGCCGATACGGAGGCGCTCGATCGCACCCGGGACTTCCTGCGCAGCGAGGGTGTCGAGACGTACACAAGGCCGTTCGGCGTGGCGAGCCAGGCGCGACGGGCGATGCTCGCGCTCCACACGCGCAAGCGGGCGCACGTCGCCGCCATCGAGCGGTTGATCGAGCGCCCCGAGACTGTCGACGAGGACTGGCATGCCGGCTTTCTGTCCGGGATCTTCGATGCGGAGGGAAGCCACTCTCAGGGCTGTATCCGGATCTCGAACAAGGACGCCTCGATCCTCGCCGACATCGAGGGGGCCTGCGATGCCCTGGACGTTCCCATCGTCCGCGAGGCGGCGCGAGACAACGGCGTGAGCGTCGTGCGTGTGCGGGGAGGACTGCCCGCACGGAGGCGTTTCCTCGACATCACGCGGCCGGCGATCACACGCAAGCTGGGCATCGTCGGCGAGGCCGTGAAAACGGTCGCTGATCTGCGCGTCGTCCGCATCGAGGACCTCGGCTACGACACCGAGATGGTGGACATCACGACGGGGACGGGTGATTTCGTGGCCAACGGCGTCATCAGCCACAACTGCTTCGCCCGGAACACGCACACGTACCTCGATCTCGACGCCGGCAAGGACTTCGACGACCAGATCGTCGTCAAGGTGAACGTGGCCGAGGTGCTCGCCGCCGAGGTGGCGCGCCGCTCGTGGCAGCGCGATCTCGTGGCGCTCGGCACGAACACCGATCCGTACCAGCGCGCGGAGGGCCGCTACGCCCTCATGCCCGGGATCATCACGGCGCTCGCCGAGAGCGGCACGCCGCTGTCGGTGCTCACCAAGGGCACGCTGCTGCGGCGCGACCTGCCGCTGCTGGCCACGGCCGCCGAGCACGTGCCCGTCGACCTGTCGATGTCGATCGCGATCTTCGACGACGAGCTGCAGAAGGCGGTGGAGCCGGGCACCCCGACCGCCGCCGCGCGCCTGGCGACCGTGCGGGCGGCGACGGACCTCGGCTTCCGGGTGACGGTGTTCCTCATGCCGATCCTGCCGTGGCTGACCGACTCGGTGGAGCACCTCGACGCGGCGCTGTCGGGCATCGCCGCCGCGGGCGCGCATCGCGTCATCTACGGCGCGCTGCACCTGCGGCCGGGCGCGCGCGAGTGGTTCTTCGCGTGGCTCGATCGCGAGCATCCGGAGCTCGTTCCGGTCTATCGCCGGCTCTACGGCCGCTCCTCCTACGCGCCGAAGGAGTATCGCGCGTGGCTGGCCCGGCGGGTGCGCCCGCTCCTGCGCCGATACGGGCTCGACGCGAGCGAGGACGACGACTCGCCGGAGGGGCGGCGCGGTGCGCGTCAGCTGGCCTCCACCGCGGCGGAGCTCGCACCGCCGTCGGGCGTGACGCTGTTCTGACGCGCGGGGAATCGCAGGTCAGCGGGGGATTCGGCGGAGGATAGGGGATTCGAACCCCTGAGGGCTTGCACCCAACACGCTTTCCAAGCGTGCGCCATAGGCCACTAGGCGAATCCTCCGTGGCCCGCGAAGGGCCGTGGACCATCCTACCCGTCGCCGTCGGGCCCGCCGAACCGGGGCAGCGCGAGCAGCGCGCGCGGGGCCGCCCGCTGCCAGGCGCGGCGGCCGCGGCCGGGCGTGAGGGCGAGCCGCACCTCGCGCAGCGCCGTGGCCAGATCGCCGCGCGGCGCGCCGCCGCCCGGCCCGTAGCTCTCGTCCTCGATCGCCGACACCAGCGGCGCGAGCAGCGGGGGCGCGACCCCGTGGGCGGTCGACACCCGCGCCGCCAGGGCGCGCGGCGACTCGTGCGGTGGCGTGTCGATGCCCGCGTCGACGAGCATCGCCCGCAGCTCGCGCCACGCCGCCCGCGCATCGCCGCCGGCGGCCCGGCGCAGGCGGGCGGAGCGGATCGACTGCCGCACGAGCCACGGCACCGCCAGCAGCACCGCGACCCCCGCGGCGATCGCGGCCGCGAGCAGCCATCCGCCGGCGTCGGAGCCGGAGCCGCCGCCCGTGCCGCCGCCCACGTCCTCCGGCGGCCGCGAGGCGCCGGAGGTGGGGCCCGCCGACGGGGTCGTCGTGATCTCGGGGCGGGGCGCGTCGGGGTCGGCGCCGCCCGGGGTGAGCGCATCGGGCAGGAACTCGGTGGCGACGCCGAGGCCGGGCGTCGGCTCGAACGGCACCCAGCCGATCCCGCGGAAGTACACCTCCGGCCACGCGTGCAGCTGCGACGCCATCACGCTGTAGACACTCTGATCGTCGAGGTCGTCGCCCGTGTTCGTGCCGGGAAGGTAGCCGATCACCACGCGCGAAGGCATGCCGAGCGTGCGGGCCATCACGGCGAAGGTCGACGCGTAATGCACGCAGTAGCCGCTGCGCACCTCCAGGAAGCGCGAGATGGCCTCGAAGCTCGTGCCGTCGAAGCCGTCCTCGACGGGCGCCTCCAGCGAGTACGCGAAGTCGCCGCCGCGGAACCAGCTCTGCAGCGCGATCAGCCGGTCGTAGTCGTTGCCCTCGTCGCCGGTGACCTCCTCGGCCAGGTCGCGGATGGGCGAGACCTCGGGGGAGTCGGGCAGCACCATCGTCGTGCTCTGCAGGCCCTCCGCCGTCGGCGAGGGGATCGTCGCGGTCGCGGCGCGCGCCTGCTCGCGCGTGGGGCGCGGGATCGTGGCGGTGGCGGTGTACGACTCCCCCGCGACGTCGCCGCCGATGACGGTGAGGTTCTCGCCCAGCACGTTCCAGCCGTCGCCCACCCCCGACAGCCCGGTGAGCGGGCTCGGCACGGGGAGGTACTCGCCCTCGAGGTTCGCGATCTGCACGCGCACCGAGACCTCGGCCGTCGTCATGCCGGCGGGCGGCGCGATCGGCTCCGGCGGGAACTCGTCGGCGGGCACGAACGGGCCGTCGTCGGGCTGCCAGCGATCGCCGTCGAACGACGACAGCGTCGCGACGCGGAGGTACGGGGCCTCGCCCTCGCCGACCGTGTAGCGCATCACCTCGGTGTCGCCGTTGCGCCGCAGGTCGTCGCCGAGGCTGAGGGTCGCGTCGATGCGCGTGGGCGGTCCGGGGCCGCGCAGCGTCGCGGTGGGCGCCGGCAGGGCGGGGGCCACGACGAGCGCCCCCACGACCGCGAGGGCCGCGACGGCCGCCGCGGGCACGGGACGGAACTCCTCGGGCGCGCGGCGACGGCGGTCCAGCGCCAGCAGGAGGAGCGCGGCGCCGGTGAACAGGAGGATCGAGGCGAGGTGGCCGTCGTCGCCGATCACCGCCGGGGGCACCACCCACACCGCCAGCGCCACCACGACCGCCACGAGCGGCAGGCGGAGGGCCACGGCGAGCACGTCGACGAGCAGCGCGAGCAGCCCCGCCGCCGCCACGAGCACGAGGGTGAGGGACGCATCGGGCAGGAGCGGGGCGGCGTTCTCGACGATCGCGGTGGTCGCGGCGGCGGCAATCGGCGGCAGGGCCTCGAGCAGGCGCGGCGTCGGCAGCACGCCGGCGAATGCGTACGGGCCCGGCAGCTGCCCGAGCGCCGCGAGCGCGCTGTGGCAGCCGGTCACCGCCATGACCCACACGACGAGCTGCGCGACCGGAACGGCGGCGGCGTGCGCGCGGAGCCCGCGGAGGGCGGCGCCTGCGAGCCAGACGATCGCCATGGCGAGGATCGACAGGCTCAGCCAGGTGGGCGTGATCGCGCGCGTCAGCGGCAGCACCGCCGCGAACGTCAGCAGCAGTGCGGCGAGCGAGACGCCCAGCGTGCGGTCGCGGCGCGGCGGCGCGGACGAGACCGGGCGGGACGGCGCCGCCGCGATCACGCGGGTGAGCTCATCGATCGCCATGCTCGGCCCCCGCCGTCGCGTGGTGCAGGGCGGTCTCCCACGACTCGGCCACGTCGTCGCCCAGCGGCGAGGCCGCCCATCCGGCCTCCCGCGCGCGGTCGAGGGCCTCGCGCAGCGGCGCGGGCGTGAGCAGCACGGGCAGCGACGAGCGCCGCGCCAGCGGATCGAGGGCCTCGGCAAGGCGATCGTCGAGCGTGCCGCACACGACCACGAGCGGTCCGGGCGAGGCGGGCGCGGCGAACGGCGCGGCGTCGCGGGCGAGGTCGCCGCGGTCGGGCGCGACCGTCGCGAATGCCCGCTCGAGCGCCTCCAGCGCCGTGCCCTCGGCGCTCGTGAGCTCGGCGAGCTCGCGGCCGGAGTGATCCACCACCGTGACGGCGTACCCGTCGCACGCCAGGCGCCACGCGGCCGAGACGCACGCGGTCACGGCCCGCTCGAAGCCCGGGTCGTCGCCGTCGCGCGCCTCGGGCGGCCAGTGCAGCGGCGTGAGGTCGAGCAGCACCGTCGCGGCGGGCGTGGACTCCTGCTCCTCGTCGCGCACCATGAAGGTGCCGCGGTGGGCCGAGGCGCGCCAGTGGATGCGGCGCATGGAGTCGCCCGGCGCGTAGGGGCGGGGGATGAGGTTGTCGGCGCCCTGGCCGCTGCGCTCGTCGGGCGAGAGGCCGTCGCCGGTCTCGCCGAACGACGCCGGCAGCGGCGCGAGCCACTGCGCCCGCGGCACGACGAGCACCGTCGTGGTGTCGCCCACCGCCACGGTGCGCCGCCACAGCCCGAACGGATCGGACGCCGTCAGCTCGAGCGGGCCGAGCGGATGCCGCCCCCGGCGGATGCCGGTCACGGCATACGACAGCCGCACCTGCGAGCCCCGCACCCGGCGCAGCACCCCGGCGGCGTCGCCCGAGAGGCCGCGCGGCAGCCGATCGCGCCAGCGGCCCGCGGGCGGGCGGCGGGGCGGCGCCGCATCGATCCAGACGTCGACCGTGGCCTCGGCGCCGACCTCGACGGAGTCCTCCGACAGCCGCCGCGACACGGAGCGGACGGGCCGGGCGATCTGCGCGATCAGCCAGCCCGCCACGAGCAGCCCGAGCAGTGCGAGCCCCACGTAATACGGCTCGACCACGCCGATGTTCGCGGCCACCGGCACGCACGCGATGCCCACCGCGAGCACGCCCCAGCCGCGCAGGGTCAGCGGGCCCCGCCCGTGCGCGGCAGCGGCGTCGCGGCGCGCCACGATCAGCTCGCGACGGGAACGGGCACGCTCGCCGCGATCCGCTCGAGGATCGCGGGCATGGCGTCGGGACCGCGGTGCGAGCGCGACGCGGTGCGGGCGGGGATGAGCCGGTGGCCCAGCACCGGCGCGAGCAGCGAGGCGATGTCGTCGGGCAGCACAAAGCGCCGCCCCTCCAGCGCCGCGTGGACCTTCGCCGCGCGCACCAGCTGCAGCGTGGCGCGCGGGCTCGCCCCGAGGCGCAGCTCGGGGTGGGAGCGGGTGGCGTGCGCGAGGGCCACGGCGTAGTCCTCGACCGCGGGCGAGACGTGGACGCCGCGCGCCCACGCGATGAGCGAGCGCACCTCGCTCGCGCTCACCACGGGCGTCAGCTCGTCGAGCGGGTTTGCGGCGTCGCGCTGGCGGAGCATGAGCGCCTCGGCCCGCGCATCGGGGTAGCCCATCGAGATGCGCATCATGAAGCGGTCGCGCTGCGCCTCGGGCAGCGCGTAGGTGCCCTCCATCTCGAGCGGGTTCTGCGTCGCGACGACGAGGAACGGATCGGGGAGGGGATGCGTCGCGCCGTCCACCGTGACCTGCAGCTCCTCCATCGCCTCGAGCAGCGCCGACTGGGTCTTGGGGGAGGAGCGGTTGATCTCGTCGGCGATCACGACGTTGGCGAACACCGCGCCGGGCTTGAACTCGAACTCGCGCGCCACGGGGTCGAACACCGAGACGCCGGTGACGTCGCCCGGCAGCAGATCGGGCGTGAACTGCACGCGCCGCACGTCGGCGTCGATCGACGCGGCCAGCGCCCGCGCGAGCATCGTCTTGCCCACGCCCGGCACGTCCTCGATGAGGAGGTGTCCCTGCGCGAGGAGCACGATCAGCGCCGCCCGCACCGCCTCCGGCTTGCCGTCGATGACCCGGCCGATCGACGCGACGATGCGCTGCGTGGCCTCCCGGAACGCGGCGGCACCCGCCTCCGGTCCGGCGTCGGACGCGGCGGACAGAACGGACGTGGCCTCGGTCATCGGGCGCTCCCTCGCGGGTCAGGTACGCACAGCCTAGTCACGCCCGCGGCGGCATGGGCGGACGTCGGTTAGACTGGTGGCAGCTCTCCGCGTGGCGACATCCAGGCCAACTCCCCCAGGACGGAAACGTAGCAAGGGTAACCAGGCTCTGTCGGGTGCGCGGAGAGTCTTTTCGTCTCCGGGCACCGCCGCCGTCAGGACCGCGTGTACTCCGTCTCCGGGCGGCCGCGCCCGCCGTGCCGGGCGCTGCGCGCCGCGATGCCGCGGTCGGCCAGGAACTCGAGGTAGCGCCGCGCCGTCACGCGCGACAGGCCCAGCGCCTCGGCCACCTCGCTCGCCGATCGGCCGTCCGCGTCGGCGAGCAGCTGCTGGACGGCGTCGAGCGTCTGGTGCGACAGCCCCTTCGGCAGACCGGGCGCGTTGGAGGTGCGCAGCGTCGCGAACGCGCCGTCGACCTCGGTCTGGCTCAGCCGCGACACGGACGAGCGCATCCGCGCCGCGTAGTCGGCGTACGCGCGCATCTTCTGCGTGAACACCGCGAACGTGAACGGCTTGATGAGGTACTGCACGACGCCCACCGCCACCGCGGCCCGCACCGCCTCCAGCTCGCGCACCGCGGTGACGGCGATGACGTCGATCATGAGGCCCGCCGCCCGCAGCTCGCGGCAGATGTCGAGCCCGTGCCCGTCGGGCAGGTTGAAGTCGAGCAGCAGCAGGTGGATGCGCTCGCCGGACGCGTGCGCGTCGCGCAGCCGCCGCCGCAGCTCGGCCGCCGTGTGCACGATGCCCGCCAGCGCGAACCCGGGGGAGCGCTCCACGTACTCGCCGTGCGCCTGGGCGGTGCGGGGATCGTCCTCGACGACCAGCACGCGGATGGTCTCGTCGCTCATCGCCTCTCCTCCCCGCCCGGACGCGGCAGCGTCACCGTGAACTCGGCACCGCCGCTCGGGGCCGATGCCACTTCCACCGTGCCGCCCAGCTGCGCGACCGTCTCGTGCACGAGCGCGAGGCCGAAGCCGCGCTTGGCGCCCTCTGCGGGCTTGGTCGAGACGCCGCGGCGGAAGATGCGCTCGCGCTGCGCCGCCGGCACGCCGTCGCCGCTGTCGGTCACCTGGAACACCAGCGCATCGTCCTCGGATGCGAGGTACACCTCCACCCAGGCGTCCGGATCGCCCGTGCGGGTGCGCCGCTCGGCGGCCGCGTCGACGGCGTTGTCGATCAGGTTCCCGAGGATGGTGACGACGTCGACGGCGTCGAGCCCCTGCGTCCCCGGCTCGAGGTGCGTCTCGAAGTGCATCTCGACGCCCAGCTCATGCGCCTGCGCCGTCTTGCCGAGCATGAGCGCCGCGATCACCGGCTGATCGGTGGCGTGCAGCACCCGGTCGGTCAGCCGCTGCCCCAGATCGCGCCGCGCCGTGGCCAGTCGCAGGGCCTCGTCGGTGCGTCCCAGCTCGATGAGCGAGGCGATTGTGTGCAGCCGGTTGTCGAACTCGTGCACCTGCGAGCGCAGCGCATCGGCGATCGTCTGCACGCTCGACAGCTCCCGCTGGGCGGCGAAGGCCACCTGCAGCTCGCCCGCACCGCGGCTGTCGGTGGCCCGATCGAGCCGGCGGAACATCATCACGACGCCCGTGCCGCCGAGCGCGAGGAACAGCGCCATGATCGCCCCGGTGACGACGAGGCGCTGCGTCGCCGCGGCCGAGATGTCGTGCATGAGCACGCCGGCCGAGACGAGCCCGACCACCTCGTCGCCGGAGCGGATCGGGGTGGTCGCGCGCATCGACGGCCCGAGCGTGCCCTCGTACACCTCGGTGAGCGTCTCGCCCGCCAGCGCCCGATCGATCGACCCGACGAACGCCCCGCCGATGCGCTCGGGGTTCGGGTGGGTGTACCGGGTGCGGTCGGTGTCCATGATCGTGATGTAGTCCACGCCGGTCGCGGCGAGGATCGCGTCGGTGTAGGGCTGCAGCTGCGCCGTCGCGTCCGCGCGGGCGTCCGGATCGCCGTGTGCCGCGGCGACGGTGCCGGTGACGTACGGATCCTGCGCGAGGGTCTCGACGAGCACCCGGCTCGTCTCGCTCGCCGCGGCCTGGGCCGACAGGCGCGCGTCGACCGCGAGCAGCGCGAACACCGCCACGGCGGCCGCCACGAGCGTCGCGGCCGCGGCCGTCAGGAACGTGCGGGCGATGCCGCGCCGACGGTCCGCCTGCCGTCGGGGCGCGCTCGGGGCCATGGCCCCATTGTCCCGCGTCCGGTCTGCGAACAATATGCACGCAATTCCTCGCGCGATGCGCGGCCTGCCGATCCTGGGGTGTCGGGCCCACGGTGGCCCCGGAACCCCGCATCCCGCGGACATCGAAGACGAGAGGGAAACTCATGGCAGCGTTGCCACAGTCGCAGGCCGCGAAGAAGCGCGGCATCGGCAAGGACCACTGGCTCTACATCGCGGTGATCATCGCCGTGATCGCCGGTGTCGCGGTGGGCCTCATCTGGCCCGACCTCGGCGCCTCGCTCGCCTGGATCGGCAAGGGCTTCGTCGCGCTCATCAAGATGATGATCGCGCCGGTCATCTTCTGCACGATCGTGCTGGGCATCGGATCGATCGCGAAGGCCGCGACCGTCGGCAAGGTCGGCGGCATCGCGCTCGTCTACTTCCTCGTGATGTCGACCTTCGCCCTCGCGATCGGCCTGGTGGTCGGCAACATCATCCACCCGGGCGAGGGCCTGAACATCGCGGGCTCCTCGTACGAGGCCTCCGGCGAGGCCGAGAGCACGACCGACTTCATCCTCGGCATCATCCCGACCACCCTGCTCTCGCCGCTCGTGGGTGAGTCGGTGCTGCAGGTGCTGTTCGTCTCGCTGCTGGTGGGCTTCGCGATCCAGCAGATGGGCGCCAAGGGCGAGCCGATCCTGAACGGCATCCGTCACATGCAGGCGGTCGTCTTCCGCGTGCTCACCATGGTGCTGTGGGTCGCCCCGATCGGCGCCTTCGGCGCGATCGCCGGCGTCGTGGGCGAGACCGGCTGGGACGCGGTGGGCGCCCTCATGGTGCTCATGGTCGGCTTCTACCTGACCTGCATCCTGTTCATCGGCGTGGTGCTGGGCCTGGTGCTGTGGTTCGTCGCGAAGATCAACATCTTCTCGCTCATGAAGTACCTCGGCCGGGAGTACCTGCTGATCGTCTCCACCTCGTCGAGCGAGTCGGCCCTGCCCCGCCTCATCGCCAAGATGGAGCACGTCGGCGTCTCCAAGCCCGTCGCGGGCATCACGGTGCCGACCGGGTACTCGTTCAACCTCGACGGCACGGCGATCTACCTCACGATGGCGTCGCTGTTCATCGCCACGGCCATGGGCATGCCGCTGTCGATCCCCGAGCAGATCGGTCTGCTCGTCTTCATGATCATCGCCTCGAAGGGCGCCGCGGGCGTCTCGGGAGCCGGCCTGGCCACGCTCGCGGGCGGCCTGCAGACCTACCGCCCCGACCTCGTCGACGGCGTCGGCATGATCACCGGTATCGACCGCTTCATGTCGGAGGCCCGCGCGCTGACCAACTTCACGGGCAACGCCGTGGCGGCCGTGATCATCGGCACGTGGACGAAGGAATTCGACCGCGACCGCGCCCTGCGGGTGCTGCGTGGCGACCTGCCGTTCGACGAGCGCACCATGGTCGGCGACGGCCACGGCGGCCCGGCCGACGACGAGCTCGCCGCGCACGAGAGCGAGTTCGCCGACGCCGACCTCGAGCCGGCGCGCAAGTAACCCGGCCGGCCCACGACGCCCCCGCCCCTGCGGCGGGGGCGTCGTGGCGTCTACGATCGGCCCATGGCCTACGACCCCGAGCTCGCCGACCGCGTGCGCGCCATCATCGAGGCGTCCGGCGACGTCGAGGAGAAGCGCATGATGGGGTCGCTGGCCTTCATGATCAACGGGCGCATGGCCGTGGGCGTCTCGGGCCAGGAGGTGTTCTTCCCCATGGGCGGCGGCGAGGCCCTCGAGGTCGCCCTGCAGCACGGCGCCCACCGGCTGCAGCTGACCGGCGGCCGCTCCGTGCCGTTCGCGGCGCTCACCGATCCCGACGACGACACCCTCGCCGACTGGATCGCCGAGGCGGTGGAGCGCGCCCTCGCCCGCTGAGACTCGCGCGAGTGCCGGGGCGCGCAATGCGGTAGTCCAGCGTTACGGGCCGCTGAGGTCAGCGGCCGCCGGCGCGCGGGGCCAGGCGGGCGAGGGCGGCGTCGATGACCCAGCCCAGGACGAGCGCCGCGGCGATCGAGACGAGCACCGCGGTGATCGTGCCGCCGGGCAGCAGGGCCGAGATCGTCGCCCCCACGAGCGCCTGGTACGCCGCCCACAGCAGCGCGGATCCGGCGGCGATCGGCAGATAGCGGGTCGCGCGGATGCCGGTGGCGCCGGCGGTGAGGTTGACCACGAGGCGCGCGAACGGGATGAAGCGCACGGTGAACACCGCCATCGCGATGTGGGTGCGCAGCCGGGTCTTCGCCCACTCGTGCACGCGCTGGAACCGCGGGTGCGTGGCGAAGAACCGCCACCGCTCCGGGTGCAGCAGCCGGCCCACGAGGTAGCAGCACGCGTCGCCGCAGAACGCCGCCGCGCCGCCCACCACGATCACCGCCCACAGCGGCGGCACCCCGCCCGACGCCGCGATCGAGCCGAGCACCGTCACGGCCACCTCGCCCGGGATCACCACGAGGAACGAGTCGGCGAGCACGAGCCCGAACAGGATCGCGAGCACCCACGGGTCCGCGGCCAGTGCGGCCAGCCAGGCGTCGATCACTGTCTCTGGATAGTGGGCGCGGGTGAACGGCAGGGATACGGCGTCTCCCGAACGCCTGTGAGTGGTGCGCGCGGCATCAGCCGGCCGTCGGCGTGAGCAGGACCACGTCGGTCGGGGTGCGGCGCGATGCGGCGAGGGCGTCGAGGTCGGCGTTCGTCGCGCACCACGCCGCCCACAGCCGGTCCCGCTCGGTGCCCGCGGCCCGGCTCGCGACCACCTCGTGCCTCGAGCCGTCGGCGAGCGCCACGGTGGCGCGGGGGTCGGCCTTCAGGTTCAGCCACCAGGCGGGGTGTCCCTCGCTCCAGCCGTTCATCGCGAGCGTGTGCCATCGTCCGCCGTCCTCGAGGTACGCCACGACCGCCAGGCGCGGCTCGCCGGATCGCCGGCCGCGGGTGTGCAGCGTGAGCGATCCCCAGCCGCGCCGATCGGCGGTCGTCCACAGCCCGCGGCCCGGGCCTCGGCGGGCGATCGCCCGATGGATGCGCCACGCCGTCGTCACGAACCAGCGCGGCGGCACGAACGGCCTCTTCTCGCTCATGGGTCCTCCCGGGTCGGCTCCAGGCTCCCACCGCGCCCCGGTCTGGCACACGGGGGAGAACCCGACGCGTCGGCTCCGGGTTGTCTGTGGGCGGCGCGCGCACCCTGCCGCGGCGGCGCGCGCGTGAATAGGCTGAGATGGTGGCGAGGAGCATCTACATCACGTCCGCGGAGGGGCACTCCGGCAAGTCGACGATCGCGCTCGGGACGCTCGATGCGCTGAGCCGCGTGACGCCCCGCGTCGGGGTGTTCCGCACGATCGCCCGCTCCACCGAGGAGCGCGACTACGTGCTGCAGATGATGCTCGACCACGACGGCGTCGACCTCGAGTACGACGAGTGCGTCGGCGTCACCTACGACGAGGTGCGGGCCGACCCCGAGCGGGCGCTCGGGCGGATCGTGCAGCGGTTCCGCGCGGTCGAGGCCAAGTGCGACGCCGTCGTCGTGCTCGGCAGCGACTACACCGACGTGGCCAGCCCCGCCGAGCCGGCGTTCAACGCCCGGATCGCGGCGAACCTCGGCACCCCCGTGCTGCTCGTCCTCAGCGGCCGCCAGTCGCAGGCCACGACCCCCGCCTCGCTCGGCTCGACCGAGGCGCGCTCGCCGGAGCGCATCGGCCAGGTCGCCGCCGCCGCGATCGGCGAGCTCGAATACGGCAACGCCGAGCTGGCGGCCACGATCGTCAACCGCGCCGACGGCGAGCGCGCCGACGAGATCGTCGCCGCCGTGCGGGCGCACACCCCCGACACCCCCGTGTGGTCGCTGCCGGAGGACCCGCTGCTCGTCGCCCCCACGATGGGCGACATCCTGCGCGCGGTCGACGGCGAGCTCGTCAAGGGCGACGAGGCGCTGCTCAGTCGCGAGGCGCTGGGCGTGGTGGTGGCCGCCATGTCGATGACGAACATGCTGCCGCGGCTGACCGAGGGCGCCGTGGTGATCATCCCCGCCGACCGCACCGACGCGCTCCTGGCCGCGCTCACCGCCAACAGCTCGGCGAGCTTCCCGTCGCTGGCGGGCATCGTGTTGAACGGCCCGTTCGAGATCCCCGACGCCATGCAGCACCTCGTCGAGGGCCTGGCGGCGTCGATCCCGATCATCCGCTGCGAGGGCGACACCTACTCCACCGCCGTGCGCATCATGCACACGCGGGGGCGCCTCGCGGCGGCCTCGGCCCAGCGCTACAACCGCGCGCTGTCGCTGTTCGAGAAGAACGTCGACACCGCCGAGCTCACCCGCGTGCTCGGCGTGGCCCGCACCAACGTGGTCACCCCGCTGATGTTCGAGTACGACCTGCTCGAGCGCGCCCGCGCCGACCGCAAGCACATCGTGCTGCCGGAGGGCGACGACGATCGGATCCTCCGCGCCGCCGCCATCCTGCTGGAGCGCGGCGTGGCGCGGCTCACGATCCTCGGCGAGCCGTTCGAGGTGCGCTCGCGCGCCATCGAGCTCGGCCTCGACATCTCGGCCGCCGAGGTGCTCAGCCCGTTCGATCCCGTCCACGTCGACAAGTTCGCCACCGAATACGCCCGCCTGCGCGCGCACAAGGGCATGACGTACGAGCGCGCGGCCGACACCGTCACCGACGTGTCGTACTTCGGCACGATGATGGTGCACATGGGCATGGCCGACGGCATGGTCTCGGGCGCGGCGCACACCACCGCCCACACGATCCGGCCGTCGTTCGAGATCATCAAGACCAAGCCCGGCGTCTCGGTCGTATCGAGCGTGTTCCTCATGGCCCTCGCCGATCGCGTGCTCGTCTACGGCGACTGCGCCGTGATCCCCGATCCGACCAGCGAGCAGCTCGCCGACATCGCGATCTCGTCGGCGGCGACCGCGCGGCAGTTCGGGATCGAGCCGCGCGTGGCGATGCTGTCGTACTCCACGGGCGAGTCCGGGACGGGCGCCGACGTCGACAAGGTGCGGGAGGCCACGCGGCTGGCGCGCGAGCGCGCACCCGAGCTGCCGATCGAGGGGCCGATCCAGTACGATGCGGCGGCCGACGCGGCCGTGGCGAAGGCGAAGCTGCCCGAGTCCACCGTGGCGGGGCGCGCGACGGTGTTCGTCTTCCCCGACCTCAACACGGGCAACAACACCTACAAGGCCGTGCAGCGCTCGGCGGGCGCCGTCGCCATCGGCCCCGTGCTGCAGGGGCTCAACAAGCCCGTCAACGACCTCTCGCGCGGCGCGCTCGTGCAGGACATCGTCAACACCGTGGCGCTCACCGCCATCCAGGCACAGGGGGAGTGAGCCGTGGCCGTCGTGCTCGTTGTCAACAGCGGTTCGTCGTCGTTCAAGTACCAGCTGCTCGACGTCGCCCCGGACGGCACCGGCCGCCGGCTCGCCTCCGGCCTCGTGGAGCGGATCGGTCAGCCGGCCGGCGCCGCGCGGCACACGGTCGCGTTCCACGCCGCGGAGGGCGAGCCGTCGATCGCCGCCACGGAGATGACGCACACCATCGAGCGCGAGATCCCCGGCCACTCGGCCGGGTTCCAGGTGATGCTCGACGCGTTCGCCGAGCACGGCCCCTCGCTGGACGAGAACCCGCCCGTGGTGATCGGCCACCGGGTGGTGCACGGCGGCGCGCGCTTCTTCGAGGCCACGGTGATCAGCGACCTCGTCGAGATCAACATCGACGACCTGTCGGTGCTCGCCCCGCTGCACAACCCGGGCGCCGTGCAGGGCATCCGCGCCGCGCGCCGCGCGTTCGGCGACATCCCGCACGTCGCGGTGTTCGACACGGCGTTCCACCAGACGCTGCCCGCGGCGGCGGCGACCTACGCGATCGACCGCGAGCTGGCCGAGAAGCACCGCATCCGCCGCTACGGCTTCCACGGCACGAGCCACGAGTACGTCAGCCGCACCGTGGCCGAGCACCTGGGGCGCGACCTCCGCGAGCTGCGGCAGATCGTGTTCCACCTCGGCAACGGCGCGTCGGTCACGGCGATCGACGGCGGCCGCTCGGTCGAGACCTCCATGGGCCTCACGCCGCTGGAGGGGCTCGTCATGGGCACCCGCTCGGGCGACCTGGACCCGGCGGTGCTGCTGCACCTGCAGCGACGGGCCGGGATGAGCACCGACGCGCTCGACGATCTCCTCAACAAGCACAGCGGCGTGCTCGGGCTGGCCGGCGTGGCCGACATGCGCGACCTGCACGCGCGGCGCGAGGCGGGCGATGCCGCGGCGCAGCTCGCGTTCGACGTGTACGTGCACCGGCTGCGGTCCTACGCGGGCGCCTACCTCGCGCAGTTGGGCGGCGTCGACGTGATCTCCTTCACGGCCGGGATCGGCGAGAACGACCCCGCCGTCCGCGCCGGGGCGCTCGAGACGCTCGGCTTCGCGGGGGTGCGGATCGACGCCGAGCGCAACGCCGCCGCGCGCCGCAGCGAGATCGCCCGCATCTCGGCCGACGACTCGGAGGTGGTCGTGCTCGTCGTGCCGACCGACGAGGAATTGGAGATCGCCCGTCAGTCTCTGCGCGCGTCAAGCCACGACGGGTAACCTGACCGCGTGAGTGCGATGCCCGATCTCACGGCCTGCGACGCCGTGCTCTTCGACCTCGACGGGGTGATCACCCCCACCGCCGAGGTGCACATGCACGCCTGGCGCGCGATGTTCGAGCGGCTGTTCGCCGACTGGGGCGTGGAGCCGCCGTACACCGACTCCGACTACTTCGACCACCTGGACGGCAAGAAGCGCTACGACGGCGTCGCCTCGGTGCTGCGCAGCCGCGACGTCGAGATCCCCTGGGGGCACCCGTCCGACCCGCCGGAGGCCGACACCGTGTGCGGCGTCGGCAACCGCAAGAACGTGGTCTTCTCCCGGATCCTCGAGGAGGAGGGCATCCAGCCCTACCCCGGATCGATCGCCCTGCTCGACGCGCTCGCCGCGGCCGGCACCCCGGTGGCGATCGTCTCGAGCTCCAAGAACGCCCGCGACGTGCTCACGGCGGCGGGCGTGATCGACCGGTTCCCCGTGATCATGGACGGCGTCGTGGCCGAGACCGAGCACCTGCCCTCGAAGCCCGCTCCCGACGTGTTCCTCGAGGCGGCGCGCATGTGCGGCGTCGAGCCCGCCCGCGCGGCCGCCGTCGAGGACGCGATCTCGGGCGTGCAGTCGGCCGCCGCCGGCGGGTTCGGGCTCATCATCGGGGTGGATCGCGGCGCCGGAGCCGAACCCCTCTCGCAGGCCGGGGCGACGATCGTCGTGTCCGACCTCGCCGAACTCGTGCCGTCCTCCACTCACTGATTCGGAGCAGATCACACATGATCGATCGCGATCGCTTCCCCGTCGACCCGTGGCGCCTCGTCGAGACGCGCTGGTCGCCGGAGGACACCGGCCTGACCGAGACCGTGTTCTCGGTCGGCAACGGCTACGTCGGCCTGCGGGGGAACCACCCGGAGGGGCGCCACGCGGCCGAGCACGGCACCTTCATCAACGGCTTCCACGAGACCTGGCCGATCCGTCACGCCGAGCAGGCGTACGGGTTCGCGGAGGTCGGGCAGACGATCGTCAACGTGCCGGATCCCAAGGTGATCCGCGTGTACGTGGACGACGAGCCGCTGTCGCTCGACATCGCGGATGTGCGCGAGTACGAGCGCGCGGTGGACTTCCGCCGCGGCGTCTACACGCGGCGGATCCTGTGGGTCACCCCGTCGGGCAAGGAGGTGCTCCTCGAGACGGAGCGCCTGACCTCGTTCGAGGAGCGCCACCTCGTGGCGCAGCGGATGACGGTGACGGTGCTCAACGCCGACGCGCCCGTGACGATCAGCTCGCAGGTGGTCAACCGCCAGGATGGCGAGGACGTGTACGGCGCGATCAAGCCGTCGCCGACCGCCGTGGGCTCCGGGTTCGACCCCCGCAAGGCCGAGAAGATCCCCGACCGGGTGCTCCTGCCGCAGGAGTACTGGCGCGACGGCGAGCGCTCGGCGCTGTCGTACCGCGTGGCGAACTCGGGCATGTCGCTCGCGGTGGTGACCGACCACCGCGTCGAGACCGGCAACGGCTTCGAGGCCCGCGGCGCGATCGAGCCCGACGTGGCCAAGCACGTCTACCGGGTGCACGCGAAGGCCGGCGTGCCGACCACGATCACCAAGTTCGTCGCGTACCACACCTCGCGCGGCGTGCCCCCGCGCGAGCTCATCGACCGCGGGCGGCGCACGCTGGATCGCGCGCTCGACGTGGGCTACGACACGATCGTCGAGCGCCAGCGCGCGTTCATGGACGGGTTCTGGGAGCGCTCGGACGTGCGCATCCCCGGCCACGACGACATCCAGCAGGCCACCCGCTGGTGCCTGTTCCAGCTCGCGCAGGCCGCCGCCCGCGCCGACGGCTGGGGCGTGCCCGCCAAGGGCCTGACGGGCTCGGGCTACGGCGGCCACTACTTCTGGGACACCGAGGTCTACGTGCTCCCGTTCCTCATGTACACCACGCCCCTGTGGGCGCGGAACGCGCTGCGCATGCGCACCATGATGCTGCCCGCGGCCCGCCGCCGCGCCGCACAGCTGAACGAGGCCGGCGCCCTGTTCCCGTGGCGGACGATCAACGGCGAGGAGGCCTCGGCGTACTACGCGGCCGGCACCGCGCAGTACCACATCAACGCCGACGTCAGCTATGCGCTGGCGAAGTACGTGCGCGCCACGGGCGACCAGGACTTCCTACAGCGCGAGGGCGCCGACGTGCTCGTCGAGACCGCCCGACTGTGGGCGACGCTGGGCTTCTGGCGCACGGCGGACGGCGAGGAGACGTTCCACATCCACGGCGTCACCGGGCCGGACGAGTACACGACGGTCGTGAACGACAACCTCTACACGAACGTCATGGCCCGCTACAACCTGCGGGCGGCGGCCCGCGTCGTGCGCGAGATGGCCGCGAACGCCCCCGACGCGTACCGCGCCCTCGTCGACCGCGTGAAGATGGACCCGGGTGAGCCGGAGGCGTGGGAGCGGGCGGCGGATGCGATCGTCATCCCGTTCGAGGAGTCGTTCGGCATCCACCCGCAGGACTCGCTGTTCCTGCAGCGCGAGGTGTGGGACCTCGAGCACACGCCGGCGTCGCAGCGCCCCCTGCTGCTGCACTTCCACCCGCTCGTGATCTACCGCTTCCAGGTGCTCAAGCAGGCCGACGTCGTGCTGGCGCTGTTCCTGCAGGGCAACCACTTCTCGCCCGAGCAGAAGCTCGCCGACTTCGAGTACTACGACCCGCTGACCACCGGCGACTCGACGCTCTCGGCGGTCGTGCAGTCGATCCTCGCGGCCGAGGTCGGCTACCAGGACCTGG